>NZ_VOYT01000007.1:0-114968 GCF_013420145.1 Acinetobacter sp. YH12021
ATCAACAATACAAAAAATTTCTGTAAAATCGTACATGGTAGTTAGAGCCTTTGGGTTGTGTCGTAACTTTCTAAATGGCTCTAACTACCTTTTTTTCAAGGGCTTTTCTTATCCGTAATTCGGGTTAAATATAGTATATTTATTATGCTAATATTTTGACCAGATTTAAATTGAGTGTGAGTTCTGCCATGAAATTGATTCAGTTGTTATGTTTATCGGTTTTGCTGACCTTTGCCAGTCTATCTCCAGCAATGGCAGAGAGCAAAAAAGATCCACTTTTTGTCTTGCTTACCAGCAGTGATGCGCACCGCACCAAAATGGCAATTGGCATGGGCAATAACCAATTTGGCAAAGGTCATCCACTGACGATTTATTTGGTCGATCAAGGCGTAATGTTGGCATCTAACCGCTTTGAACATAAATATGCAGAGCATCAGAACATGCTGAAAAGTATTATCGCCAAAGGTGGTGATGTGTATATCTGCAAAATGTGTATGGAGCAGTACGGTGTTGTTGAAGGTGACTTAATGAAAGGTCTGAAATATGCCAATCCAGATGCTATGGGTGAAGCAATTTTCCGTCCAGGCACTCAGACACTGAGCTGGTAATTCGGCTGCTTGAAATGCAAAAGCCTTGTTGAAAAACAGGGCTTTTTTATTGCGGAATTTCTAGCGCATGGCGTATTTTTTTAAACGATAATCCAGTGCAGCGCGGGAAATTCCCAATAAGCGTGCCGCTTCAGATACATTGTGTTTGGCTTTTTGCATCGCGGTGATAATCAGTTGTTGCTCATGCTGTTCTAAATCAAAACCTTCGGTTAAAAGCGTGTCTAAATCTACGCTGTCTTGCTCATCTACAGTATGGTCGCTGTGCATTTGCGGAAACAGGGCATTCAGTTTAATCAGTTGTTGATCTTCCGTCAGTAGTACCGCACGTTCGAGCAGGTTTTCCAGTTCACGAATATTGCCAGGCCACGCATAGCTTTGCATAAAGTTAGTGGCTTTTTCACTGACGCCTTGAATTTGTTTGTCATACATTTTTTCAAAGTGTTTTAAGAAATGTGCAACCAATAATGGTAAATCTTCACGGCGTTCACGCAGCGGTGGAATCTGCACAGGAAAAATGTTTAAACGGTAATATAAATCGGCACGGAAACGACCTGCTTTAACCGCTTGTTCTAAATCTTCATTGGTTGCAGCAATCACGCGAACATCAATATGACGGGTTTGCGAATCTCCAACGCGTTCCACTTCACCTTCTTGTAGCACACGCAGCAAAGCCGCTTGAGCGCGTGGCGAAAGTTCAATCACTTCATCTAAAAAAATAGTACCGCCATGGGCGCGTTCAAATTTACCTAAGCGTGATTGATGTGCACCTGTAAATGCACCTTTTTCAACACCAAACAGTTCAGATTCAATCAGTTCAGGTGGAATAGCCGCACAGTTGACCGCAACAAAAGCATGTTCTTTACGTTGACTGAGTTCATGCACACCACGGGCAAAGGCTTCTTTCCCGACCCCTGTTTCACCTTGCAGCAAAATCGACACTTTTGCACCTGCCGCTTTTTTGAGTAAGTCACACACCCGTTGATAAGCCGCCGATTGTCCGACTGAGCTGAACATGCTGTAGTCATTTTTACTGGTGGCATAAATCGACTTTTTCAGTTCATACAATTCGGCTTGCAGTGCAATGAGTTCCTGTTCCATCGGTTCAGGCGACATGAACTGAATTAGCTCATCGGCAGGGCTTTTTAAAGCCCGAACCTGATTCTGCAGTGTTGCACATCAAGCTATCTTACAAAACAAAGTCAAGTTGAAAGACTTGGCTTTTTTGCAGCATCATTTTTCAAGATGGCTTGCTTCTAATTACGTGCTTCCATAAGTTGAGTTTGGTGGACTGAATTTTTAATCTCTCACGTGTTGCACTTATGCGCTAAGATTAGGCATAGCAACAGGGTGCGTATTGCGAGCAGGAGAGCCATTTTGAATCAAATAATGGATGCCGATGTAATTATTATTGGTGGCGGACAAGCAGCATTGGCCACGGCTTACTTTTTAAAACGGCAAAAAATCAATTTTCTGATCTTGGATAATCAAACGCAGTCGGGCGGTGCGTGGCAACATGCGTGGGATTCTTTACAGCTGTTCTCTCCAAATACATGGAGTTCTTTGTCCGGCTGGTTAATGCCAAAAACCGAACAGGAATATCCGAAACGATTAGAAGTGATTGACTATTTAACAGCGTATGAAACACGCTATCAATTTCCTGTGCTGCGTCCTGTGCAGGTCGAAAAAGTCCTGAAGGAAGGCAATGATTTAATTGTGTGTTCGGCACAGCAAAGCTGGCGAGCCAAAGCCGCTGTGAGTGCTACTGGAACGTGGAGTCAGCCTTTTATTCCTGCTTATACAGGACGCGAACGCTTTTTAGGCACACAAATTCATTCGGCTCATTACCGCAATGCCAATGCTTTTCAGGGCAAAAGAGTCATGATTGTCGGCGGGGGTAACTCAGGCGCACAAATTTTGGCAGAAGTGTCTAAAGTGGCCGAAACTTTTTGGGTTACACAGCAACCGCCAAGTTTTTTAGCCGATGATGTAGATGGACGGGTTTTATTTTTACGTGCCACGGAGCGCTTAAAAGCCCAGCAGGAAGGTCGCAGTATTGAACAACCGATCGGTGGTTTGGGCGATATTGTGATGATTCCAAGTGTCAAAGAAGCACGGCAACGTGATGTATTACATGGTCTGCCGCCATTTGACTATTTAACCGAACATAGTGCAGTTTGGGCAGATGGGCGTGAACAGGAAATTGATGCCATTATTTGGTGCACAGGTTTTAAGGCAGCATTGTCGCATTTACAAAGTTTGAATGTGGTTAATGCACAAGGCACAGTCGATGTGTTAGAAAATCGAGCGTTACAACAGCAAAATTTATGGTTGGTTGGTTATGGCGATTGGACAGGCGCAGCCTCGGCAACTTTAATTGGTGTTTCCCGAACCGCACGGAATGTGGCAGAGCAAATTGCTGCGTATTTGCAGACAACAGCGTAAAGTCATTAACGTGACAAAAACTGTGTTTAAAAAATGAATCATGCAATTTCAGCCATAAAAAAGCCCTCTGTAGAAGAGGGCAAGAGGGTAACTCAAAAAATTAAAGATGCTCAATCATAATAAGGTGACAGTCAGGACTTACTGTTTTGGTAAATCAAACCAAATGAACTGGCTGTCTTCTTTTGCTTCAATCACAGCATTATCAGCAAATAACAAAGCATCGCCCGCTTTAACTGTTTGCTCGCCAATGGTGATTTCACCACGAATTACATGCACATAGTTTACCGCTTGTGTTGCTGTAACTTCTAAACGATGTCCAGTTTCTAAAACAGCTGCTTTTACTTCTGCCTGTTGACGAATGTGCATTGGGGCATTGTCATTCGGGCCGACAATTAAATGCCACTGGTTGGGTGCTGTATTTGGGTCACGTTGAATTTGCTGATACGTCGGCTCTGCATCGCGTACATTCGGCTGAATCCAAATTTGCAGCATGTGTACTTCTTCATCACCATTGTTAATTTCGCTGTGCTGAACGCCTGTACCTGCGCTCATTAACTGCCATTCACCTGCAGTAATATGGCGTTCATTGCCCATGCTGTCGCGGTGGGAAATCGTACCACTTAATACACAAGTCAAAATTTCCATGTTGTCGTGTGGGTGAGTACCAAAACCATTATGTGCGGCAATACGGTCATCGTTAATGACACGTAAGGCACTAACACCCATATATTTCGGGTTATACCAATTACCAAAAGAGAAACTATGTTTGGTGTCTAACCACCCCATTTTCACATGACCACGATCTTCACTACGGTGTAAATAAGCATTCATGATAATGCTCCTATCATTTTTTTAACTTGAACTAATCTTAATCTTTTCACCGCAGCCGACCTAGAGGCGAACTGCAACATGCCGTTCTAAAATTGCAACATGTGTAGATTTTTTGCAGAACCTAGACATTTTAGAGTTTTATCGCGGCATTAAAAAACCCACGTAAAAACGTGGGTCTTTTGCGGTTTAAAGCGATCACTGATTATTCAAGGAATTTTACAGTCACGCCAGAACGTACTTTACGACCTAAATCGTTTGCATCCCAGTTGGTTAAACGGATACAACCATGCGACGCCGTTTTTGAAATGGTCGATGGGTTTGGTGTGCCGTGAATACCGAATGATTTTTTACTTAAACCAATCCAGATATTCCCCACAGGGCCGTTAGGGCCTGGTGGTAAAGACAGCGGTTTTAAGTTTTTGCCCTGAATAAAGTTACTTGGTGAATAGCTGTACCATGGGTTTGGTGCAACACCTGTCACTTTATAAGTACCTGTTGGCGATGGAGTATCTGCACTGCCAATGGTTGCTGGGAATGAGCCGACCATTTGGTTTTGTTTGTTGAACAAATACAGTTGTTTTGCACCTTTGTGCGCCACAATCAGGTGAATGTCTTCAGGTAAGTCATTGCGAACGTTGGTCACCAATAACTTTTCACCCACTTTATTAAATGTTGCATTCGGATTTAATTTCTTTAAGAAATTTTCATCCATGTGGAATTTTTCACCTAACATTTCACTTACGCGGGTGTAGTACAAGCCTTTCATTTTGGCTTGTTCTGCATAGTCATGCGGAATAGATTTCGCATAAGGACCTTTTAAGTCCGCTTCAGTAACCGTGTATTCTACAAATGCAGGACGTGAACCTTGACGTGCAACCAACGCATCCCAAGTTTCTTTGGTTAAAATACCCGTTGGGCTAATGCCATTCATTTGCTGGAATGATGCAATTGCTTTTAGGGTGTTCTTACCACTAGTGCCATCAATTGCACCTGGAGAAGCATGTGAATTGTTCAGCATCACGTGTGCACGTGCATACACAGGGAACTGACCTTTACCAATATTTTCATACCAAGTGGCATTATTTAAACCATCTAAAGTCCATGAAGCTTTTGGTGCTGCTGTGTTGGATGTAGCAGTTTGGCTTGCAGAGCTTGGTGTTGGTGCAGTGCCTACATCTGCAGAGGTATCTTCAGTTTTGTGTAGATCATCTAAGGTTTTTGAAGCCTTATTTAAATCATTTTGTTCTTGTTGCGTAATAGCAGTGTCTGTTGCATTTAGATTATTTTGTGCAGCCGATGCTTCTGTCGCTAAAGGATCAATCGGATCTTCAATAGCGGTATTGCTAATCACTTGTGGATTTAACGGTTGTTCAGCAGTAGATGCAGCAAAAGTAGTCCCTGCAAAAATGCAACTTAAACTCATTGCGAGTATTGTGCGAACCAACATGTAATTCAACCTTGAGAATTATTCATTTACATAGATAAAAACTAGCCAAGTATTGCAGAAAAACTAAGGAGATGCAGTAGTTGTTTTGTGTAAATATGCAAGATAACCCCAATTTTACAGTGACTTTTGTTTGTGTGATGTATTTCACATAAACGTAAGCTGAATTTGAACACTTAGAATAGGCTGAAAAGACGAGCAAGAAATGAAGTTATTAAAACTTCAACCTTTTTGATATGATGGCTGCAAGATTGAAAATGAGTTGGGAAAGTAAATGACGACCTTAAAAAATGATCGTTTTCTTCGTGCCTTATTACGTGAGCCAGTAGATTGCACGCCCGTATGGATGATGCGTCAGGCAGGACGTTATTTACCAGAATATCGTGCTACACGTGCGCAGGCAGGAGATTTTCTTTCTCTATGCAAAAATACTGAATTTGCCTGTGAAGTGACTTTACAGCCTTTGCGTCGTTATGAATTAGATGCTGCGATTTTATTTTCAGATATTTTAACTGTACCCGATGCATTAGGCTTAGGTCTGTATTTTGAAGTAGGCGAAGGGCCAAAGTTTCATAAAACGGTGCGTACCGAGCAAGACGTTGCCAATTTACCTAAATTTAATGCCAAGTCAGACTTAGACTATGTCATGAATGCAGTATCGACCATTCGTTCTGCTTTGGGCGGACAAGTGCCTTTAATTGGTTTTTCAGGTAGTCCATGGACTTTGGCAACGTATATGGTTGAAGGTGGTTCAAGCAAAGATTTCCGTTTCACCAAAAACATGATGTACGCACAGCCTGAAGTTTTACATGCACTATTAGACCGTTTGGCCGATGCAGTGACCGAATACTTAAATGCACAAATTGATGCAGGCGCACAGGCAGTACAAATTTTTGATAGTTGGGGCGGTGCATTGGCCCATCGTGAATATCTTGAATTTTCACTCCACTATATGCAGAAAATTGTGTCAGGTCTGCAACGTGAAAAAGATGGACGTAAAATCCCTGTTATTTTATTTACCAAAGGTGGCGGTCAATGGCTGGAGCCAATGATTGCAACAGGTGCAGATGCTTTTGGTCTGGACTGGACAACACCGTTAAATGTCGCACGTCAAACGGTGAGTGGTCGTGCCGCATTGCAGGGTAACTTAGACCCAGCCACTTTGTACGGTTCACCTGAAGCAATTGCCAAAGCAACACGTGCGATGCTGGATGATGCCTATGCCAATGGTGAAAAAACAGGTTATGTGGCCAACTTGGGTCATGGTATTACCCAATGGGTTGACCCTGAACGTCCTAAAGTGTTTATCGATACCGTACATGAATACAGCGCTAAATATCTATAATAAAAGCAATCATATAGATCAGTTAGTTGTAGATGGAAATGGGTAACGTGAGCTTCAGTCGGGTCGTCAAATCATGATGTGGCGAACATGGCTGAAGTCAGGATTTGAATTTTCGACTAAGGCAGCTTCGGCTGCCTTATTTGGAATTTTATTGCTGATTGCATTTGCATTTACAGCACCTATGGCCAGTCAGGAATATTTTGGCTTTTTTCGTTATGACTATTTGCTGTTTTATGCCTTAATCATTCAGGTTTGTCTTTTATATTTAAAACTAGAATCTTGGGCTGAAGCCAAGGTGATTGCTTTATTTCATATTTTGGCAATGATCATGGAAATTTTTTTAACCCATCCACAAATTGCATCGTGGCAATATCCTCAACCTGCTGTCTTTAAAATTATGACTGTACCGCTATTTGCAGGCTTTATGTATTCTGCAGTTGGCAGTTTCTTTGCACGTTCTTTGCGTTTGTATCAGGTATCTTTACGGAATTTGCCGACTTTTGGCAATATGATGGCCTTGGCGGTGTTGTCGTACATCAACTTCATGAGCAAGTTTTTTATCCCCGATATTCGTTATGGCTTGTTTGTGTGGAGTGTCGTAATTTTCTGGAAAACTAAAATTCGTTTTCAATTACAGCAGCATTTATTACAACTGCCGATGTTGCCTGTATTGCTGCTTTTGGCTTTTATTATTTGGGTGGCAGAAAACATTAGCACCTTTTATCAAATATGGTTGTATCCAAGTCAGGTCGATGCATGGCACATGGTTGGCTGGGGCAAACTCGGTTCTTGGTATTTATTGCTGTTACTGAGTCTGGTTTTGGTTATGCAAATACTTGGTATTCGTGATGCTCAAGGACGATGGACACTTAAAGATGAGGCTCCGAAAACAGACTCAATTCAGAGATGATCTTACGCTACAAAAATAATGCATGACTTTGGTATAAATGTTTTGCGTTCTTAGTCGCATCTCGCTATCTTAAAGCGGTGTAATAAAAGTTACACAAAGCAATAATAATGATTCGAAGCATAACTTTTCGGATAATAAATTTCTGGAGTACGACTATGATGAAAAAATTAGCATTGGCTGCTGTGTTGGCAGTGGGTTCTACAGCAGCATTTGCAGACCGTGATGCAGGTTGTGGTATCGGTTCACAAGTTTGGGCAGGTCAGTCTGGTAAAGTGGCTAAAATTTTAGCAGCAACCACCAACGGTATTTTTGCTAACCAATTATTTGGTATTACATTTGGTACTTTAGGTTGTAGCGGTACAGGTACAGTAACTGCACAAGTCGTGACTTTTACCAATGAAAATGCTGAAACATTGGCACGCGATATGGCAGTTGGTGAAGGTGAAAGCTTAAATGTATTGGCTGAATTGCTAAGCATTAAAGCTGAAGATAAAGCACACTTCTTTACAGTTTCTAAGCAAAACTTTGCTTCTATCTACTCTGCAGAAAACCAAACGTCTTTAGAAGTTCTGGCTTCTTTACAAAACGTAATGGCAAATGATGACGTATTAAAAGCATACGTTTAAGTTTGAATGAAAGCCCTGTGTAATTGCAGGGCTTTTTTATACCCAAATACAATGTTGAAATTCAAATTTACCTATAAAAAACATATAAGATGTCCATGAAATTTTTTGTCTTGTGTACTGCTGCTTTTTTATCTCCTACGGTTTTTGCTTTATCTTCTGAAATATCAACCAGCCTGACTCAACAACTTTCTCCAAGTTCTGTGGCACAAAGGGCTGAAACTTTAGCCACATCTGCAAGCAATTATGTGCAAAAAGCCAAAGATTTGCACTTAGCAGAACAGGTGACTTGGCAGCGCTTAATGTATGCGCAGCAAGGCAAAAGTGAAGTGCAATATGCAGGCTATTTTGTGTCGGAACAAGGCGGAAGCAATTTAAACCAAGAGTTACTTCGCAATGTGCAGGCATTATTTGAAACAGCGCCTGCCAATCAATCGGTGCAGTGCAAATTTCCTGCACGTAGCCGCTGGTTAATTGAACAATTACAAATTCCTCAACAAGATTTGGCACAGGTGCAATGTCCTGAATTGGACGAATGGATTGGACAAATTAAACCTTATAAAGCAGTGCTGATTTATGCCACAGACTTTATGGGCAATCCAAGTTCTATGTTTGGGCATACTTTATTGCGCTTAGACCCAAAAGATCAAAAACAACTGAATTTAATTTCTTATGCTGTCAATTATGCAGCAACGGTAACGGGCAGCGAAGGTTGGTCTTATGCATGGAAAGGACTTACAGGGCAATATCTGGGTGAATATTCACTGATGCCGTATTACCGCAAAGTAAAAGAATATGGCGATTTAGAAAGCCGAGATTTGTGGGAATATGAACTGGCACTGAATGAGCAGGAAACCACATTTTTAGTGCAGCACATTTGGGAAATGAAGCATGTGCAATTTCCGTATTATTTTATCAGTGATAATTGTGCCTATCGCTTATTGGGTTTAATGGATTTGGTGCGCCCTGAGCTGAATTTACAGCAGCAGTTTAGAGTCGTATCTATTCCAATTGAAACACTAAAAGCTGTAGAGCAGGAAAATTTAGTGGCAGATGTTGTCTATCGTCCTGCTTTGGAAACTCAGTTATTGGCGCAAGCTAGACAACATGGCACAGCGTTGGCAAAAACTGCCCATCAAGTGGCCGAAGCAGAACCTGAAAATGTGGCGGCAGTTTTGCAAAATCACAGCCAAATCGATCAAGCTAAAATTCTGGAAATGGCTTATGACGATTTGTATCTGAAACTGATTGGACGCAAAATTGAAGCCAAAATTGCACAACCGCGACTGAGACAAATTTTAAGTTTAAGAAGTCAGATCAATTTAGAAAAACAACGTCAGGATGTCGCACGCCCTCAGGTCGATCCTGTGCAGGGGCATCATGCACGAAGCTTTGCTGTGCGTACTGGCGAGGTGCAAGGCGAGCATTTTGTAGAGTTGAGTCATCGACAGGCTTACCATGACTTACTTGATCCGCAAGGTGGTTTTCGTACAGGGACGCAACTCAACTTTTTAGAAGCTTCTGTGCAATATCGTGAAGACCGCTTAAAACTGAATCAGTTAGATTTACTCTCGGTGAACTCTTATAACCCAATGACCGCATTTAAAACACCACTTAGTTGGGGCTTTAATTTGGGTTGGCAGCAAGAAGCCTTGAATTCGCACGGGGCTTTTAGCGAAACGGAACAGCATGGTGTTTTAAGTTTAAAAACACAGTTTGGTTATAGCGTGGCTAATCAAGCGCGTGAACATTTGTGTTATGTGCAAATTCAAAATCATGTGCAAGCGGGTAAGGCTTTAGACAAAGGCTGGCGTGTTGGAATTGGCCCAACACTGGGTTGTCAAAATATCTGGTCAGCACGCATGAATAGTTTGGTTCAGCTTGAATTACCGTATTGGGAAGAACGTCACCAATCGCAATTTAAGCTGAACAGCCAGTTGCAATATGTACTCAACCCGCAGCATGTGTTGCGATTGGGTTGGGAATATCAACAACAGGACAAACAGGACTGGAACAAGACCAGTTTAGGCTATGTGCATTTTTTTTAAAGAGCTGTTGAATTTATACTGAATTGTAAAAAACCAGCTAAACAAGTTGAGTTGCTGGTGAAACCCGTTAAAATTTAGCAGTTTCTTTTGGCTGGGTTGTTGTGGATGTATCAAGAGTGTACGCATGAGCTTGCAGAGCAATGGAAGTCAATTTGCGAGCAATTTAAGCCAGAAGATTTGCAAGCGACATTCCAGTTTATTCAAGCACATGCAGAAGATTTTGTGATCGAGTTCTATCAGCAAATGTTGCTTGAAGAACATGCGACAGAATTTTTGTCTGCAGAGATGGTGAAGAATCGCTTAAAAAACTCTTTATATCAGTGGCTAATTTCCAGTTTTGAAGTTCCGTTTCAACACAATTATAACGAGATTGTAGAAAAGCAATTTAAAGTGGGCGATGTGCATGCACGTGTACAAATTCCATCTTGGCTGATTATTCGTGGTGTGCGCGTTATTATAAAAAAGGCTTTTGAGTTTTTTGCAACAGAAGCCAATAGCAACTTAAATCAGTTTAATTATTTAAGCCAAATTTTATGCTTTGCCACAGAAATTATGTGCCGATCTTATGAAATGAAGGTCGAAGTACATAATGATATGAAACATACCTATCGCTTATTTTCTGCCATGCAAGATGTTGCCGTGCACAAAGATCGACAACGCGGAACTTTGCTGGATTGGGAAAATGAACTGATGTTTCAGGTGGTGTCCGATCACACCAAAATGACGCAACCGATTTTATCTAAAACAGAATTTGGTTTATGGTTTATTCATAAAGCGGCTTATGCATTTTCAAGTTCGGAACAAGTACAAACTATTACTGAATTTATTTATCAGGTGGATGAATTAATTCAGAAAATTGGTCAATGTGAAAGTCAGGCACAGGCAATTGAAATGATTCAATCCATTCGTGCCAAGAATCGTGAAATTTTGCATTTAGTCGATCAAATTTTTCAGGTGTCTGAATATATCAATTCAGGCAATGATGCCTTAACTCAACTGCTCAACCGCCGTTATTTAAATACCATCGTGTCCCGTGAAATTAATTTTTCACGAAAAAATAATTCGCCTTTAACATTGTTGGCGATAGATGCCGATCATTTTAAATCAATCAATGACCGTTATGGACATGCAGCAGGAGATGATGCATTACAGTTTTTAGCTGATGTGATTTTGCAATATGCAAAAGGCAGTGACTATGCCTTCCGAATTGGCGGCGAAGAATTTTTACTGTTACAGATTGATACCACCATTGATCGTGCCTTGGTAGTCGCTGAAAATATTCGTAAACGTGTCGAAAAAGCCACATTAAAAACATCAACAGGTGAAGAATTTAACTTTACCATTAGTATAGGTGTGCATGAATATGATGGGCATCCAGACTATCAACGTTTTTTTGAAGAAGTGGATAAAGCCTTGTATATGGCAAAAAATAATGGACGCAACAATGTGTCTGTAGGTTGAATCTGAAGATGTATCAAGCTAATTTTTTAATCTAAAACCCAAAAATCCCGAACATAAATTTCGGGATTTTTTATTTGATTGAGGAACTTAGCCACAATTTAAAAACTCTCAGGCACCGCACTTAAAAATTCACGACGGGCTTCTTTATCTGTTTTAAAGTCACCTACAAAAGATACGGTACGTGTGGTCGATTCCTGTTTGCCTACACCGCGCATCATCATGCACATATGGGCTGAATCAATCACCACAGCAACACCGCGTGCTTTGGTCACTTCAGCCACAGCTTCCGCAATTTGCTGAGTCAGATTTTCCTGAATTTGCAAACGACGTGCAAACATTTCGGTAATACGGGCAAATTTAGACAAGCCTAAAACATTACCTTCAGGTAAATAGGCGATATGCACACGACCATAAAATGGCAATAAATGATGTTCACACAATGAGTAGAACTCAATATTTTTCACCAAGACCATTTCACGGTTGTCGGATGGAAATACGGCATTATTGGTCACTTCGGCTAAGGTTTGGCTATACCCCGAAGTTAAATACGAAAAAGCTTTAGCAGCACGCATCGGCGTATCTTTTAGACCTGGACGATTAAGATCTTCACCAACGGCGGTTAGGATGTTTGCGTAGGATTGCTGCATAGACATAAGACGTGTTCACTTACACTGATATTGAACAAGGACGGCATTGTAACAGAAAACTATTGCAATGCCTTGTTTAAAAGATGAAACCGATTACTGTTTAAACTTTGGGTTTTTTTCGCTGCGTTTAAGCAACACTAAAACTGCACCAGTGCCACCTTGTTTTTCAGGCGCACTCACAAAAGCCAAAACATCACGATGCTGACGCAGCCAACCATTCACATAAGTTTTTAAAATGGCTTCAGGGCCTTTGCCATGCACAATTTTAATCACGTTCTGGTTTTCATCTTTAGCCATTTGAATGATTTGCAAAACGGCTACCCGCGCTTCTTCTACCGTACAACCGTGCAAATCAACAGCTTCAAACCAGCGTAAGTTGCCTGCTTTTAAATCTTCAAAGACTTTATGTTGCAAAGTTGCAATGCGATAGCTCAGCGAAGCTTGGCTGCCCACAGGGTTAAGCATGGCTTGCGTATCGGACAGCAATGTATCATCGGTTTCCATAGGGCCTATGGCTGCTGCACGTTTGGCCAGCGTTTGGGCATCTGGTTTTTTCTTGGCAGTGTGTTCGATTTTTGCAATATTGCCTGCGTCCATTTTTTGAACGCCTTGCATTTGCTGACGAAACAATGCGAGATCATCTTCCTGTTGTTGCTCAGGCGTCTGAACTTTGGGTTCAGACGGCTTGGCAATGCTTGAAGTATGAGGCTGAGTGATTTGCTTTTTAAAAGATTTTAGTAAATTGTACTGTTCTTTAGAAAGCGAAGAATCATGTTTACTCATGGTATTTCAAATTGGATTATAGATTTTCAGGCTGACCAAACAGTGCCGTAAAGGCATGGTCAGGACGTGCTTGTTTCATAAAACTTTCACCGACCAAGAAACTGTGAATCTCATGGTCTTGCATCATGCGGACATCTTCTGGTGTGGCGATACCACTTTCAGTGACCAATAAACGCGCAGGCGGCAACAAGTTTTTTAAACGCAATGAGGTGTTTAAATCGACTTCAAAGGTTTTTAAATTTCGGTTATTGACCCCTAAAATACAACGCTCTGAAAGATTCAAAGCACGTTCCAATTCAGTTTCATCATGCACTTCAACCAACACATCTAAGTGATGTTCAAAAGCCGTTTCCGACATTTCTTCCAACTGTTGGTCAGATAGGCAAGACACAATCAATAACACACAGTCTGCGTGTAGGGCACGTGCTTCTACCACACCATACGGATCAATCAAGAAATCTTTACGCAGGGCAGGCAAGTTACAGTGTGAACGGGCAATCTGAATATTTTCATCTGCACCCTGAAAGAAATCGACATCAGTCAGCACAGATAAACAGGCTGCGCCTGCGGCTTCATATTGCTGTGCAATTTCGGCAGGGTCAAAGTTTTCACGAATAATGCCTTTAGATGGTGATGCTTTTTTAATTTCCGCAATCACCGCTGGGCGTTTGTTATGCAAGGCTTGTGCAAAGCCACGTGCAGGTGTTGCTGCACGTGCCAATTGTTCTAGGTCTGCATAACTGCGTTGTTTTAAACGCTCGGCAAACTCTTCTTTTTTACGTTCTACAATTTTACCTAAAATGGTATTGCTAATATCCACCATGATGCACCTTCCTGATTTGCTTTATGCTTCGTACTGTTTGAGCGTTTTGGTAAATTCAGACAACACGCCCATTTTTTCCAAAGCTTGTCCACCATAAATAATGTCATGTGCCAAAGCGACACCTTGTTTGTAGCTTGTAGTTAGACCCGAAACATAGATACCCGCACCCGCATTGAGTGCAATCATATTGGCCGCTTTTTCGCCTTTGTCTGATTTGTTTTTGCCTAAAGCATCTTTAATCAAACTCAAGCTTTCAGCAGAGTTTTCTACAATCAGTCCTGTTAAAGTTTGAGATTCAATTCCCACGCTTTCAGGGGTAAGTTCCCATTCGGTAATTTCACCATCTTTGAGTTCTGCAACATAAGTGCTCGAAGCAAGGCTAATTTCATCTAAACCATCTTTAGAATGCACCACCATGACATGCTCAGCACCGAGCTGTTTCATCACTTCTGCAATCGGGCGGCATAATTCATTGCTAAACACCCCAATGACAAAACGCTTTACACCCGCAGGGTTAGTCAATGGCCCAAGCAAGTTGAAAATACTGCGAATACCCAACTCTTTACGCGGGGTAACCGCATATTTCATGGCTTTGTGATGATTCGGTGCAAACAAGAAACCTACGCCCATTTCACGAATACAGCGTTCAGTTTGTTGCATGTTTAAGTCAAGATTAATGCCTGCTTGCTCAAGTAAGTCAGATGAGCCTGATTTGGTTGAAACCCCACGGTTACCGTGTTTGGCAATGGTTGCACCTGCAGCTGCAATGACAAAGGAAGAGGCGGTAGATACGTTAAATAGGTTTTGACCATCGCCACCTGTACCAACAATATCTACGAGAAAAGGAATATCGCTGACATCAATTTTGATGGCAAATTCACGCATTACACGTGCAGCAGCAGTAATTTCATCAATGCTTTCGCCTTTTAAGCGTAAGCCCATCATCAATGCACCAATTTGAGCGTCTGTTGCTTCGCCCGACATAATCGCGCGCATCACATCTTCCATTTGAGGCTGAGTCAGGTGAATTTGTTTTGTAATATGGTTGAGTGCTTGTTGAATATTCATGTGATTTGACTCGCTCATTATGCGTAAATTTCCAAAAAGTTTTTAAAGATTTGATGACCGTGTTGGCTCAGGATCGATTCGGGGTGAAATTGCACGCCTTCAACAGGCAAAGTTTTGTGCTTCACGCCCATAATTTCTTCCATCGAACCATCTGCTTCTTTGGTCCAGCATGTCACTTCCAGACAATCTGGCAAGGTTGCTTGATCAATCACCAAAGAGTGGTAACGGGTTGCAGAAAATGGTGAAGGCAGATTGCTAAAAATACCTGTGTTGCTGTGGTACATATCCGATAAACGACCATGCATCACGGTTTTAGCGCGCACAATGTTTCCACCAAAGGCTTGTCCTATACTTTGGTGTCCTAAACACACGCCCAGTAACGGAATTTTGCCTGCAAAATGCTGAATTGCAGGAATAGAAATCCCTGCTTCAGATGGAGAACAAGGGCCTGGGCCAATCACCAAATACTTGGGTTGCCATCGCTCAATATCTTCTAATGTCACGGCATCATTACGAACGACTTTTACTTCCTGATTTAACTCGCCAAAATACTGGACGATGTTGTAGGTAAAAGAGTCATAGTTATCGATCATTAAAAGCATGAGCTAACCTATTGAAAATTGAACACTTTAAGTGCTAAAGAGTCTGAGATAATTTGCTTTATTCCTGCGCCTATAATGAGAAAGGACTTTATTTTTCTTGTCGAAAAGAAGGTGGAATAAGGAAGCGCTTATCATCATAGCAAAAAATAAGCATTTTCTGCGGACTATTTATATGATAATCCCTGTTAAAGCTTATCAGCGCATTCACCAATTTATAGATTTTCAAAGCTTATTACACATTGTTCAGGTTTGATCTGAAAGAAATGAACACATGATCAAACAGGGTCATTCACCAGTCATATTTTAGCTTCACACTTATAGATAACGTAAAAAATGCGCTAAAAAGTAGCATCATGGCGCATGTTATTAGCGGTTCACGTCAGGTAGTTTGAGTGCAGCGTTTCGATAGAAAATACAAATCTGCAGTATAGATATTTTCAATCAGCTTGATCGAAAATAATACAGGTTTAGGATTTTTAAACGATCTTATTATTTTTGCTCAATAAAAATAAAGTGTTGTTTAAGATTGGTCGGATAATTTGCATTGCTCAATACAACCATGGCACAGCAAAATACTTGCATAGATACAGTTTGAGCTATTTTTTGATCTACAATTCAACAGAAATAAAACATAAATGCACTAAAATGGTGCTATGTTTTGCAGTTTTAAATCAAATCAAATGAACAGTGTTTGAATATGGTGCAAATCGTATTTCTGACAGTATAATAGCGACAAAGTAATTTTTTTAAATGATGTATTCTCATACGGAATTCATGGTTTTAGCTTTGCTTTTAAAAGTTGGTACGCTAATTGCTTAATAACTGCCAACTACTAACACGCACTTTCGGGTGCAACAAAAAACATCGGAGCAAAATGAGCATGGCGAACAAGGTCCTTCAACTCATCCAAGAAAGTGGTGCAAAATGGGTCGATTTCCGCTTTACAGATACTAAGGGTAAAGAGCAGCACGTAACTTATCCTGCAGACAGTATCGATGAAGATACTTTTGAAGACGGTAAAATGTTTGATGGTTCTTCTATTGAAGGCTGGAAAGGAATCGAAGCATCAGACATGATCTTACGCCCAGATGCCAACACAGGTTTCATTGACCCGTTCTTTGCAGAACCAACAGTGGTTGTAACGTGTGATGTTATCGAACCATCGACAGGTCAAGGCTATGACCGCGATCCACGCTCTATTGCTCGCCGTGCTGAAGAATATTTAAAATCGACAGGTATTGGTGATACTGCTTTCTTTGGCCCAGAACCAGAATTCTTTGTATTTGACGAAGTAAAATGGGACATCGATATGTCTGGCGCGCGCCACACATTAATCGCTGAAGAAGCTGCATGGTCTACAGGTAAAGACTACGAAGCTGGTAACTCAGGTCACCGTCCACGTGTGAAAGGCGGTTATTTCCCAGTACCACCAGTAGATTCTTCTCAAGATATGCGTGCAGATATGTGTGCAAAAATTGAAGAAATCATGGGGCCTGGTCGTGTAGAAGTACATCACCATGAAGTTGCATCTTGCCAGTTAGAAATTGGTGTGAGCTTCAATACTATGGTGCGTAAGGCTGACGAAGTGCAACAGTTCAAATATGCAGTTTGGAACGTTGCGCATCAATATGCAAAAACTGCAACCTTTATGCCTAAACCAATGGTAGGCGATAACGGTTCAGGTATGCACGTACACATGTCTATCTCTAAAGATGGCAAAAACTTATTCGCAGGCGATGAATACGCAGGTTTGTCAGAAATGGCGTTGTACTTCATTGGCGGTATTATCAAACATGCCCGCTCTTTGAACGCGTTGACTAACCCATCGACCAACTCATATAAGCGTTTAGTACCGCACTTTGAAGCACCAATTATGTTGGCTTACTCAGCGCGTAACCGTTCTGCATCTATTCGTATTCCTTACGTGTCTAGCCCGAAAGGCAAACGTATTGAAGCGCGTTTCCCTGATCCAATGATGAACCCGTACTTAGGTTTTGCGGCATTGTTGATGGCGGGTCTTGACGGTATTCAAAACAAGATTCACCCAGGTGAAGCTGCAGATAAAAACTTGTATGACCTTCCGCCTGAAGAAGAAGCAAAAATCCCAACTGTGGCACACAACCTAGAAATGGCGCTTGATGCTTTGAAAGAAGATCACGACTATTTATTAAAAGGTGGTGTATTCACCAAAGACATGCTTGATGCTTATATCGAATTGAAAACTGAAGATGTACGTCGTTTGAACACGACGACTCACCCAGTTGAATTTGATATGTACTACAGCTTGTAATACATCAAAAATCTTAAATTTGAAAAACCCGCTTCGGCGGGTTTTTTGTTTTAGATGGTGCAATCATGGTTTTGAATTGGCATGGATTTTATCAAAATATAAGAATTTGCTTAATTTTTTTGGATAATTGCAGGGAATTGCGCCATCGGTCACAAAACTTTGCCTAAATTTGGGCTACACTAGGCTATCTTGTTAAGGTGGCGGAACATGCGAACACAGCCTATTTTTCCCAAGCAGGCAAATCTGCCTTCTGAATTAAAAACATGGCTATATGCAGCAGGTTCTTTGACCCAACAACTGACTCAGCTCGCAGGCGGACAATTTAAAGTTGAACCACTGCAGCAATCTTTTCAGCGTTTAAATTTACAAGATGCCCAGTGGATGCAAATGCCACATTGGCACACTTCATGGGTGCGTGAAAGCTATTTATATGGGTGTGATGAACAGCCATGGGTCAAAGCCAAAAGTATTTTTCCGATTCTAAGTTTGCAAAGCAAAGCCCGTTTATTTCAGCATATTGGCAATAAACCCATTGGCTGGTTTTTATTTCAGCGTACCAATCCGTTGTGTCAAAGGCGTGTGGTTTTGCTCGATGAAGGCTGGACACGACAGAGTTGCTATACTTGGCATGGCTGTAAATTTATTGTGCAAGAAACTTTTTTACCGCGTTTTGAGCAATTTATTCAACAATATTAAGATACGAGATTGGTATGGCATTGGCACAGCAGATCACGTGGCGTGAGCGTTTAGAAGCATATTATTATTTGTGTCGTTTCGATAAACCGATTGGCACAGAACTGGTGTTTTGGCCAACCATGTGGGCCTTGTGGATTGCTAATCAGGGCATGCCGTCTATCGGGATATTAATCCCTATGATTCTGGGCACAATTTTTATGCGCGCTGCAGGCTGTGCCATTAATGACTTTGCTGACCGTAAGGTAGATGGTCATGTAGAGCGTACCAAAACACGTCCTTTAGCCACGGGTGTGATTAGTGCCAAAGAAGCCATTTATGTATTCTTAGGTTTGGTTGCACTAAGCGCAGCCATGTTGTTATTTTTACCAATTGAAACTTTCTATTGGTCATTTGGGGCATTATTTTTAGCGTTTATTTATCCATTTATGAAACGCTACACTCATTTACCGCAAGTGTTCTTGGGAGCGGCATTTTCATGGTCTATCCCTATGGCTTATACCGCTGTAGGTGCAACGCCTGATCTTACTTGTTGGTTATTGTATTTTGGCAATTTGGCGTGGACTGTGGCTTATGACACTCAATATGCAATTACAGACCGTGAATATGATTTGAAAATTGGGGTGAAATCTACCGCAATTTTATTTGGTCGCTATGACATTCAAATTATTTCATTGTTGCAAGCGGGCAGTGTACTTTTGATTGGTACGGCATTGTGGTTAGAAAATTTACTGATTCCGTTTGGTTTAGCGGCATTACTGGTTGTGGTTGCAGACTTTATATACCAATGGAGTAAAACCAAAGATAAAGACCCGCAACGCTGTTTTTGGGCATTTCGTCATAACCGTTGGGTAGGGCTGATTATTTTTGTGGGAATTGTATTGGCTTTAATGTAAACCCTTTCATTGAATAAAAAATCTAACAAAGCATCTGATGATATTGCTGGTCAGATGCTTTTTTTATAGATATTTTTGCCGTATTTTTCTTGTTAAACCATTTGCGACTAAACCCTTCTTAACTCCTGCGTAATCAGTTGCAAAGCTAGATTTTGATTTTGCTTACGATAATTGGCATATAAATTTAAAGCTTGCACTTCAAAATTGGTGTCTAAAATCACCACATGATCGGCTAGAAAGCGTAATAAATATTCAGGTACAAAACTGTAGCCCATGCCCAGATTAATCAAATTAATATGCTGCAAAACATTGGTCACCCAAAGTAAGCGTTCTGTAGGCATCTGCTCTACAGGAATGGTGTCGGTAACGTGTTCATAAAAAACAGGTGAGGCATTTTGTTCGCACATAATTAAATTGTGTTGCATTACATCTTGCACACTCAAGCAAGTTTTATGCGTCACAGACTTTTGCCCCGACACCAAATAAATCTTTTCGGTCAAAATATGCAGGTTTTCAAAATCTTCATGTGTAATTGCATAGCGGGTAAAAGTTAAATCGAGTTCAGCATTTTTTAAACGCTGAATTTGCTCCAAACAAGTCAGACTTTGAATGTGAATTTGCAAATCAGGAATTTCACATTTTAAGCGTTCCAAAATTAATGGTAGAACTTTTAGCTCCGCTACATTCAACAAACCAATATGAATTTGATAGTTTTTTTGATGGGCAACTTGACGCGCTGAAGCAATGGCTAATTTTGAGTTTTCAATGGCTTGTAGGGCATAGGGTAAAAAAGCACGACCTTCATCGGTCAATTGAATTTGTCGCGCAGAACGATCCAGTAATTTTACACCGACTTCTTCTTCCAAATCTTTAATTTGTTGGCTTAAAGACGGTTGCGCGGTAAAGAGTTTATCTGCTGCTTTGGTGAAACTTTGTTCTTCTGCAACTGCAGCAAAATAACGTAAATGCCTCAATTCCATTCGCTTTGCCTATCAACCCGCATCTGTCTACCGCAATTGTAAACCAAAGCAGTTTTGCCGATACAGCATTCTGCATATCGGTCAAAAAATTCAGTACAAAGCCAAACTAGTGCTAAAACCAATCCATCTACAGTTTATACGCATACAAATAGGCGCACTTTTTGACTGGATTACACTGCAGCGCAAGATGTTTGCAACAGATTTGGCAGTGAAAGGAGTCCAGTATGTCGACACATTACGATACCGATGTTTTGGTAATTGGTACGGGGCCAGCGGGTTCAACCCTTGGCTTAGCTTTGGCGAATTATGGCATCAAAGTACAATTATTCACCCAGTTTAACTGGTTAGCCAATAGCCCGCGTGCACATATTACCAATCAACGGACGATGGAAGTTTTACGTGATTTAGGTATCGAAGAACAAGTTAAAGCCATTGCAACACCGTGGCAACAAATGGGCGAAAGTTTGCTTACCACCAGTTTGGTCGGTGAAGAAATTGCACGTATGAGTTGCTGGGGAACAGGTGATGAACGTCACGGTGATTATATCAAAGGCAGTCCATGTCCTTTTGTCGATTTAATTCAGCCAAAAATGGAAACATTATTGGTAAAAAATGCAGCCGAGCGTGGCGCAATTTATAATTTCAATACCGAATATTTATCACATACCCAAGATGAACATGGAGTTACCGCAACTTTTCAGAATAAAATCACGAATACAGAATTTAGTTTACGTGCCAAGTATTTGGTGGGGATGGACGGTGCGCGTTCTAAAGTGGTTGAAGAATTGCAATTGCCTTTAGAAGGTGTAATGGCACGTGCGGGTACAGTTTATGTGACTTTTAAAGCCGACTTGAGTAAATATGTGGCGCATCGACCTGCAATTTTACAGTGGATTGTCAATCCTGAAGCCAGTTTTGGTGACTTGGGCATGGGCTTGTTACGTGCCATTCAACCTTGGAATGAATGGATTATGGGCTGGGGTTTTGACATCAGCAAAGGTGAGCCTGAGGTAACCGAAGCACAAGTTCGCGCACGTTTGAATGCCTTTGTGGGCGAAGAAATCCAAGAAGTTGAAATTGAAAAAGTATCCTATTGGTATGTCAATCAAACTTGGGCCACCCAGTATTCGGTTGGACGGGTATTCTGTGGTGGAGATGCCGTGCATCGTCATCCACCTTCGAGTGGTTTAGGTTCTAATACTTGTATGCAAGATGCTTTCAATTTGGGTTGGAAATTGGCTTATGCGGTGAAAGGTTGGGCAACGCCTGAACTCTTGGCATCATACAGTGATGAACGTGCGCCTGTAGGTAAGCAAATTGTCGCGCGTGCTAACCAGTCCCGCTTTGATTATAAACATCTAAAAGAAGTTTTTGGCTTTGATGATGGCGTTAGCACACAAGCTGAAATGCTGGATCTTATTTTTGCAGAAACTGCAGAAGCAGCCCAAATTCGGGAAAAATTGTATCAGGCACTGGCAATTAAACATTATGAGTTTAATGCGCAGGGAGTGGAGTTGAATCAGCGGTATGTATCTAATGCCATGCTTGCTGAAACTACCACTGAAACGTTTTTACAAGACCCGCAATTGTACTTGCAAGCCACTACACGCCCAGGTGCAAAAGTCCCACATACGTGGTTGATTGATGCCAAAGGTCATAAACATTCAACTTTAGATATTGTCGGTAAAGGTCGTTTTACCTTGCTGACAGGTTTGTCAGGCAAAGCATGGAAAACGGCTGCAGCAGAACTCAACTTGGCCTATTTAGATGTGATTCAGATTGGTGCGCATGAGCATCTAGATGTGTATGCAACATGGCAGCAAAAGTCTGAAATTGCCGATGCAGGTGCAGTGCTTGTACGCCCAGATGGTTATGTGGCTTGGCGGATGCAAGACACGCCATCTGCAGATTTTGACCATTTGGCGTGTTTGAAACAGGTTTTGTCGCAAATCCAATTATGTATTAAATAGACAGCTTTGACTGTTCAGCAATACTTTGTTTATGAACTGCCCACAGCTTGTACGCAGGCTGTGGTTTTTTATCTATTGATTGATTCAAAGAAAGTTGTAGATGAATAAACGTGCAAAAGCCACAAGAAACTTTGTGCCTACACTCGATTTTGATATATTGAGCTTCATTTTGATGCGTTTGAAATAGGAATATATGATGTCACAGTCTAAGCAGCAAAGTCCTGAAAAAAAGCCAAGTCTAAAAAAGATGATTATCTTGGCAAGCTTAGGTTTGTTGATTCCTATCTTTTTGGTCAGCATGGCATTTTTAGCAGTCAATAGTGATGCCAAAAATCAGGAAAAATATAAACAACAGCAGGCAGAAATTATTGCGCGTATTGAAGCGCGTGAAGCTGCAGCACAGCAAGCGAAGCAGGCGGGTCAGACACAAGCTGCTTCAGAAGCTACACCTTAATATCGAGTTGATGATTTCAACTCAAATCTGATTGTAGTTGTCTGATACTTGGAATCTCGGTGTATCGGACAACGCGATAACCTGCCTCGTGAAACATTGCATCCCGTTCTGCATCTTCCTGTTCTTTGCCAATATGTGAGGGGTCATCTAACTCTATAATTGCAATGACCTGCATTTCTGCATTTAAGATCACAAAATCAGTCACTTTACGATTAAACAGCGCACGAATTTTATAGTGGTTGTTGGTGATTAATGCGCTAAACGCCACTTGTGCCAAGATGTGATGCTCAGGAAAAGCTTGTTTTAAACGCATAAACATTCTGCGTTCAAAAGCAGTCATCATCGGTTTAGGATAAAAGTTTTTCTTGGGGAAAAATAATTGCTTAAAAATTAAGATAAACAGGGCAAGGCTAGCCAAGCTGCCAATAAGCAAGAAAGTCGATTGACTGGATTCAAACATAGATGATGCGGTGTCGTTAGACCCTAAACAGCAGGAATAAAAAACCCACGTCATAATGCGTGGGTTTTTTAAGAATTTTGGCTCTCCCACCTGGGCTCGAACCAGGGACCTGCGGATTAACAGTCCGTCGCTCTACCGACTGAGCTATGGGAGAATCTGACACGCATTCTATGTGGGTATCTGTTTTTGGTCAAGCTGGAATTGAAAAAAAACCGTAATTATAGATTAACTGCTTTAAAAATAATCATCTAGCTTTGTTTCAACGCAGTTTTTAGAGTGCTTGAATGGCTTTTATATAATCTTCGCGTGTCTGTGGTGGGTTGGTTTTACGACATAAGTTAATTAATTGCAGCATCTCTTGCTGAGTCATTTCTGTTTTCACTTGGCTTTGAATTTGTTTTAAGGTGGCTTGTTGTTGTGCGTTCAGATCACGACTGCATTGATACAGACGTTCATACATGAGTGTCGCAGCAGTTTTATTGCTTTCAGATTTTTGCGTACATTGAAAAATTGCAAAAATCACCACAATCAGAATTGTCCAAAAAATCAGGGATTTTAACCAAGGCGCTTGCATGGGCTTTCAAGTTTTATTGTTGTTGATGAACCTAAGTTAGCGAAAAAATAGAGTCATCACAAGAGGGGATAGCCCGATCTTCACTGTATGGTTTTAATTTTGATTTAAGGGGAGAGTGAGGCCTGTTCCATTCGTTTAGAACATCATATCCACTATAAAAACAATAAAAATTGCAAAAAAAAATCCCACGTCATACTGCGTGGGATTTTTAGAATCTTGGCTCTCCCACCTGGGCTCGAACCAGGGACCTGCGGATTAACAGTCCGTCGCTCTACCGACTGAGCTATGGGAGAATAGATTGGCTCTCCAACCTGGGCTCGAACCAGGGACCTGCGGATTAACAGTCCGTCGCTCTACCGACTGAGCTATTGGAGAATCTGTGGGGCATTTTAGGGATGAAAGTTTAAGTCGTCAACACGTTCATCATCAGAAATGTATTGTTTGCTTTATAAATATTCATTTCATCTGCAAAAATAAAAAAACTGCCCATAAAGAGCAGTTTTTCTACAGAAAAATAGAAATTATTTTTCTACACCAGCATCTTGACCTGCGTATTTCGCATTTGCGTAATCCCAGTTTACAAGGCTTTCTAAGAAAGTTTTGATGTAAACAGGACGTGCATTACGGAAGTCGATGTAGTAAGCGTGTTCCCAAACGTCAATCGTCAATACTGCAACTTTGCCGTGCGCCATTGGTGTGTCAGCATTTGAAGTTTTCATAATAGAAAGTTTGCCATTCACTTCGTCAGCTACTAACCAAGCCCAACCTGAACCGAATTGAGTTGTTGCAGCAGCAGCAAATTCTTCAGCAAATTTTTCGTAAGAACCGAAAGCTTCATCAATTTTAGCAGCCAAAGCACCAGTGGCTTTACCACCACCGTTTTTCGCCATACAGTTCCAGTAGAACGTGTGGTTCCAAACTTGCGCTGCGTTGTTGAATACACCAGCTTTAGCTGCATCGCCTGCAGTTGCTTTGATGATTTCGTCTAAAGTTTTACCTTCAAGCTCCGTACCCGCGATCAAGTTGTTCAGGTTCACAACATAAGTGTTGTGGTGTTTGTCGTGGTGGAATTCTAAAGTTTCTTTGCTGATGTGTGGAGCAAGATCTTCGTAACCGTATGGTAAAGCCGGTAAAGTAATGGTTGTCATGTTTTCAATTCCTTGCATTTTGCTGGGTTTTAACATTAAGTGGCTCTATTGTAATAGATTTCGAGATCAAATTGCGCATTAGGTATAAATAACCATACAGAATAAGACTCGAATGTATACATCTAAAGACTATGTTAAACACAGATGTCATTTGAGTGAAATCGTTGGGTGAAACGGTGTATTAAATTGGGTTATTTAATTCAAAATAACTATACTCAATATTAAACTGTTCTGAAATAGCTTTTGCGAGTCGTTGTACACCATAGCGCTCAGTCGCGTGATGTCCGCAGGCATAATAATGCACGCCTAGTTCTTTGGCTTCATAATAGGTGCGTTCACTGACTTCGCCCGAAATAAAGGCATCACAACCTTGTTCTGCCGCTTTGCCAATAAAATCTTGTGCTGCACCCGTGCAGAACCCTACTTTTTGAATCTGACTTTTTTCGGCAGGAAGATGAATGGTTTTAAAGCCTAAACGCGCTGTGAGATAGTCACGAAATTCGGTTGCGCTCATGGCTTGCTTTAAAAAACCAATATTACCAATAGGATGACGTTCACTCGGGTCTAGGGCTTGCAAATTTTCTAATGCCAAACATTCAGCAATGGCAGCATTATTGCCTAGACTTGGGTGTGAATCGAGCGGTAAGTGATAACCCACCAAAGAAATATCATGCTGGATTAAACTTTTGATGCGTTTACCGCGCATGCCTGTAATTGGGTAAGGTTCGCCTTTCCAAAAATAGCCATGATGTACCAACAGTAAGTCTGCATTTTGGGCAATAGCAGCATCAATAGCCTCTTGAGAGGCAGTCACTGCACATAAAATTTTTTGAACTTCAGACTTACCTTCAATTTGTAAACCGTTGGGCGCGTAATCTTTAAATTCATGTGTATTTAAAGTTTGATCACACCATTGAATAATTTCTTTTAGCTGCGCCATAACTTTCTCAAATTGCTCATATTTAGCCAATATCAAAACATATTTTGTATTGTAACTAAAGCAAGACAAAACTCTTGGGCTTTTTTATGTTTCTATTTGTGTTTCGTTTTACAATAGCTCATTCAATGACTTAATCATCAAAAAAAATTTACTTAGAGGTACAAAACGTGCGCCGGAGCTTTACCTGGTTACCTTGGGTGTTACTCATTCTGGTTATTATTGGCTTTGTGACTTGGCAACAACTGCAAAAACCGAAAGCGCCTGTGGCTGCCGATGGGGTCAAAATGCCTGCCGAGAAAGTTGAACCATTAATTGATACAACACGGACAGGTGGGGTGGTGTCGTATAGCGCTGCGGTTAAAGTGGCAGCGCCTGCGGTGGTAAATATTTTTACCACACAAAAAGTGAAACAAATGGATCATCCATTGTTAAATGACCCTGCATTTCGTGAATTTTTTGGCAATCAGTTACCCGATCAATTTAAGCAAGGCCCAAATGAAAACAGTTTGGGGTCTGGGGTCATTGTTCGTCCAGATGGTTATATTTTAACGAATAATCATGTGATCGCGCAGGCTGAACAAATTGTCGTGGCTTTGCACGATGGACGCCGTGCGGTTGCAAAAGTTGTTGGGACTGACCCAGACACAGACTTGGCGGTAATTAAAATTGACCTAGAAAAACTGCCTGTATTGCCATTTAAACTGAGCGGCAATGAAGTGGGCGATGTCGTGCTCGCAATTGGTAACCCATTTGGTGTGGGACAAACCGTGACTCAAGGTATTATTTCTGCGACAGGACGTTCTGACTTGGGCATTAATACCTATGAAGATTTCATTCAAACCGATGCAGCAATTAACCCAGGTAATTCAGGCGGTGCATTGATTGATGTGGCAGGAAATTTGATTGGAGTAAATACCGCAATTTTCTCGCAATCGGGTGGTTCATTGGGCATTGGCTTTGCAATTCCTGCGAAAGTCTGTCAGCAGGTTTTAAACTCGATTTTAAAAGATGGACGTGTGGTTCGTGGCTGGTTAGGCATTAGTTTATTGCCTGTGCAACAAGACAATATTTTAGAACCTACACAAGGCGGTGTAGTGGTGGCTGATGTACTACGAGGCGGCCCTGCAGCAGAGGCTGGTTTAAAACGTGGCGATAAAATTTTAAAAGTGAATAATGAAGCGATTACTTCAACCTCGCATTTAATTAATTATGTGGCTGCACAAGCACCGCATACGACGGTGACTGTTTCAGTGGAACGTGGTGAAGAAGCCTTAGATTTGCAAGTCGTAGTTGGTGAGCGCAAAGTTCAAAATACCGATAAGCAATTTATCCCATTGCCTGAATAATAGATTTAACAGTAACAATTTAGCCTTGCCCGTTTGCAGGGCTTTTTTGTTGGCTAAGTAAATGGAGATCGACTGGAAAAAACCAAAGTGATACGGATAACGTGATTTGATTTATCTCTGGGTAGATACAAAGAGAAGGTGGGCTAAATAAACTGTATTGATGAATGATGATACTTTTTGATAGATCTAATCAATCGAGGGTTTGGTTTTGTGTGGCAAGTGTGGATGTATTCGGTGTTGATGTCTTAGAAGATTTAAACGTGCTGTTTAAACATGATGGGTCTCAACTTAGATAAAGAAAGGCATAAAAAACAGCAACCGAAGTCGCTGTTTTTCTAGATCCATTGAAATTATTGCTCTTGCTGAATACCTGCCACTAACCAGTCTTGATTAGAGCCTGCAGGTTTTACAAAGTGCCAAATTTCTGTAAATGGTTGCGGTAAACTGTTCAGGTCTTCGCTGACTGTACCTGTAAAGCGTACACTTATGACATATTGACCATTTTCAGTTGCAGAATCGACCACCATGGCATTCAAGTTAGAAAACTCTGCTACATCTTGGTCTTGGTTTGCCATAATGTCCTGATACATCGACTGATATAAATCAGGAGTTAAATAACGCTGAATTTCTGCGATATTACTGGCTGTGTTCATAGACTGAATATGGTTAAAACGCTGACGCGCTACACGTAAAAAGGTTGCAGGCTCTGAACCATCAGGCAATTGATTGCCACTGTTGGTATAAGCTGCACCAAATGGCGCGTTATTATTGGCAGCTTGACCAAAAGGCGCTTGGGTAGAAGCGGCAGAACCCCCAACAGATTGACCAAAAATATTGGTATTGTCGTTACGTGGCGCTGCAGCAGGTGGTGTTTGCGCAAACGGTGCCTGATTGGCACCGCTATTTGGCGCATACGGATTAGGCGTTAGTTTTTTTTTTGCGCCCATCTTACGGAAAATGAAGAAGGCAACAGCAGCAGCGAGTAAAATCCAAATCCAGCTTGGAATACCGCCTTTTTCCTCTTGCGCTTCGGCAGCACTTGCAGCTTGATCATCGGCCAAGGCATTGGCAGCAACCGCACCAATTGCCGCACCTGCAACACCTGCAGCAACCATACCACCTACGCCTGGACCAGATTTTTGCTGTGCTGGTGCAGTTGTTGGTTGTTGTGCTGGCGTTGTTTGACGAGGTTGTTGGTAAGACTGAGTTGGAGCAGCCGAACGACTCATGCCATGGCTTTTACCGCCACCTGCACGTTTTGCTTCTGCTGCTAACGGAGCTACCAATAAAGTCGCTGTGAGCATTGCTGCGATCAAACCACGCTGTCGAACTTCCATCAAATTTTCCTATATTAAAATAAAGTTAAGCTGTGTATTTATGCAGGCATTTGCTGCGAATTTCAATATAAATATGATATTTTTTCTTGAAACTGAAAAAATATCATCCAAGGATTTAACCTAAGTTTTCACTTAAATTCATGGCTTCAGTTAAGGCTTCATGCAAACGCGCCACCGCAATAATTTGCACACCTGCAATGGCTTTTTGTGGGGCATTGCCACGCGGCACAATAATATATTTAAATCCGTGTTTAATAGCTTCTTTTAAGCGTTCCTGACCATTTGGTACTGGGCGGATTTCACCCGATAAACCGACCTCACCAAATACTGCCAATTGTTGTGGCAGGGCTTTGCCACGCAAGCTAGAAGCACAGGCAAGTAGTACAGCAAGGTCTGAACCTGTTTCAGTAATTTTTAAGCCGCCGACCACATTCACATACACATCTTGCCCTGAAGTTTGTACGCCGCCATGCCGATGCATCACCGCCAATAGCATATTCAGACGGTTTTGTTCCAGACCTAAAGCCACACGTCTAGGCTGACCATGTGCATCATCCACCAAAGCTTGTACTTCAACTAAAAGTGGTCGCGTTCCTTCGCGGCTAATCATGACAATAGAACCTGGAATTGCCTCATCATAACGGCTCAAAAATATCGCAGATGGATTGGCAACCTCGCGTAAGCCTTTATCGGTCATGCCAAAAACGCCCAGCTCATTCACTGCGCCAAAACGGTTTTTGACGGCCCGAATCATACGGTAGCGTGAGTCTGACTGACCTTCAAAATACAAGACGCAATCGACCATGTGTTCAAGGACGCGCGGCCCCGCTAAAGCCCCTTCTTTGGTCACATGACCGACAATAAACAGCGCAGTACCACTATTTTTAGCAAAACGAGTCAGCAAGGCAGCTGATTCACGAATTTGTGAAACACCACCTGGAGCAGACTGCAACGTTTCGGTATATAAAGTTTGAATCGAGTCCAGAATGGCTACCGCAGGGCGTTCATGCGCCAAAACTTCACAAATCCGTTCGACACAGGTTTCTGCCATGACTTTCAGTTGATCGGTGGGTAAGTCTAAGCGTTGAGCGCGTAACGCCACTTGCGAAAGAGATTCCTCACCTGTGATATATAAAGCGGTGTTATTGGCAGCCGCCATGTGAGTCGCAGTTTGTAGCAAAATGGTCGATTTCCCGATACCAGGATCTCCACCAATCAGTACCACAGAGCCCGTAACCAAACCGCCACCCAAAACACGGTCAAATTCCCCAATGCCTGTTGTTAAACGGGTTTCGTGCGATACAGACACTTTATTAAGCGTGGTAATGGCGGCCGCTTGTCCTGCATAGCCACCGCCCATTTTAGGTTGGGCACGATGCGTCACCGCAGGGGCAATACTGACCTCATGAAGTGAGTTCCATTCCCCACATTCTGAACATTGACCTGCCCATTTAGGATGATCTGCACCACATTGTTCACAGCGATAGACACTTTTTACTTTTGCCATAACCCAGTCATTGCATCAATTAAAAACTGACTACAGCATACAGAGGAATGTTCGCGAAATGAATGTTATCTGGATTTTTCATGGAAAATCATACAACCACGTGGGTGATTGTATGATTTATGATTTGAACGGAATAATTCAATGAATTGGGTTTATTTAGGGTTTGTTGACATTTCATAAATGGCTTGCGCTGTAGGCTAAAACTGAGCAGATTAGGCATGAAACGCAGGAAATAGCGAGACTATTGCCAAGTTTCATAACGCAATCTGAGAAAGTTTTAGCCACAGCCTTTCAGGGCAAGCATATTTTTTGCTGCTATTGCGTTATGCGCCAGTCATTTAGAATGACTAAATCTCCTGTCCCATGCCTTATATCAGCTAAAAAATATGCGTTGCCGCAAACATAGACGAATTGTCAACAGACCCTAATACAACTCGCCAGATTTGCGCTTCGCAATAAAGTCTTTAGATTCTTTGGCAATCACACCAGACAGTAACAACAAGGCAATTAAGTTTGGTACAGCCATTAAACCATTAAAGGTATCGGCAAATAACCAGACTAAATCTAGGGTGGCGATGGTGCCAATGAACACTGAAGCAATATAAATTAAGCGGTAAATCAACACGTATTTTTCGCCGAATAAATAAGTACAGCATTTTTCACCATAATAGCTCCAACCGAGAATGGTGGAATAGGCGAAGAAGATGATCCCGAAAGTGACGACCCAACCACCAAAGCCTGGCAATAACTGGTCAAAAACCTGTGTGGTGAGTACAGCACCTGTTGCACCACCAAAGCTATTACCTGCCATAATGAAGCCCATTACCAAAACAATCCCCGTGATGCTACAGACAATAATGGTATCAATGAAGGTACCTGTCATAGACACTAAACCTTGACGCGCAGGGTGGTCGGTTTTTGCAGCCGCAGCAGCAATAGGGGCAGAACCCATCCCTGCTTCGTTGGAGAATACGCCACGTGCAACCCCGTAACGAATTACTGCACCAATTGCACCGCCCGCAACTGCTTCACCAGTAAAGGCATCACGGAAAATTAGCTCAAATGCAGGCACGACAAGGTGTAAATTATTCAGGATAATAATTAAACCGCCTGTAACATACAGAATGGCCATAATCGGAACAATCACCGAAGATGCTTTGGAAATCGAGCTAATTCCGCCCAAAATCACCAATGCAGAAAATACGGTAATTACCACGCCAGTAATCCAAGTTTCTACACCTAAGCTATTTTCAACTGCTAAAGCTACGGTGTTGGATTGTACTGAACTACCAATTCCAAACGAGGCGACTGTGCCAAAAAAGGCAAAGATAATCGCGAGCCATTTCCATTTTAGTCCGCGTTCAATGTAGTACATTGGGCCGCCTGACATTTGCCCTTTTTCGTTTTTAATACGGTATTTAACCGCCAAAACACCTTCACCATATTTGGTCGCCATACCAAACAGGGCAGTCATCCACATCCAAAACACTGCACCCGGGCCACCGAGGACGCAAGCCGTTGCAACACCTGCAATATTTCCCGTACCAATGGTGGCAGAGAGTGCAGTCATCAGTGATGCGAAATGTGAAATATCGCCCGGTTCTTTTTGCGCTTTGTCGTGTTTGCAAAAGACTTGTTTAAAAGCCAGTGGCAGCATGCGGAATTGCCAGAACAATAAGCGGAAGGTGAGGAAGACGCCCGTTCCCACAATGAGAACCAGCATGTATGGACCCCAGACCCAACCGCTTAGGGTTTCCATCATCGATTGTAAATTTTGCATAAATTTCTTCTTATAAACGCAGTGTATAAATGCTTAGTTTGTGACTGTAGTTGAACAGTTGTAAAAATTAAGCAAGTGATATGCCAGTCTTTAAAACTTCCTGTTAAAAGAACTTGGTTTTAAGCACGTTATATTTTTTGCATAGTTTTTAGATTTTGACAATTGATGCCTTGAAATAAAATTGACTTTATCTGTGTCAGAAGTCGCAATTTTTCAGACCTGATAAGGTCAATCTATGCCAGCAGAATAGTAAGTAAGCTAGAATTTTTACTAAGCTCAATATAATCTCTCTGCATTAGCACTTTGGTCGCGGCAGTGATCGCGTTATACTTCATCGAAAATATTTTATAGGTGGTCAGATGCGTACCGTCATTTGCTGCATGAGTGTTTTGCTTACAACAGTGGTTTTGGTCGGTTGTGGTCAGTCAGGTACATTACAGTTACCCAATGACCCAAATTACGACAAACGCGCAAAATATTTGTTATATCCAGATGCTGCGCCTAAACGTGCAACGCAATCGGCAACATCGTCAGACACAGCCGTACCTGTGCAACAGCAGTTTGCTGCACCTGCTGCATCTACATCGACTACACCTTAACGCTTTCTAGATAAAGGATACATTCATGAGTTTTACCCGCATTCAAGGGGTTTTGCACGCCGAGCAATGTTCGCTACAACAACTCGCACAGCAATTTGGCACACCACTCTATGTTTATTCAAAAGCGACTTTTGAAAAGCATTATTTAGATATGGATCGTGCTTTCCACTTTATCGATCATCAAATTTGTTTTGCGGTAAAGTCAAACTCGAATCTTGCGGTATTGAATGTATTGGCTAAGTTGGGTGCAGGTTTTGATATTGTGACAGGCGGTGAATTGGCGCGTGTTCTCAAAGCAGGTGGTGATGCATCGAAAATTGTTTTTTCAGGTTTAGGTAAAACTGAAGCCGATATTCAAAAAGCGTTGGAAGTTGGGATTGCCTGCTTTAACGTAGAATCGCATGCAGAATTAGACCGTATTCAAAAAGTTGCGGCAAGCATGAATGTCAAAGCACCAATTTCATTACGGGTTAACCCAGATGTCGATGCCAAAACCCATCCTTATATTTCTACAGGCTTAAAAGAAAACAAGTTCGGGATTCCGTCTGATTCGGTATATAGCACTTATGAATATGCGGCTTCTTTAGCAAACTTAGATATCGTTGGAATTGACTGTCACATCGGTTCACAATTGACCGAAACACAACCGTTTGTCGATGCTTTAGATCGCGTGATTGTGATGATTGATACCTTAAAAGAAATGGGTATTCAGCTAAAACACATTGATATTGGCGGTGGTTTAGGGGTGACTTATAAAGATGAAACTCCACCAACGGTTGAAGAATATGCCAATGCTTTACGTCCCGCTTTAGAAAAGTTAGGTCTTAAAGTGTATATGGAACCGGGTCGTAGTATCTCTGCCAATGCGGGCGTGCTGCTAACAAAAGTTGATTTACTCAAACCGACCAATCATCGTAACTTTGCGATTATTGACGCTGCCATGAATGACTTAATCCGTCCTGCGTTATATGAAGCATGGATGGACATTCAGCCCGTAACCCCACGTACTGATGTTGAAACGCTAGAGTGGGATGTGGTTGGTGCAATTTGTGAAACAGGTGATTTCTTGGGTAAAGAACGTCAGCTTGCGATCAAAGAAAATGATGTTTTAGCTGTAATGGGTGCGGGCGCATACGGTTTTGTGATGAGTTCTAACTACAACAGCCGTGGTCGTGCAGCTGAAGTCATGGTCGATGCAGATCAAGCACATTTAATTCGTGAACGTGAAAGCATTGAATCGCTGTGGGAAAGAGAGCGTTTATTGCCATAAGGGGAATTCGAGATGTTATTAGAATTTACCAAAATGCATGGTCTGGGCAATGACTTCATGGTGGTTGATCTCATCAGCCAGCGTGCGTATTTGGATGCGCTGACTATTCAACGCCTTGCAGACCGCCACTTCGGGATTGGCTTTGACCAACTCCTGATTGTGGAACCGCCCGATTTACCAAATGTCGATTTTAAATATCGCATTTTCAATGCCGATGGTTCTGAAGTGGAGCAGTGCGGCAATGGTGTGCGTTGTTTTGCACGTTTTGTGCATGAACGTCAGCTTACGACCAAAACCAAAATCAAGGTGCAAACCAAGGCAGGCATTGTAGAGCCTGAATTGGGGCAAAACGGTTGGGTGCGGGTGAATATGGGCTATCCAAAATTCTTGCCGCATGAGATTCCATTCATTGCCGATGAGCCTGATAACTTATATGACATTGCGCTGAAAGATGGTGCTGCATTGACCATTGATGTGGTGAACATAGGCAATCCTCATGCTGTGACCATTGTGCCTGATGTATTGACTGCCGATGTTGCAGGTATTGGCCCACAAGTGGAATCACACGAGCGTTTTCCACAGCGCGTCAATGCAGGTTTTATGCAAATCATTGACGAAAAACATGCGCGTTTGCGTGTGTTTGAACGTGGCGTAGGTGAAACCTTGGCTTGTGGTACAGGTGCATGTGCTGCAGCCGTTTCGGGTATGCGCCGTGGCTTATTGTCTAATTCAGTTGAAATTGAATTGGCAGGTGGTAAGTTGCAAATCGAATGGCGTGAAGGCGATGTGGTGTGGATGACAGGGCCAACTGCTAATGTCTATCACGGTCGTTTGGATTTAAATTATTTTCAGGGCTGATGTTTCGTTCTAACATGAACAGCTCTTATCTTACTTAAAAGCACTATTCAAAACGAATGGTGCTTTTTTGTATCTTGCAGCACGGATCAGGTATGCTGTACTGAATGTCACTCTAAAAACTTCTACTCATTATGCCGCTACTGATTTTTTTACCTGGCGCTTCAGGCAATACCGCATTTTTTCATCCGCTAATCGAAAAGATTGAAAAACTGCCGTGGCAGAGTGCTGTAAAAATTGTGGCTTATCCTGAATTTAATCATCAGCCTGCACACCCACAAGTGTATGATTTTGCAAGTTTGCAGGCTTATGTGTTGGCGAATATCTCAGATGATTGCATTATCATTGCACAGTCGATGGGCGGTATTTTTGCAGTTTCTGCCGCGTTGCAATATCCAGAAAAAGTGAAAGGATTAGTATTGGCTGCAACATCAGGTGGCATGGATTTAAGCAGTTTTCAGGTGCAAGATTGGCGACAAGACTATCAAGCAAGTGATTTAAATTATCCTGACTGGTTTGTAGAGGCAAAGGCCGATTACACGGTAGACTTTGCTAAAATCAACATGCCTATTTTGTTGTTATGGGGCGATCAAGACCCGATAAGTCCACTGGCAGTAGGTGAGTTTTTACAACAACAATTTCCACAAGCCGTATTAAAAATTGTGCATGATGGTGATCATTTGTTTTTAGAAACACATGCAGATCAGGCGGCTGAACACATTGCTGCTTATTTATCTCAGTTTGCCGCAGTTCAGCAATCGGAGCGTGACTAATGTACGATCCGCAGCAACTATTAAAGATGTGGCTCAAAGAACGAGAAATACAACAGCAGTCACCGCATACGTTAAAAGCCTACGCACGCGATTTAAACGATTTTTTTAGCTTTTGTGAGCAACAACAACTTGCCTTATATGATGTAGAGGCTGCAGATTTGCGCCATTATTTAGCGCAAAAAGTAGAACAGCAACAGTTAAATAGCAGCAGTTTACAGCGCATGTTGTCAGCGATTCGTCAGTTTATGAAATGGGCCGAGCAAGGGCAGTATTTACAATTTAATCCAATTGATAATTTTCAGCTAAAACGTCAGCCACGACCTTTGCCGGGTTTGATTGATATTGAAACGATTCATCAAATTTTGGATCAGCCTGAACCTGAAACTGAAGTACAACAACAAATGTGGCGACGCGATAAAGCGATTTTAGAATTGCTCTATTCGAGTGGTTTGCGCCTAGCAGAGGTACAAAGTTTACGTATCCGCGATTTAGATTTTAACCGTCAATTGCTGCGCATTACGGGTAAAGGCAATAAAACCCGTATAGTGCCTTTTGGTCGCAAAGCCAAAGATGCGGTGATGCAATGGCTGCAGATTTACCCTTTATGGCAGGGCGATTTTGTACCCGATGCAGCATTGTTTATTACTCAAAAAGGTGAACCTTTAAAAGCACGCCAAATTGAAAATCGGGTGAAGTTTCAGGCGCAGCGTGCGGGCGTTAATGTCGATTTGCATCCGCACTTATTGCGACATTGTTTTGCAAGTCACATGCTGTCGAATAGTGGGGATATACGTGCAGTCCAAGAAATGCTTGGGCATAGCAATTTAAGCACCACGCAAATTTATACCCATGTCGATTTTGATCAGTTAGCGCGAGTTTATGATCAGGCACATCCACGTGCGAGTAAAAAGTAAAGCTTTACCTAAAGTCGGCATTATTTTTGCAAGTTAAAATATAGCTATTTCATACTGCAAATATTTTTCTCACAGTCAGTTGTAAAGCCTTTGTGCTGTACTTAATACTTTAAGTAAAAGCGCTTTCACCAAGATGTCATTGCAACTATTGTAGAATAATAAAAAAGTGCGTTATGCAGTATAAAGAAGCAGAAAGAGTGGGTCACACGAATAATAGACATGGATGACATTATTTTTTGTTCCACTGCATAACACTTTGGATATCAAATGATAGGCAAAACCATGATTTCGAATCTTCAAGAAAAATATGAACAATTAAGCCCAAACCAAAAAGAAATTTTTGCAGGTTATGGCTTGCGTCAAGTGAAACATTTTGTCGAAATAAGCTTGCCGATGATCGAGCAAGAACTACCTGCCGATTGTTTAGTGCAGGGTATTAATGCCGAAGGTAAAATGCAGGCGATTCATCCGCAAACGCAACAAAGCTATTTATGGATTTCAGATCAGCAGTGGCAAGCACGCTCATCCGCTGGTAGTAAAATAGATGTAAAAGAAGATTTTATTGCAGTTTGGGAAATTTTTAATTTACAGGCCTATGAATTGATAGATTTAAGTCATATCCACCGTGACTTTTTAGAAACTCAGCAAGTTTAAGCTGAGTTTTTTTATGTCCTTTATCTGGGAGGTGGCGTGGTGAAAGCGCATAAATATCCATCAAAATAAAACAGATTGTTTATTTCATACCCAATAAACTGCTGAATACAGTTTTGTGAACCAGCAGTCACATTTTAAAAGAGCATTTATATCTGAAAAAATACTGCAAAAAATAAAGTTTTCTATCTTTAATGACAGTCAGATTATGGGGTTTTATGTAAGGAACTTTGCTTAAATTGTAGGCGGAACTCAATTTGAATTGCATTTCAATCAATCTTGTTGATGAGGGAAATAAATAAAAAACATAATATAAATCAAAGCTTAAAATTGCTTATATAATCGTCGCTTGGTTTGTTAATTTTTAGAAATAAAAAAGTATGAACGCATCGTTCAGTTAATTTTCGGCATTTTTAGCCTTGTTTAGACAATTCTGACTTGACCGAAATGCCGATCACATAGCAAGATAGGACACCTAAAAAATTTAAAGCGAAGAGTTATTATTAACTTTTCTCAATATTTACTTTTGCTAAAACAGCCGAGGATTACATGAAGGCTCTTGTTGCTGTAAAACGTGTGGTAGATGCCAACGTTAAAGTTCGCGTTAAGCCGGATAATAGTGGAGTTGACCTAACTAACGTTAAGATGTCAATTAACCCATTCTGTGAAATCGCAGTGGAAGAAGCGGTTCGTTTAAAAGAAAAAGGAACTGTTTCAGAAATCGTAGTGGTATCCATTGGTCCTAAAGAAGCGCAGGAACAAATTCGTTCTGCAATGGCGCTTGGTGCAGACCGTGGTATTTTGGTTGAAACAGCCGATGAGATTGGTGCACTTGAAGTGGCTAAAATCTTAAAAGGTGTTGTTGAACAAGAACAACCACAACTTATTTTATTGGGTAAGCAAGCTATTGATGACGACTCTAACCAAGTTGGTCAAATGCTAGGCGCTTTACTTGGTGCAGGTCAGGGTACTTTTGCTTCAGAAGTAAAAGTAGATGGCGACAAAGTTCAGGTAACACGTGAAATTGACGGTGGTTTACAAACTGTTGAGCTTGCACTTCCTGCAATCATCACCACTGACTTACGTTTGAATGAGCCACGTTATGCGGCACTTCCAAACATCATGAAAGCACGTAAAAAACCGCTAGACACCAAATCTCCTGCAGATTATGGCGTTGCAACAGGTACTAAGCTGAAAACTGTAAAAGTTGAAGCACCTGCTGAGCGTAAAGCGGGCGTACAAGTGAAATCTGTAGATGAGCTTGTAGAAAAATTGAAAAACGAAGCGAAAGTGATCTAATACAGAAGGATAAAAATCATGAGTATTTTAGTTATCGCTGAGCACGACAATAAAGCACTAAATGGTGCAACATTAAACGTTGTTGCTGCAGCTCAAAAAATCGGTGGTGATATCACTGTATTGGTTGCGGGTTCTGGTGCACAAGCAGTTGCAGACCAAGCAGCTAAAGTTGCAGGCGTAAGCAAAGTATTACTTGCTGACGATGCGGCTTATGCAAACCAATTGGCTGAAAACGTAGCAAAACTTGTTGCAGAATTAGGCAAAGGTTATAGCCATATCCTTGCTGCCTCTACAACAACAGGTAAAAACATTTTACCGCGTGCGGCTGCACTTCTTGACGTTAGCATGATCACAGACATCGTCGCTGTAGATTCTGCAAAGACATTCAAACGTCCAATTTATGCAGGTAACGCAATTGCGACTGTAGAATCTTCAGAAGCGATTGTGGTGGGTACTGTACGTGGTACAGCATTTGACCCTGTTGCTGCAGAAGGTGGTTCAGCAGCAGTTGAAGCTGCTGCTTCACAAGGTGATGCGGGTATTTCTAAGTTCGTATCTGAAGAAATTGTGAAATCAGAGCGTCCAGAGTTAACAGCAGCGCGTATTGTGGTTTCAGGTGGTCGTGGTGTAGGTTCTGGTGAGAACTATCACAAAGTGCTTGATCCATTAGCGGATAAACTTGGTGCAGCACAAGGTGCTTCACGTGCAGCAGTAGATGCTGGCTTCGTACCAAACGACATGCAAGTAGGTCAAACAGGTAAAATTGTTGCACCTGATTTGTACATCGCTGTGGGTATCTCTGGTGCGATTCAGCACTTGGCAGGTATGAAAGACTCTAAAGTGATTGTTGCAATCAACAAAGACGAAGAAGCACCAATTAATGCAGTAGCAGACTACTGGTTAGTGGGTGATTTGAACACTGTTGTTCCAGAGTTAGTATCTAAAATCTAATTACTGAACACAGTCAAAAACGCCTCTATGTGAATAGCATAGGGGCGTTTTTTATTGTCTTTTTTAATTTAGATGCAGTGATTGGTTTTAAGTACATTATGTGAACTTAGCGTATATGTGGGTACATATCGAGCAAGTATATGTTGAAGATATTTTGACGTGACTCTTAAAAATATGACGCACTTTTGTTTCTTGGGTGTGAATATTTTTTTGCCTAAAAAATCACCGTTAAATTTAAGTAAATTAACAAGATTAAGATCATCTCTAAAGCACAAAAACACAGGCGTATATGCTATAATTTTTCGCTAGTTTTTATTTTTAGCCTGCATTTCAGGCTAATCATTTGCAAGTTTTACGACATATAAAATGCAAGCAAAATTTGTTTGCAGAATAAGGAGTATGCATGAGCGTATCGGAAATTAGACCGATTGCCATTGAGGATGAACTCAAGCACTCGTATTTAGACTATGCGATGAGCGTGATTGTGTCACGTGCGCTGCCAGATGTACGAGATGGTCTAAAACCTGTGCATCGTCGTGTGCTATTCGCAATGCACGAATTGGGCAATGACTACAACAAAGCTTACAAAAAGTCTGCCCGTGTAGTCGGTGACGTCATCGGTAAATATCACCCTCACGGTGATTATGCAGTTTACGAAACAATTGTTCGTATGGCGCAAGATTTCAGTTTGCGTTATCAATTGGTCGATGGTCAGGGTAACTTCGGTTCGATTGATGGCGATAGTGCCGCAGCCATGCGTTATACCGAAGTCCGTATGCGCAAACTTACTCATGAACTGTTGGCCGATTTAGAAAAGGACACTGTCGATTGGGAAGATAACTACGACGGCTCTGAGCGTATTCCTCAAGTGATGCCTACTCGTATTCCAAACCTATTGGTCAATGGTGCTGCAGGTATTGCTGTAGGTATGGCGACCAATATGGCACCGCACAACATGACTGAAGTGGTGCATGCATGTTTGGCTTATGCAGACAACCCAAATATTTCAATTGAAGGGTTGATGGAACATATCACAGGTCCAGACTTCCCTACAGGCGGTATTATTTACGGTAAATCAGGCATTGTTGATGCTTACCGTACAGGTAAAGGCCGTTTGCATATTCGTGGTAAGTACCATTTTGAAGAAGATCAAAAATCTGGTCGTACCACCATCGTCTTTACTGAAATCCCTTATCAGGTCAACAAAGCCAAAACCATTGAGCGTATTGCTGAACTGGTGAAAGAGAAGAAACTCGAAGGTATTTCAGAATTACGTGATGAGTCTGATAAAGAAGGGATGCGTATTGCAATTGATCTGAAGCGTGGTGAAAACGCTGAAGTGATTGTGAATAACCTGTTCTTAAATACGCAGTTAGAAAACTCATTCAGCATCAACATGGTCTGCCTAGACAATGGTCAGCCAAAATTGATGAACCTGAAAGATATTATTGCGGCATTTATTCGTCACCGCCAAGAAGTAGTGACCCGCCGTACCATGTTCGAGTTGCGTAAAGCGCGTGAACGTGGACACATCTTAGAAGGCTTAACCGTTGCGTTGGCCAATATTGATGCCATCATCGAAACGATTAAATCTTCTGCCAACCCAGCCGAAGCGCGTGAGCGTTTACAGGCAGGCGAGTGGGCAGCAGGTGGTGTAGTTGCGTTATTGGAAAAAGCAGGTTCAGTTTCTGTACGTCCAGATGAAATTGAAGGCGAAGACCCTAACCGCCCGTTTGGTTTAGATGGTCAGGTCTATCGTTTATCACCTGCGCAAGTGACCGCAATTTTAGAATTACGTTTGCATCGTTTAACAGGTCTAGAACAAGACAAGTTACATGCAGAATATTCTGAAATTTTGGCACAAATTGCTGAATTAACTGCAATTTTGAATGACTTTAATTTGTTGATGGGCGTGATTCGTGAAGAGTTGGCGCAAGTTTTACAGCAATATGGCGATGCACGTCGTACTGAAATTGTAGAATCTCGCATTGATTTCTCGCGTGAAGATTTAATCCCAGAAGAACAAGTGGTACTGACAGTATCACAAACAGGTTATGCAAAAACTCAACCATTGTCAGATTACGCAGCGCAGCGTCGTGGTGGTCGTGGTAAATCTGCAACGTCGATGAAAGAAGATGATTATGTGCAGCATTTAATCGTGACATCTAACCATGCAACGGTGCTGTGCTTTACCGATGTGGGTAAAGTGTACCGTCTGAAAGTGTTTGAAGTGCCACAGGCATCGCGTGGTGCGAAAGGTCGTCCAATGGTGAACTTATTGCCATTAGATGCCAATGAAACCATCACCGCGATTTTACCTGTCATTGATGCACCGAAGAAATTTACCGAGCGTTTGGCAGACTTCCGTAGCTATGTAAAAGCCAATGCTACACATATACAAACCAACGCAATCATTGCTGCACATTATGCAGAATTAGAAGCTGCCTTTGCTGAATTAGCAGATGGTGATGATTTATCTGATGCATTGCGTGTGCAATTGAAACAATTGGGTGTAGAGCTTTCTGCAACCGATTTAGACGATGAGATCATTGCAGAATTTGCATCACAAGCAGAAGCCTTGCGTAAAAACTTTTATGTCTTTATGGCAACGGCATCAGGTACAGTGAAACGTGTTGAATTGGAACAATTCAGTAACGTACGTTCGAATGGTTTACGTGCCATTGAATTGAATGAAGAAGACACTTTAATTGGTGTTGCAATTACCGATGGCGAACAGCAAATTATGTTGTTCTCCAATGAAGGTAAAGCGATTCGTTTTGCTGAAACCGATGTACGTTCAATGGGTCGTGCGGCCAAAGGCGTACGTGGTATGCGTGTCAGCTTCGGTTCAGCACAAGTTGAAGATGTCGAAGATGTAGAAGTCGATGGCGATGATGAAGACAGTTCAGATTCAGCACTCATCAGCCGTATCGTATCGCTAGTCGTAGTACCAGAAACAGGCGAAGTTTTGTGTGCTTCGGCGAATGGTTATGGTAAGCGTACACCTGTAGACGACTTCCCAACCAAAAAACGTGGTGGTAAAGGTGTGATTGCCATTAAGACCTCTGAACGTAATGGTGAATTGGTCGGTGCAGTTGCTATTGATGAAAGCAAAGAACTGATGCTGATTTCTGATGGCGGTACATTAGTGCGTACTCGCGCTTCTGAAGTGGCGCAAACAGGTCGTAATGCACAAGGTGTACGTTTAATCCGCTTGGGTGAAAACGAAACACTGGTGGGTGTAGAAGCGATTGAAGCTGTTGAAGAAGACGAGTTTGTTGAGGCGATTGAAGGTGCAGAATCTTTAGTGGCTGAAACGGATGCAGTTGCTGAAACTGAGCAAGTGGAAAAAGACGGTGAAAATTCAGTAGAAGAATAAGTTTTTTACTGATAAAAAGGGCGCTTCGGCGTCCTTTTTTATAAACGTTGACTGCATAAGGGTAAGCGATGAAAACCAAATTAATGTTGTTGGCAGCAGCGGTTGCATTGAGTGGCTGTAATTCAATGGACAATATTCCAGATCCGAGTCCTGAACAGGAAAAGGCGGCACAGCTAGCCTATGAGGATTTGCGTGATGGGAAGTATGACGAGTTTTTGGATCAGTTAGAGCCGCAGTTGCAAACCCAGTTTAAGGACAATGAAAAGCTGATGAAACGCTTTTCACGTTCAATTCCTCAAGGTGAATACAAGTCTAAGACTTTAATGACCAAAGAGATTGAAGAAGCAACCAATCAGCATGGGCAATATAAGGTCAGCTATGAAATTGCCTATCCGGAAAATCTGGTTCAGTATGATGTTAGTTTTGACAAGCCGAATGGTAGCAACAAGATTCGTAATTTCAATATTCAAGTCTTTGGCGAATCGGGTAAATAAGTGGAATAGGAGCATTGCTATAATGCTCTATCTGCTTTGATGACCAGAAATTAAACGTCGATAAGCCAAAAAAAAGCACAAGCTACCGATCATTCCAAGATAGAGCAATTTAGGCAAGATCAGTGTTGTAGGCACACCCATCTGATTGAGTTGAATAAACATCTGCACAATTTGGGTAGAGGGCAGGATTTCGCCAACGACTTGCATCCAGGTGGGCATGGCAGCATGCGGCCAGGCCGCACCAGATAAAAAGAACAGTGGAATAGAAGTGAATACAATGACATGCCCCGCACGTTCCGGCAGATCCAGAAAACTAGCAAATAAGCAGGTCATGCCAATTATCGTGTAGATAAAAACCGCAACAGCCAGCAGCATCCCGAGCAGGTTGCCACCGCGCGGATAATCAAATAGCCAGAAGCTAAAGCCGAATAAATAGAAACATCCCAGACAACCAATGGTGAAGACCGCTAAACACATCCCAATCAATGCATTTGTGTTTAATTCTATTTTTCTTTCCCGATATACCAAAATCAGCATACTCAAACCCAAAAGAATGGTTTGGTGGATAATTAAAGGTGCAACCGCAGGAAAGACATAGCTGCCATAGCCGGACAGCGGATTAAATAAAGGAATTTGATGCACAGAAAGGGCAGGTGAAAAATCCGAGACCTTGCCAAAGCGTTCAGTATAATCTGCCAAAGTTTGCTCAACTGATGTGGCTAAGCCCAGACCAATTTGTTTGGTTACTAAAAAGTTGGCTGTACTTAAATACAGGCCAATGCCACCTGTTTCACCATGCCTTAAGCTTTGCGATAAATTGTCTGGCAGAAGTAAAATACCATCGGCTTTTTGTGATTCCACCCATTGTTTGGCCTCGGAAAAATTGCCGGTAATCGCCTCAATCTCCACATTGGGGCTTTGTGCCACTTGACCAATAATACGGGTGCTTAAGTTACTTTGTTCTTCATCGACAATAATAATCGGTAAGGCTTCAGCCTGCTGTGCCTGATAAGCGGTTGGATAAAAAAAGCTGTAAAACAAGACGGATAGAATAAGCGTGGTAAAGATCGTGCCGTGACTGACAATATCCTTAAAGCTTTGCAGATAGTAAAACCAGAGGGATTTCATTGGACTGCTCCTTTAACTATTTTTTTAAGAAACAGATAAGCCAGCAGAGCGTAAACTAGGGCATAGATCAGCAGCATGAATCCAGCTTGCAGTGAAATATGCAATGGACTACCAATCACCCATTGTTCAGTTTGTAATTTGGCATAGGGCGTAAACGGAATAATATTGGACCAGAACTGGGTGAATAGGGGCGCATTATTTAAAGGTAAAGTCACACCGGCAAAACTTAAAGATGAACCACCATAGACCGCAATGATGCCAAAAGATTTACTTAAATCTTTGGTTGCCAGAACCACTGCACTGCTTAAAAATGCATAAGCGCTATATAGCAGAAATTGTGCCGATAGAATCAGAGCGAGCGAGCCGGCAACAAACCAGCCGCGAATTTCAATCAGCCAGAACATCCAGATCCAGGTCCATAGACTAAAAATAGCCACATAGATCAGGTTCTTAGACAGCAATGCCATCCAGATGGATGAGTTGCTAATCCAGCTTGTTAAGGTCTGCCGCTTCAGTTCCTGACCGACGGAAAATGCCACACAACAACACAGCAGTAAATGCAGAATTGCCGGAATGACATAGGGTTCCAGATAGAATTCATAATTCAGCTGCGGATTATACAGCGGAGATATTTTAATATGCGGTGACGGTGCTTCGAGAGAGGGGAGTCGGTTGCCCAGATATTGCTGTCCGCTAAATTCAGCGAGTGCTTGTAGGGTACTGACCAGCATGGCCGAGGAAATGGTATTTCCAATACTGAAATAACTCTGGTTAAAAGCAATACTGATGTCAGCATCCTGGGCACGAACCAGACGTTGCTCGGCACCGCTTGGAATATGGATATAACCCCAAATTTTATTTTGATTTAACAGGCGCTCAATTTCAGCTGTTTGTTCCGACACCGTAGCAATTTTAAGAGTATGATTCAGCGCCACATGTTGATAAATGCTTTGACTCAGCGCACTCTGGTCTTGATCAATAATCGCAATCGGTAAATGATCCGATTTCCCTTGAGCAAACATGCTGCTGAATAAAATAATCACCAGTGCAGGTGCCAGCGTGACCAGACACAGATCCCATTTTTCGCTGAGCAGATAGCGCAGTTCGCGCCATATACCCGTCCACATTATCGGGTCTCTTTCAGTTTAAATAACACGCTCATCCCGACTTTCAGTTCAGAAATCGCTGGTGTGGGTACAAGATGCAGCTTAAAACTGCGCACATCATAACCGCCGGTTTGACGTGTGGTCTTAATGGTGGCAAATTCACCTTCAGCACTGATCTGTCTAATTTGAAAAGTGGCGGTTTTATCTAGGGCGGGAATATAACCTTCAATACTGCTCATTTTCTGAAATGGGGCATATTGGTCTTCACGAATATTCAGGCTCACCCACATTTGATCTTCAATCAGGCTGACCACAGGGACTGCGGTGGCTACCAGCTCCGAGACTTTGCCATAGGTTTTAGACACCGTTCCGTTTACAGGTGCTACTAATTGGGTTTCTGCTTCTAAAGCATTGGCTTCATCCAGCGCAGCCTGGGCAATATCTACTTGTGCATCGGCAGAACTCTTTTGCTGTGAGGTGCTGCCACGTTTGGCACGTGCGTATTGCTGATACGCTGCTTCTGTCATTTGCGCCGCTGATTGACTGGCTGCATACAATTCATCACGGCGCTGGCGTGAAATCACACCTTCCTTCAATAAATTTGCACCACGCTCATAAGAAACTTTGGCTAAATTTTGCTGTGCTTTCAGCGATTGCCAGTTGGCATACAGACTGGCGATATTTTCTTCCTGCGAGCCACGTTCAGCAGTCGATTGTAAGGCCAGCGCAGATTGTAAAGCCGCTGCGGCTTGCTGTTTTTTGGCCTGAATTTCCGGGCTGTTTAAGCGCACCAGTACATCGCCTTTTTTGACCCGCTGACCTTCTTCTACATAGATTTCTTCAATACGGCTTGGCACTTTGGTCGCCACCTGAACTGTTTCAGCTTCTACACGACCCTGCAATTCAAGCGGAGCCGGTTGGTAGCTTTTCCACAATCCAAAAGCGATGACTGCCAGCAGAACTGGAATCAGGGCGAGCAATAAATATTTTTTCTTTTTAGCGATTTCAGGAGCTTGTTGTTGCTCGGTCGAAGTCGTCGCGTTGTTTTCTATTTCAGTTTTTGTTTCTACCTGTTGCGCAGGCGATTTTTCTGTATCGCTGGATGAAGCCACTTCATTCACAGGATCATTGGGTTTTTGATCTTCGTTCATGTTCGGCTCCATTAGCGAATATAGTGGGTGTTGGCATGTTGAATGTAGGTTGGAAATTCTGCAATCGAGCCATGGCTTTGTAATAGTGTGGCCAGTGACATCACATATTTGTAAGCATTCAAGGCAGTTTCAACTCGTAGTCCGCTCAGCATATTTTGTGCATCGATGACCTGTGTGGCGGTGCCCGTATCTTCTTTAAAAGACAATTCTTGGATGCGTAAATTTTCCTGTGCGGCTTTCAAGTTTTGTGCCAGAAGTACATCACTTTGCTGTGCACTAAGTGCTTCGCTATAAGATTTATAAATCAGATTTTCAATTTCCTGCTGGGTGCGTGCAGTAAGCAGTTCTGTTGCAGAGCGTTTGAGTTCGGCAGCCTGAATATTCTTGTTTTTATCGATCCCGGAAAACAGGTTATAGCGTGCGGCAACCCCGACAATCCAGTTTTCATTTTGATCCAGACTATATTCGCCAAAAGCAAATACATTTGGTTTTTTCGCTGCTTGCTGGGCTTTCACATTGGCTTGGGCCAATTGGGTATCCAGCTGCATTTTTTGAATCAGCGCAGAGTTCTGACTAAAAGTTTTTAGCAGATGATTTAAGGCCTGTGGCTCGGTTTTATTGACAAATAAAGGCGTCGAAAGCTCAGTGATGCTACTTTCCTGAAGCAGATTATTCAGCTGGAACAGCGCAGCATTCAAATTGGCCTGCGTATTTTGCTGGCTGCGCTCGGCATTATTACGTGCCACTTCAAATTGCATACGCTGGCCTTTACTGATAAAACCTTGCTGTTCCATTTTTAAGGCATTGCGATAATGCTGCTGCATGGCATTCAGATTAAACAGCGCAGCTGCATGCAATTGCTTTTGGAGCTGCACATTAAAATAACTTTGAATCAGTTCAAAACGCTGCGTATCTTGCTGCTGTTTGTTGCTGAGCTGACTACGACCGACCTGAATATTGGCAATTTCTTTGGCACTACGGGTGAGGCCTCCAGTATATATTGGCATAATCACGGAAACAGTGGGGCGAATCACCTGATCTTCAAGGATGACATTAGACGTATCCGGAATCAGACCAACTCCGCTATGAATAGTATTGTTAAGTCCATCACGCAGTGGATCGGTAATACCTGCAGGTAGATCCACGCCATTACTGGCCTCCCACTCATTAAGCCGGCCATTCACGCCTTGAGAGAGTGAATTCTCCAGATTATTTTTAAATTGCTTTAATGGAATATCGACTTCACTGTGAAAGGCATAGGCACGAACATTCAGGTCGACACGTGGCAGACCTACGCCTTTTACTGCTTCAGCTTCAAGTTTTGAAGCCTGTTCCAGACTTTGATAGGCTTGGCTGCTATAAGAATTTTGCAACAACTGACGTTCAGCATCCTGAAAGCTGATGCTCTGTGCATGAGCAAAGCTGCCATACATCATAGATGCAAGCAGATTTAAACCCCAGACAAGCTGTCTTTTATTTTTCTTTAAGTTCATAAAGTCGCTAAACTGATATAAAGCCGGTAATGTTATCCCGCTAGTATAAATCAAAGGTTCGCAGATAGAACTAGTGTAAAGTTATAGTATTGTTTCTTGTACATTTGTCTATAAAAAGCACGCTTATGCGTCCTCTAATCTTCTTTTTTTACCTTTTCTTTTTAAATAGCGTTTTTTAGCTACTTTTTCTCTATATTCTTTTAAAAGTCTTGGATTTTTTGCGATTAATTCATCCATATTGCTTTTTCCCCCCTCGAAATTCAGGATATTGCTCTCGCATTTTTTTACATTCACTCTTTTCTCGCCAGATTTTAAAGAATAAATAAAGCTTGCTGAAGCATCTCTACGTAAAACTTCTTCTTTAAATAAAGGGGTGGCAATAGATCTCTTACGAAAGTTAATTTAAGAGCATCCAATTCACCATTCCAGCAATTAAATTCATTCTTAGACCAAATCGTTTCCGTCTATTTCTATGGCGTTCTGTTAATATCCGAAAATGTTTAAGTTTGCCGTTGATATGTTCAATTGTGATCCTACGCCGACTGATTTCTTGGTTGATCTGTTTTGCTATTTGGGGTAATGATAAATTGTTAGGTTTCTTGATTGGAATGAGTAACTTACTCTTAATCTGATGAAATCCTTTATAGGCTAAATCTGCTATGATATAAGGATAAATAATCATCTCCTTCAAATGCTTACGCGCAATGTTCAGATCGTGTTTTCTGCCATCTTCAATCTGTATACTTACAATTTGCTTTAATTGGGGGTTAAAAATGACCTGTGTTTTTAGCGTATGTTTCTTCTTTTTACCACTATAGAATTTTCTTTGTTTTTTTGGGATGCTCAATCTGTGACTCAGTAACATCAACGATTACATAATCCCCCTCATTAAACTTTTGATTCCTTTTCGGCAATGCGAAAATCCGTGATTGAATCAGAGCATTTTCAACTTTCTGAATCGTACGATTCACATTACTTTCAGCTAGGTTATAGTCGGCGGATAACTCAATTTGAGTTCTATAACAGCGTAAGTAATTTAAAGTTAACAACAATTGATCCTCTAAACACAACGAATGAGGTCTTCCAGATTTTTTCTTGGCAAGTTCAGCATGTTGTAACACTGATACCATTTTTAAGAATAATGGACGAGGAACTCCAACAAGTCGTTTAAATTCTTCATCATTAAATCTTGTTAAATTTTCATATTTCATGAGATGAGTATAAACAATTTTTTACTTTCGCAAGAGGTCTAATATTAGTGAAAAAATAATTAGTTTTATAGCTAATCATAGATTCCAAGATATTTTGAGGTAACAAAATTACAGGTCCAACAACTTTATTAGGCCCCCAAGGAGCGTGAGGAAGTGAAAATTTTGATTTTTTCCATTCGTTATCGATTGCACAAAAGAAATGAATAGCCTCTTTTGTTTCAGTCGTTTCTATACCTAATTTTTCACATTGTTCTAATGTATATTCTGCAAAATGTTTAAAGCAAATATTAGGGTTTGTTGACAATTCGTCTATGTTTGCGGCATGAGAGATATATCTCGCAAGGTTTTTTAGCTGCTATAAGGCATGGGACAGGAAATTTAGTCATTTTAAATGACTGGCACATAACGCAATAGCAGCAAAAAATATGCTCGCCCTGAAAGGCTGTGGCTAAAACTTTCTCAGATTGCGTTATGAAACTTAGCAATAATCTCGCTATTCCTTGCGTTTCATGCCTGATCTGCTCAGTTTTAGCCTACAGCGCAAGCCATTTATGAAATGTCAACAGACCCTAGTCGTTATATCTGAAATAGTGTCCAGACCTATACCATCTGCAACTAATATTAATTCTTCAAGATCTTCTAATAAGCCTGTCTGAGCTGCCTGAGAAGACTTTAAGCATGTGAGTATATATTCAACTTTAATATCGTGTGATCCTTTGCCATTTACTCCTTCTTTAGTTGCACCAATGCCAGTATATTTGGGCTCAGGAAAATGGGAGCATAATTTTCTTGCTTTAATTTCATCTTTTTCTTTAAGAGCTTCCATTAAACATTTCATAAAATTTTGCTGAGTAGTCAGAGCAGACTTGGAATGTATGTTCTCACAACGAGTTAAATAATAACTATCAATGTATAAGCGAGTATCTGTTTCCAGATTAGGGTCAAAGAAGTCAACTTCAAGTAAATTTTTATCTACCTTAAAGTGATTGAGGAATGTTGTCATTGTTTATTTCTCCTTTAATATTTATTTAAAATATCATTTAATTAGGAGTAGTGGGTGGTTTTTTGATCAATTTGCGACAGATATTGTCGCACACATTTCAACCTCTTTTTTTGATTTAGTAAATTTATCCCTCGAATCTACATTGATTTTTTGACTCTATCTTGGCTCATAGATTGAAATAATTTTGTGCAAGACCCTGCCAGATATGGTTAAATGCCATCATTTTATTGTGTTTCACTCTGAAAGGAAAAATCATGCGCGCGTACAACTTCTGTGCTGGTCCTGCAGCATTACCGACTGCCGTACTTGAAAAAGCTCAAGCTGAAATGCTTGACTGGCATGGCAAAGGTCTTTCGATCATGGAAATGAGCCACCGTAGTGCCGACTATGTTGCCATGGCTGAAAAAGCGGAAGCAGACCTGCGCAAACTCATGAATATTCCTGAGAACTACAAAGTATTGTTCTTGCAGGGTGGTGCATCGCTACAATTTTCTGCGATTCCATTGAATTTGTTGGGTAAAAACAACAAGGCAGATTATATCCACACGGGTATTTGGTCTGAAAAAGCCTTAAAAGAAGCGCAGCGCTATGGCGATATTCATGTCGTTGAAGCGGGTATTCAGATTGAAGGTAAGCATGCCATTAGCGAACAAAGCCAATGGAACTTATCTGCCGATGCTGCCTATGTGCATTATGCAGATAACGAAACAATTGGTGGTTTGCAGTTTGCCAATATTCCAGAAACAGACAAACCGTTGGTATGTGATTTCTCATCAAGCATTTTATCTGCACCTTTAGATGTATCTAAATTTGGTCTGATTTATGCAGGTGCGCAAAAAAATATTGGCCCAGCAGGCTTAACCATTGTGATTGTACGTGAAGATTTGCTTGATCAAGCCAAGCCTGAAATTCCAAGCATTTTGAAATATTCAGCACAGGCAAAAAATGATTCCATGGTGAATACACCTGCAACTTATGCATGGTATTTGTCTGGTTTAGTGTTTGAGTGGTTATTGCAAAACGGTGGTGTAGATGCGATTCATCAAGCTAACCTAGAAAAAGCGAAATTATTATACGGTTATATCGATTCAAGCGATTTCTACGCGAATCCAATTTATAGCGCAAACCGTTCAATTATGAACGTTCCGTTTACTTTGGCTGATGCCGCACTGGAAAAACAATTCTTGCAAGAAGCTGAAGAAAACCGTTTGTTGAACTTGGCAGGTCACCGTTCTGTAGGTGGTATGCGCGCAAGTATTTATAATGCAGTGCCATTAGATGGCGTACAAGCTTTGGTTAACTTTATGGATGACTTTGCAAAACGTCACGGTTAATTGATAGTAGTAAAAAGCAAAAACCCAGCTGAATTAGCTGGGTTTTTTTTATAGAAATAGGTGAAAAGTCATAGAGGCTTGTTGATGAGTGAAACTCAGAACACAAAATAGTGTAAGCCGTAGGCGGAGAGCAGCATGCCTAATGCAAAAAATAGGCAAGACATCGGGTCGAGCTGATAGCGTTGCTCAAGTTGATGTTCTACATGCTGTAAGTTTTCTTCTTGCACGATTTTCATAGATATTATTTTCCGATGATCTATTTATCGTTAAATATTTAAATACGGCTATATTTTTAGCATAAAAAATTGATTAAATAAAGTACTAATTTTATTTTAAATATAATATCTGCCAATAATGAATTAATTCTGTGTTGATTTTTAAAATCCGCACCACTCAAGGCTTTCAGATTATCTACGGTGCTTGGTGCAGATGTTTGGGTTTTAAAATAACTTATCCACATATTCGATTTAAAATATGGTTGATTTTGAATTTATAATAAATTTAAAGCTGTGGATAACTGCGTTTTTTTGAATTTAAAATGCTTAAATAAGCATCAATATATTCATACTATCAATAGCACGCTTTTAACAATCAAAAATTGATTATAAGCCATCAGTGAAATAAGTATTGAAAGTTCCTTCTCCCTGAGGAGAAGGAGAGGATGGGGGGATGATGAATATGAATTTATTATTTAGACAGCTACTTTGAGGTTTATTTTTAATAAACTACTGTTTTATATTGTGAATATTGGCTTGAATCCAAATATTGCCACGAATGTATTGTCCAATTTCAAAGTTTTGGTGCGCAGGATTTTTAGTTGCAAGACGAATTAAAATCGCAGGCTGATTTTCATCATGAATTAGAGTGACATCATAAACAGTATAGGCTTGATTCATGAATTCAAAACTGGTTTTACCAACAACATTGCCCTGAAACCAAGCTTCATCTTCCTGACCGATATTTTCGCCATATAAATATGCGACCATTTTAGAAAAATCCACCGTTACAGGTGCTTTGTCATCTTCGGACTTAGGTTGCCATGCGTCAATTTGTTCTTGCAGATTGGCAGGTGCAACACCATCATTGGCTGCTAAAATATCATTCAGCGCACGATGGTGTTTAATTGACGCAGGATCATCGACCACCAATTGTTCGCCTTCAGCAACAGCTTCAAGTTCATACGCCCATGCGTTTAAATGCACCCAGTAGGTTTGATCTTTTTGGTATTGTTGATGGTTGACGCTGTATAAACTGTCAAAAGCATAGACAATACTGTTGTTGCCTAAATTGAGTCGAAGCACCGCTTGAGTGTTAGATTTGCAGCTAATGATACGTTCAATTTTAGCTTCAACTTTGTAAGGACTTTCAAAGCAAGGGAAAGCCGTTTTTACAGCTTGTGGTTTGTTATTTTCAACCGCAATCACTTGTGTCAATTGAATTGCCTCTTTGCTTGGGCCTTGAATCAGCCATGTGCTTTGATCCATTTCTGCTTCTTGGCGGCATAAACCCATTGGCATAATTGGTGCATCTAGAGCCAGTCCTAACCATTTTGGAACTTCGGTGCAGGGTTCATCCGTGAGTAAATTCCAATGTTCAACATGGCTGCCGAAGTTCTGATCTTCAATGCGGATGATTTCTGGTCTATTTTGATTGTTCATAAGCACTTTGAGATGTTGGGTTCTTTTCTTTACTCTTAGATCGAGGGTTATTTCGATTTTTCAAGTCTTTGGCTGAAATTTCATGTAATGCCACTGCATTTGTACAGATTGTGGACAGCGATGCAGCAGAAACAAAATCACATCCATCTACACTTTAGCATGCAATTCTGAGCATTTTAAACATACTGCAATGTAATGAGTTTGATACACTAGTCGCATATTATTATCAGGGTTGCACAGTGCTGCCATTTAAACTTTGGGTTGATGCAGATGCATTACCTAAAATTCTAAGAGAAGTCATTTTACGTGCTTCAGATCGTTACCAACTTGAAGTCACTTTTGTTGCCAATCAATCGGTCGGGATTACGCCTTCGGTACGGATTAACTCTATTCAAGTGATGCATGGTGCCGATGCTGCTGATCAGGAAATTGTAGATCGCATGAAGGAACACGACATTGTGATCACGCAGGATATTCCACTAGCGGCACAAGTGATTGAAAAGGGCGGAATAGCGATTCATCCACGTGGTGAAATTTATACTGTTGCCAATGTGAAAGCGCGTCTGCATTTGCGTGATTTTATGGATACTTTGCGTGGTGCAGGCGTACAAACAGGTGGGCCAGCACCTATTTCAGAACGTGATAAACGTGAGTTTTCAAGTAGTCTAGATCAAACCATCCAAAAGCAAAAACGTAAAACTGCTTAATACGAGTCACGCATGCCTTCTAAAACCAATATTATGATGACCTATGCCTTATTGGTTTTCATTTGGGCAACAACGCCTTTGGCAATTGTCTGGAGTGTGTCAGATTTACACATGCTTTGGGCTTTGGTGCTACGTTTTTTCATTGCTTTGCCCTTAGCTATTATTTTATTGCTGCTGTTAAAAGTGAAATTTCCACATCATCTACAAGCGTGGCATAGTTATTTGGCAGGTTCGTTTAGTCTGATCGGTTCACAAATTTTCACCTACATTGCCACCGCTTATTTAAGCTCAGGCATTATCGCCCTGATGTTTGGTCTGACCCCCATCATAGCAGGTTTGATTGGTCGTTTTGTGTTTCAGTTGCATTTGGCACGTATTCAATGGATCGGAATGACAGTGTCCATTTTAGGGCTTGGCATCATCTGCTTTGGCGGCGAAACACAGCATGTGCATCCTCTGGGTATTGTTTTAATGCTGTTTAGTGTATTGACCTACACCATGTCTATTTTCTGGGTGAAAAAAGTTAATGCGCAAGTTGAACCTGTAGCACAGGCAACTGGCTCGATTTTGGTATCAACCATTGCGGCTTTATGTATTGTGCCGTTTATTTGGCAATATGTACCGACTAGTTTGCCGAGTCTTAAATCTATCGCAGCTTTACTTTATACCGTGATCATGGCTTCTTTGATTGCAATGTTCTGTTATTTTAAATTGGTGCAGAATATTCAGGCGACCACCTTATCTTTAACCACCGTCATGACGCCAATGATTGCTTTGTTGATTGGTGCTTTACTCAATCAAGAAGCTTTATCGGTCATGGTATTTGTGGGCGCTTTGGTTTTATTGTCAGGCTTAGTGCTGTATTTTTATCGTGATCTTAAAGCAAGTCGGGCATTGGCTCAGAAAATCAAAACACCATCCTAACGATATGCAAAGATGGCGTTATCCTCGTGATTTTATATACGCGAACATGCAGAAATGATTTATTTTATTTCTTAGATTATGCTTGTTTTAAAGCAACGGCTTCTGCAAGTTTGACGCGATCTTGAGGGTGTAGAGTAATAAAATACGCCCCAGTACGATATTGTCCATTTTCTTCTTCACGGCTGTAAACCACTTGCGCGGTTGCGGCTATATGGAAAAAGTTTTCAGGATGGCTGAGCGTGACATGAATATAACTGCCCGTGTTTAATTCACGTTCACTATAAAAACTGAAACCACTTTCTGAAAAATTGACCTGTTCAGGGATAGGTAACATGCTTTGTACAATTGCATCGTATAAAGACCCTGTAATAAGGTTTAATTTTTGGTTGAATAAGGATAAGATTCGAGCAATTTGTTGATCTTTTTCAGTTAATTGTTCTAATTCGTAGTTTAATGCATGATCAAATTGATCTAATTCTGCGAGTAGTAGAAAATAACGCGGTAAAACAAAATTAGCATCGTAAGGGTCGTTCAGCGCAACATCGTCAGAAATGATCTGGTAATTGATTCTCAGGGCAGCATCAATTCGTGACATGACACGACGTTCAGACGCGACGCTTTGATGCTGTAAATTTTCCATAATGTATTACCTCGGACTTGATGGTATGTTTAAACCAATCTCGCTATATATAGGGTTGAGATATACGCGCGCTCGGCGCAGTAACCACTTTATTTCTTTTATTGCCTTAGTTTCGATGATCGGTCTAACTTTGGGTGTTGCCGTCCTCATTACCGTACTTTCGGTGATGAATGGTTTTGATCGTGAATTAAAAAATCGTGTCTTGGGCATGATACCTCAAGCCACTGTTTCATCAACACAAATTTTAACAAATTGGCCAGAACTTGCAACGAAAGTTGAGCAACATAAGCATGTTGTTGGTGCTGCACCATTTACGCAATTGCAAGGCATGTTGACCGCACAAGGGCAAGTGTCGGGCATTATGGTCACGGGAATTGAACCCGAATACGAAAAGAAAGTATCCATCATTCAAAACCACATGGTTGCAGGCAGTATCGACAATCTGAAAAAGGGTGAGTTCGGTATTGTTTTGGGCAAACAAATGACTGATGCCTTGGGTTTGGGTTTAAACGACAGCATCACCTTGGTTTTACCTGAAGCAACGCCATCCCCTGCAGGGGTTGTACCGCGTTTTAAACGCTTCAAAGTGGTTGGTATTTTTAGTATTGGTGCAGAAGTCGATTCGATGATGGGATATATCGCCCTGAATGATGCTTCGACTTTGCTGCGTTTACCCGATGGTGCGCAAGGTGTACGTTTAAAACTGGATGATATTTTTGCTGCACCACAAGTATCTCGAGATATTGTGCAAGAGCTACCTGCCAACTTTTACGCTTCGGACTGGACTTATACTCACGGTAACTTGTTTAGCGCCATTCAAATGGAAAAGGCGATGGTGAGCCTATTGTTATTCCTAATTGTTTTGGTGGCTGCATTTAATATCGTGTCTTCTTTGGTGATGGTTGTGACCGATAAAAAATCGGATATTGCGATTTTAAGAACTTTGGGTGCATCACCAAGCACGATTACCAAAATTTTTATGGTGCAAGGTACGGTCATTGGGGTTATTGGTACGGTTTCAGGTGCAATCTTGGGGATTATTTTCGCGTCTAGTATCAGTGGTTTTATTGCATGGTTGAATAATGTATTAGGGCTAAATTTATTTGATGCTTACTTTATCAACTACTTACCTTCATATTTAAGATGGCAAGATGTGGTGGTGATTGTGAGCTTGTCGTTAATTTTAAGTTTCTTGGCGACGATTTACCCTGCGTTACGTGCCGCGAAAATTCAACCAGCAGAGGCATTGCGTTATGAGTAAGATTGTTCTGGAAGCCAAGCAAGTTTCTAAACACTTTACCGATGGCAAAACCACTGTTGAAGTGATTCGTGGTCTAGATTTACAAGTTCAGCAAGGGCAGTTTGTGTCGATTGTCGGAGCGAGTGGTTCGGGCAAAAGTACCTTATTGCATGTGTTGGGTGGTTTAGACCGTCCAAGCACAGGCGAAGTATTTTTACATGGGCAGCGTTTTGACAATTTAGGCGAAGCTGAACGCGGCTATTTGCGTAATCGATACCTCGGTTTTGTTTATCAGTTTCACCATTTATTGCCTGAGTTTAGTGCGCTTGAAAATGTGGCAATGCCGTTAATGTTACGTGCAGGCACAAATTACAAAGAGGTGAAGGCACAGGCAGAGTATCTGCTTGAGCGAGTCGGTTTATCGCATCGTTTAACCCACAAACCGGGTGAGCTTTCTGGAGGGGAGCGTCAGCGTGTTGCGTTGGCACGTGCATTAGTAACAAAACCCGCACTCATGCTTGCCGATGAACCCACTGGAAATTTAGACCGCAAAACTGCAGTTAAAATTTTTGAATTGCTGCGTGAATTACGCAGAGAGTTTAATATGGCGATGTTGATTGTGACTCATGATGAAGAGTTGGCAAAATCTGCCGATACCATTTTGCACATGCAAGATGGTGTTTGGGTAGATGCTTAAGGGGCATAGTTCGTAAAGCCACTCAAAAGCGATTGCGTTTAAAACAGTAATTGCTGGAATAAGATTGTTTTGTTGAAGCCCACTTCGGTGGGCTTTATGATGCATGCCAATAAAAATAATAAGTTTAATATTCATGCTGCAATTGATGGGACTAGCTTGGGTGATTGGGATCGCCTGTGTCGGAATACGCTCTTCTTCTTTTTCAATACATACACTGACTGCCATGCCCAGCGCAATGGTTTTACTGATTCTATGCTGTGCCATCGTGCAGTATTTGTTGCAAGCTCGCTTATCTTCAATCTATTGGAAATGTTTGAATGTAGGCGTAGCAGGTGTTTTGAGTTTTGTTCTTGGTTTGATCTATGCGGATACGCAGATGCAGCAGCGTTTGCAATGGCGTGAACTACAACCTGAATTTGCTGAAGTCGTGGTTTATGTCAGACAGTTAAATCAGCTAAATGACAACAGCATTTCACAAAGGGTTGAGGTGTTAAACCGACATCCTCAAACAGTGACATGGTTAGCAACTTTAGCACAAACTCAGGTAGATCAAGAGCAAAATTTAGAACTTGGACACTATTACAAATTAAGTGGAAAAATTCGCCCTGCGCATAGTTATGCCACAGCAGGTGCATTTGATGTAGAGCGGTGGTATTTACAGCAAAATATTATGAGTGGTTTTCGGGTTGAGCAGATTCAGCCTATCTCGGCTGAACAAATTTATGCCATGGGGTTTACACAACATTGGCGTGCCCAACAGACGCTATGGGCAAAATTTCGATTATGGATTGAACAGCAGCGTTATCAAATTCGACTGTTTATTCAGCAGCAACCTTTGCATCATCAAGGTTTAATTCTTGCATTACTCACAGGAGATAAAAGCCTATTAGATGCAGAAACTGAAGCACAGTTTCAGCGTTTTGGAATTAGCCACTTATTGGCTATTTCAGGGCCACATGTGCTGATTTTTGCAGGCATGCTATGTTGGGCATTACGTCAGCTGATTAGGTATTACCGTCCGCATTGGTATTTGTGGATGCCTAAACAATACTTGCTCATGTTGCCATTTTTAAGTTGTGTATTGCTGTACACCGCCTTTGTCGGTTTTGAAATTCCTGCATTAAGAACCTTGCTGATGTGCAGTCTAGTGACAGTAATGTTAGTGCTGAAGCAGAAGCTTCAAGGCTTTGCCTTGCTGATTTATAGTGCTGCCTTATTATTATGGTTTGATCCTTTAAGTGTACTGTCTGCTGCTTTTTGGCTGTCTTACGGGGCCTGTTTTATTCTACTGCGTATTTATCAGAGCTTGAGTGCGCAACCACGTATAGAGCTGAATCGTTGGCAGCAACTGAAACATGCCAGCAAAATTCTAATCGAGTCGCAATGGAAAATTTTTATTGCCTTATTTCCTTTAGTGATTGTGTTTTTTAAACAAGTGGCGTGGATTGCACCGCTTATTAATATCATCGCAATTCCATTGATTGGTATGCTGATCGTGCCTTTAGATGTTTTGGCAGGAATTTGCTTTTTTATTTTTGAACCCTTGGCGTCAATACTGTTTCAATTGAATGATCTAGCTATGGCTTTGTTGCGCTTGATTTTTAGGGGGATGGAAACCGTTTTTGTACCACGGTTACATACTTTGTCGATGTCTGCAGCGGTGTATGTCTGTCTATGTTTAGGCTTATTTCTGCTATTTTTACCACAATCGGTATTGCCTAAAACTTGGGCAATCTTATGTTTTGTTCCACTGATTATAGTCGATAGCCAACGACAACCATTTGAATTAACAGTACTCGATGTGGGGCAGGGACAAGCTTTATTTTTACGTTCAGGTCATTACAACATGATGATTGATGTGGGCGGTTCTTATGATGAAAGTAAGTTTAGTATTGGACAGCAAATTTTACGTCCATTTTTAGCGGTGCATGGTATTAAACAACTGGACTTGGTGGTTTTAAGTCATTTAGACCAAGACCATAGTGGTGCATTTCCTCATTTGCAAAATGAAGTCAATATTCAACATGTCTTTGCCAATCAGACCGTAGATGTGGCAGTAAATAGCAAGTTTAATTTGTGTCAGCAAGGGCAACAGTGGTCTTTACCACATCAGGTACAGATACAAGTTTTATCTCCTAAACCGAGTCAATTACCTTATGCCGCACAGCAACAAAATGAGTTGTCATGTGTGTTGTATATTTCAGTGCCATCCGCACAGCCATATCAGCATTTTTTAGTGATGGGCGATGCAGGTTGGGCAACTGAATATCAATTGTTGCAGGAATATCCTGATTTAAAAGTAGATGTGTTAATTTTGGGTCATCATGGGAGTAAGCACAGTTCTGCCTATGATTTTTTAGCACATTTTAAACCCAAATTGGCCGTGGCATCTGCAGGTTTTGATAATCGTTATGGACATCCTAGTTCTTTAGTTCAGCAACGCTTGGCTGCGCTCAATATTCCGTTCATGAACACCATACAACAAGGCAGCGTACGTTTTTCTGTAGATGCACAACAGCGTATGCTTATACAGCCGTATCGGCAGCAGAAATTGTGGTTGCAGCGTTAGTTTGGTTCTGTGTCTGGGCACGTACAGCCTGCACATCTGCCAAGGCTTCTTGCACAGGTTTATGATAGACCCCGCGTAAATCTGGATGGGCTTTATAGCGTTTATAACTCCAGTGATAATGTGTAGGATAACGACGGATCAAATCTTCAATTGCACGGTGAATAATAGCTGTCCCTGCATTGGCATCACACTGATAAATGTGCTCATCTATCGCTTCGATATACATATCAAAGCCTTGATCTGCATTTCTTAACGCATATAAGAACAAAGCTTTTGCTTTAGTTTTCTGAATCAATTTGGCGCTTAAATTACTCGATTCCAACGGAATACCAAAAAAAGGAATCATCTCACCACCTATATTTGGGGTATGGTCTGGCAAAATGACAGTGGTTCCGCCTTGTTTGAGTGCTTTAAAAATTTGACGTACCCCAGATTCATCTGTTGGGACTAAATGTGCCTGTTCACGGCTACGTGCTTGGCGCACAAAATCATCTGCCGCAGGGTTTTTGACAGGTTTATACATGATGGTCATTTGCGTATATTGAGCGATCCACGCATTCATAATTTCCCAAGTGCCAAAATGCGGCACAATTAAGACCAAACCCTTTTGTGCAGCCAGTGCATCTTGTAATAGTTCTAAACCATGTACCTGATGGATTCTTTGAATATTTTTTTGATTGCTTGATCCCCAAATATGAAAAAACTCAAAATAAGAGGTCAGTTCGTTACGAATTGCTTGCTGGGTAATCTGTTCGCGTTGTTGTGAGTTCAGCTCAGGAAGCGCAATTTGTAGATTGAGTTGAATAGTTTGAGAGGTTTTACTCAAACGCAGTGTATTGACCAAAAAAGCCAAAGATTTTGCAAAAAAACGCGCAACTGTTAAAGGTTGTCGACTTACAAAATCAAGCAGGCGCGATAAAGCCGTTGTCGGTGCAGGTTCGGTCATAACGACAGCATCAATTGATAGAAAGGATAAAGATGTAAAATATTATAGGAGAAAATACAGGCTTTAGACAGTTTTTGCCAATTCCGTGTATATAATGGAGCAAATTTACTATTTTTTGGATTGTTTCATGTCCGATTGGCCACCAAAACCACAAAATGAATCACAACAAATATCTCCACAAGCACAGCAGCCCATAGGCAATGAGTGGAAACTATTAGAAAAAGCTGTTTTAGCTTCAGTTGAAGAACAACGTCGTGCACGTCGTTGGGGGATTTTCTTTAAGTTTTTAACTTTTGCTTATATATTTTTACTGTTGGTGATAATGGGCAAAGGGTGCAGTACCACGACCACGAATCCATCGGCAGCGAGTCCACATATCGCGGTGGTGGATATTGTTGGCACAATTGCATCTGATAAGCAAAGTGTGAACAGCAATGACACCATCAAGTCACTGAAAAAAGCCTATGAAAACAGCAACAGTAGGGCGGTGGTGCTAAATATTAATTCTCCGGGTGGTTCACCTGTGCAGTCAGATGAAATCTGGCAAGAAATTCAATATCTGAAAAAACAGCATCAAGGGAAAAAACTCTATGCCGTGATTGGCGATACTGGCGCTTCAGGTGCGTATTACATTGCTTCCGCTGCAGATGAAATTATTGTCAATCCATCAAGTTTGGTGGGTTCAATTGGTGTGATTATGCCAAATTATGGGCTGAGCGGTTTAATGCAGAAGATGGGTGTGGAAGATCGTACTATGACCTCAGGTGAAAATAAAGCCTTATTGTCGATGACACAACCTGTTGATCCTGAACAGAAAAAACATGTGCAAGCCGTATTAGATAATGTGCATGGCCACTTTATTCAAGCAGTGAAAGATGGACGCGGCGCGAAACTGAAATCACAAGATCCTGCGATTTTCTCAGGTCTGTTCTGGACAGGTGAGCAAGCCGTGACTTTAGGCATTGCCGATAAGATTGGCAGTTTAAATAGCCTGAAGCGTGATTTAAACCTAGATAAAACAGTGAACTATACCATTGAACACAGTCCTTTAGACTCTGTGTTGGGGCGTATGGGTGCAGCAGTGGGAGAGGGCTTTGCCACTTCTTTATCTCAACATATTCAGACTGAGCAAAACGTGAAATTACAATGAAACCACTGATTCATTTTGCGCATGCCAATGGCGTGCCATCGAAGGTTTATCAAAAACTGTTTGATTTACTTAAAGATGATTACGATGTGATTTACGTCCCTTTGTTGGGGCCAGATAAGCGTTATCCGATTGATAATCATTGGCAAAGCTTAACCCAACAAGTGATTGACAGTGTTGTACGTCAAGCTCAGGGACGTAAAGTGATTGCGTTGGGGCATTCTTTAGGTGCAGTGTTGTCGTTTCAAGCCTCTTTACAACGCCCTGAATTATTTGAACAAGTGATCATGCTTGATCCACCTTTAATTATGGGTAAAGCATCGGTGTTTTTACATTTTGCCAAAATGTTTAAGCTTAAAGCAGTAGATCAACTGTCGCCTGCATCTTTGTCTTTGCGCCGTCGTGATCATTGGGAAAGTCGTGAGCAAGCAGCAGACTTATTGCGTCCGAAAGGTTTTTATCAAGATTTTGATGCCGGCTGTTTTCAGGCTTATATCGAGCATGCTTTGACTGATGACCATGTACGAGGCGGGGTGCAATTGACCATTCCAAAAATGGACGAGGTCAATATTTTTAGAACCAATCCATCACTGTGGTGGTTACCGCAAGCAAAACTGCAAGTGCCGACAGAATTGGTGATTGCAAAAAAAGGGCCGTTCTTAAAAGCAGGTTTCCCACAAATTACCGCCAAGAAATTCAACATTGCTTATCAGGTGGTTGAAGGTGGACATATGTTCCCTTTAGAAAAACCTGAAGCGACGGTGCAGTTGATTAAAGATTTGATTCAAGCACAGCAGAGTAAAGCTGCTTCTGTTTAATTCAGTCTGAACCAAATACGAACCATAAAAAACGCCTGATCAACAGGCGTTTTTTCGTATATATCAAAAGCTACATACTTAAAGAATATTTAAAAATTGCAAAACTGCACAGGTTGTTGTATCAGTTGTTGGCGATACATCACACCTTGCGCAGTGTGCTGAATGGTTCCGTTACAAATCCATTCAACCACTTGCGGATAAATCAAATGCTCCAACACATGCACACGGTTCGCCAAGCTTTCGGCATCATCGTGGATGTTTACTTGCAACACACCTTGTGCCAGTGCTTGACCTGCATCTAATTCAGCAGTGACATAATGCACGGTACAACCATGTAAAGTATCGCCTGTATTGAGTACACGTTGATGGGTGTGCATGCCTTTATAATGCGGCAAGAGTGAAGGATGAATGTTGAGCATTTTACCTTCCCAAGCATGCACAAATTTGGCACTTAAAATACGCATAAAGCCCGCAAGCACCACCAAATCAACATCCCATGCAAGTAATTGTTGATGCATGACATCATCAAATAATTCACGACTCGGATATTGTTTGTGCTCAATCACTGCAGTTTGAATCCCTGCTTGTTGAGCGCGTTGTAAAGCATAGGCATCAGGCTTATTGGAAATAACCCCAACAATTTGCCCTGAAAGATTGGCATCTATCAGGGCTTGTAAGTTACTTCCGCTGCCTGAAACGAGGACAGCTATTTTGATCATCTGAGTCAAATCACGCAAAAATTACGCGAATTTTTTCATCTGCGCCTTCAACGGATTCGGCGTTGTCTTGAATACGACCCATCACCCAAGCTTTTTCGCCAAGGCTGTTGAGAAGCTCAACTGTTTTGTCTGCATCGTTGGCATCTACAACAACAACCATACCTACACCACAGTTAAAGGTGCGATACATTTCAAACTGTTCTACACCGCCTTCACGTTGTAACAATTTGAACAGTTCTGGCCATTCCCAAGATGATTCGTCAATCACTGCTTGCGCACCATTTGGCAATACACGTGGTAAGTTACCTGGTAAACCGCCACCCGTAATGTGCGCCATAGCATTCACATCAACTTGTTTGCACAGTTCAAGCATTGATTTGACATAAATGCGTGTTGGTTCCATGGCAACGTCAGCCAGTGGACGACCATCAACCAGTTGAGTTAAATCAACATTTTTTACGTCTAAAATTTTACGAAGTAAAGAGTAACCGTTTGAGTGTGCACCTGAAGAAGCGACACCAATCAGAACGTCACCAGCTTTTACTTTAGAGCCATCAATAATTTTGCTTTGCTCAACCACGCCCACACAGAAGCCTGCAAGATCGTAATCTTCACCTTCATACATGCCTGGCATTTCAGCAGTTTCACCACCTACAAGCGCACAGCCTGCAAGCTCACAGCCTTTACCAATTCCTGTAACAACATTGGCTGCAACGTCTACATTTAAGTGACCTGTTGCATAGTAGTCTAAGAAGAATAAAGGTTCAGCACCGCACACCAGCAAGTCATTTACACACATTGCCACCAAATCTTGACCAATTGTGTCATGGCGGTTTAGGTTCAACGCTAAACGTAATTTAGTTCCTACACCATCTGTGCCAGATACGAGCACAGGTTCTTCATAACCTTTCGGAATTTTACAAAGTGCGCCAAAGCCGCCTAATCCACCCATCACTTCAGGACGAGTCGTGCGCTTAGCGACAGATTTGATACGATCGACTAACGCGTCGCCCGCTTCAATATCGACACCAGCATCTTTATAGCTTAAACCAGTGGTTGGGTTAGAAGTTGAGTTGCTCATAATGAAGTCTCCGCATTCGCGGGGCGATTATACCTGAATATACGAAACTCTTATGTTATTTATGCGCTAAAATGCTATCTTTATTCAAATATTTTAACTTCTATAACGAATAAACTGAAAAAAGGCGAATTTCTATGGTCGATCGTACCTTGCGTCGCATTTTTATCCTGTCTGGGATAGTTCTGCTCCTTTGGGTGCTGTACTTATTAAAACCAGTTGTCATTCCTTTTGTTGTTGCATTTTTCATGGCTTATTTATTTAGCCCATTGGTTGAAAAATTTTGCAAAGTCGGTTTACCACGTTGGCTATCTATCAGTTTGGTTTTTATTGGGATTGGCATCGCGCTGACTTTGGCAGTTTGGTACATCATTCCTTTGGTTTGGAAGCAGTTGATGATTGCGCGTGACAGTATTCCTGTCGGTATTAACTGGATCAATTCGACCTTCTTGCCGTGGGTATCATCCACTTTCAATATTGAAGAAATGGAAATTGATACCTCGCACATGAGCAGCATCGTCATGGATTATGTGCAAACCAATTATAGCGCCGATAGTATTCAAGCCATGTTATTGCGTGTTGCACAGTCTGGTCTGAATTTTATTCAAATTGGCGGCACCGTGGTGCTGATTCCGATTATTGCTTTCTATTTCTTGCTCGACTGGCAGCGTATGCTCGACAGCCTGCGCCGCTTAATTCCGCGTCCTTATGAGCAAAGCACGTTGGCTGTGGTACAAGAATGTCACAGTGTGTTAGGCGCTTTCGTTAAAGGTCAGTTTTTGGTGATGATCTTGTTGGGCGTCGTTTATGCTACAGGGCTACAACTGATTGGTTTAGAAGTCGGCTTGATTATTGGGATGGTAGCGGGACTTGCCAGTATTATTCCGTATTTAGGTTTCGCTGTAGGCATTGTTGCAGCCATTATTGCCACTTTCCTGCAATTTGGCATTGACTGGATGCAATTGGTTTTAGTCCTTGTGGTCTTTATGATTGGACAGGCGGTGGAAGGCTATATTCTACAACCGTTTTTATTGGGTGATAAAATCGGGCTTTCGCCAGTCGCGGTGGTGTTTGCTGTTTTAGCAGGTGCACAACTGGCTGGATTCATGGGGATGTTGATTGCTTTACCAGTAGCAGCAGTGATTGTGGTTTTACTGCGTCATTTACGTGATTTTTACGAAAAAAGTTATTTGTATGGGCAACCTGTGGTGGTGTCGGAAGATGGTGCATCGGGTGACATCAGCATTGATACAGCACAAGTTCATATTGATATTGAGCTTGATCCTCAGTCAGCAAATTCACTGCAACAGACTGAAAAATCAAGTAAGATAAAGCCCTCAGATCAGCAAAACTCCTAGGTGATTACAATTCTATGCGTCAACTGCAGTTAGATATCGAGCCTCAATTAGATGCACGGATCAGTGATTTTTCTGGTCCGGGTTGGGGGCATGTGATTGATGCAGTTCGACAGCTTCATGCAGGATTGGTCAATCGCTTTTATGTCTATGGTGGTGCGGGCACAGGCAAAAGTCATTTATTGTCTGCAATTTGCGATTCCTATTTAGAAATTGGCAAATCAGCTATTAAAGTATCCTTACTTGAATTATTGGATGCCCCAACAGAAGCAATTACCTCTTTAGACCGTTATGATTTGGTTGCTTTAGACGATATTGAAGCGATTAGTGGTGTACCACATTGGCAACGTGCGGTGTTTCACTTAATCAATTACAGCAATGAGGTTGGTGGTCAGTTGGTGTTTTCATCACGTTTTGCACCGATTGAATTAAAGCTTGAATTGCCCGATTTGCAATCACGTTTGACGCAGGCAGTGAGTGTTAAAGTGCCTTCAGGCAGTTTGTATGCAGACCGACAAGCTTTAGTGAGTTCCGTGTTAGAGCGTCGCGGGATTATCATCGACCCACAAATTATTGATTATTTGTTGTTACATGGCCCACAGCAGACCTCGATTTTGCTGCAAAGCCTTGAACAGTTGGTGCAATTACTTAAAGGAGAGAAAACGAAATTAAGTGGAGCAAACCTGCGTCAGATTTATGCTTTAATTGACGAATATCGGTAAAAATTAAAATTACTTGAGAATTTGCGCAAGCTATGCCAAATTATTCGGAAAATAATTCGAAGTTGCAGGGAATTTGCAACTAAAGAAGAAAAAAAACAAAGAAAATTACAAGGAGTACGCTTATGCTCAAGCAGAGCATCGGCATTGGTATGCTGTTTATCGCAGGTCATGCATATAGTAGTAATATCATTGTCACCACCACTGCTGACACCAAAGCAGATGATCAACAATGTTCTTTGCGTGAAGCCATTGAGTATATTAATTTAGGCATGCCCGAAGAAGGCTATTTGGGCTGTGGCGGCAAAAATGCCTCAAGTGTGATTTTATTAGAAAAGAAAGCCGTCTATCAAATTGATACTCAACTTAAAATTACAGAAAACCTTGAAATTAAAACCACCTATGACAGTAGTCTGAATGATAAAACTGCCCCAGGTTTGAATAATGCCACGATTCAGATGCGCGGCAATGAGCGAATTTTCCACATTGAAGATAGCAAGGATCGTTTCTTAAAAGTTTCTTTAAAAGAATTAACTTTACAGGGCTGCGGTGAGGAACGCTGTCGTCAGCAACAAGGTGGTCTGATTTATAATAATGAACATTTAATTTTAGACTATGTGAAACTGAGTCAGGGTGTAGCCAATCAAGGTGGGGCAATTTATAACCTCGCACAAATGACTGACGAGAAGATCCCTGCAGGTTTTATTGAGATCAAAAATAGCTTGCTTGAAGCTAACCAAGCGCAGGAAGGTGGCGTCATTTATACGCAATTCCCACGCTTTGTGATTACAACTTCAGTATTTAAAGGCAACAAAACCATATCAGTTGCTTCAGCCAATCTCTATTCTGCAGCAAGTTTGGCAGATGAAGAAATCAAAGCCTTTCCTAGTATGGGGAATATGATCGTGAGCAGTACTTTTACTGCAAATGAAGGCTATGTCATGAATGTGCTGGATGATATTGGTGTCAATAACATTAGCTTGATTGGTAACAGCCGTGGTGTGTATCTCAACGCACCTTTGGGTAAAGCCTATATTGCCAATAGTGTGATTTTGGGTAATCCACATCCTGTGAGTGTGAATACTGCAGCAAACTGTGTGCAAGCAGGTTCAGATGCAACAAGATTGCAAAATAATTTAGTCGGCGCAGGCTGTGGAGCAGGCGATAGCAACTATCCAAATACGCTATGGACTGCAAATTCGGTGCTTGCAGGTAATCTGCTTGAAGGTGCATGCCAAACCCTCAGTCAAGATAAAACGGCACTCTTTTGTCCATATCAAGTTCCTGAAAACTCATTCTTGGGCTTTATGCGCCCACGCGTATTGCTCAATTATAACAGCCTGAAAGATTCTGTGGTGTTGAATCAGGGGCAATTACAACTGGGGGATAATACGGTAGTCGGTTGTGCTGCTTCAGATCAGCGCGGTAAAAACCGTCAGTCAGATATTACCTTATGTGACCGTGGTGCAATAGAGGTGATGGTTCCTGAAACTATGGGGCTTATAGGTCAAGATATTTTGGCGGGTCAAATTGCTAAAATGTCGGTGAGTGATTTGTTGGGTGATAGTGATTTGGTGCCTAAAGAATTTTGTGATCAAGTCTATCCAAACAATCCGACAGGCCAAGCATGGCAAGCAGGTTGTGTGCAAATTGAGCAACTCGATACACGTTCTAAAGGAAAATTGACCGTAGATGAGTTGGGGAATTTGGTATATACCCCAGATTCTGCTTGGCATGGTGCAGATGTTTTTAAAATTAAATTAGTCACCAGTACCACACGTTTTAACAGCACAACACCTTATATGGAAGTGAAAGTCCAAGTTATTCAAGAACATGAAAATCGTATGGAAAGCGATAAAATAAAAGTTTCTGGCGGTGCATGGAGCGCTTACGGATTATTGGCTTTATTGGGCTTGTTGGGTTTACGCCGTAGAAAAGCATAAAGGATGAATATGAAAAATAATAAAAAAACACTATTAGGGATAATGGTGCTGTCTGCTATGTCGCTTATGGCAGCAGATAATCGTGTGATTCAGGTCACGACCTTTGAAGATCAAAATGGTGAAGACTTAAGCAAATGTTCATTACGTGAAGCGTTAGTTGCGGCCAAGCAGAATATTGCGTTCGGTGGATGTAGCGCAGGCAATACCAACCGTGGTGCAACCGATATGATTCAGTTGCAGGCTGGGGAATATATCTTAAACTCAGAATTACGCCCGCAATCTATGGTGCGTATTTATGGGGCGACAGCGGTCGACTATAACCAAGTAGATCCAATTACACATCGTTATCCTTCAATTGCACCGTTAAAAACCACTATTAATGCACATGGCAATAGCCGCATTATCAATACTTCAGATACCCAAGCCAGCGTGGCGCTATACGATGTCATTCTAAAAAATGGGAATGCCCATGGTGGTGCTAATGCAAACCCTGCAGATGCAGGCAAGGGTGGTGCATTATTTGTGGCAGGCCCATTAGCTGCGAACAATGTCGAAATTCAAAATTCGCATGCAGAACAAGGTGGTGCAATTTACGTTGTTGCTCATCAAGCGGAGCGTCAAGTCAATTTAGAAAATGCTTATATCCATGCGAACCAAGCCAAAGTAGGTAGTGTGTTGGCAATGGATTGTAGTGCCAACTTGGTCAATACACGCTCTATGGTGAAAATTGACCGCAGCAGTATTGTGAAAAATGGTGCTGCAAATAGTCTTAGTACTTTTGATCTTTGCGGCCAACCAGATCTTGCGTTGACTGCCAGTACGATTGCACAAAACCAAGCTGATACCAGCAAAGGTCATATCTTTAACTTAAGTAATGCAGAAAATCATCCGCTTAGCACTTTGTCACAGGTGTATTTGCAAAGTAATACCATTGTTGAAAATAAAGCATTGAGTACTTTGTTTTATGACAATTATCCACGTATTGTCCTCTCTTTTAATATGTTGGCCTTTAACCAAGGTAAATCTTGTCGTTATGCATTCCCTGCGAGCTTAGAGCAGGCGCGCAACATCAACACAATTCGCAATGCCTTATTCGCAATGGGATCAGCGACAGAGCAAGGCGAGTGTGATTTGCCTGAAACAGCAAATAGTTCTTATGATGGTGCTAAAAATTTGGATTTGACAGGGCTTAGCTTTGATCAAGTATTGCAGCCCTTGCAAGAACCATCTGCTTATAATTTATTCCTGCCGTTGTATTATCCAAAACTTGGTTCAGACCCTGCGAAAGATTTGATTGATGTAAACAGCATGGGGTGTAGTGATTATGAACAACGTGGTTTAGCGCGGGTGAGTAATGCAACTTTAACTTTAAATCCTGATGCAAAAAATACCTGTGAAATTGGCTCTGTAGAAGTGATGCGCTTAAATGCAGCCGATATTCAAAGCTTGCGTAATGTCTCTTATGAAAGTTTATTTGCCAATTATCAGCAACAAATTGACCGTATTCAGTCTGCGATAGATCAAAGTAAAGATGCTGCATCTTCGGTCGTTTCTCAATCGCGTACTGATTTGAAAACGATGCAGGATTTGTTGGCGAATACCAAAGCTAAGCAGCAATATCGTGCCATTTATGTTGATCCATTTGCGATGGCATTAAAGCAAGATGAACCAACTGCAGATGGGAAATTTGTTCAGTTAAGACAGCTTAATTCTGACAACTTTAGCATTAGCACTGAAGTATTGGGGATTGGTGCAATTTCGGGTTCAGGTACCACATTTAGTACCGATAAATTGACCCAAGATCCACTATTCAAATGTGAATGGGATGCACAGTTGCAACGGATTGTGATGTATCGACTGAATGATAAAGTCACAGAAGCAACCGATTCAGCGTATTGTAAATACACCATTACCTCAAAATTGGACAGTAATTTGCATTCTTCGGGCTTACTTGAAGGTAAATTTAGCAATATTGCCCCAATTGCAAAAGATGATCGTGTACGACTTGAATATGGTACAGACCTCAAAGTGAGTTTTAATCCATTGCTGAATGATAGCGATGCAGGCGATGGTTCTATCAGCACTTTGAAAGAAAATACCAATAAGCCTGCATTCTATAAAGATAGTACAGGACAAGAACTGGCAATTCGTTTTACACAAGTACCTTCAGGTGTGGTACTTACGGCAGATCGTCAAGCACCTTGTCCTGGGGATTATGCACGTGAAATTTGTTATGGTGGCAATATTCAGGTTCAAGTACGAAATAGCTTTAGCCCATTTGATTATGAGCTGAAATACACGATTTTCGATCATGAACTGGAATTATCGCCTGAAGCGACCATTACTTTAGAAAATACAGCGAAAAATACCAATTATGAAGCCAGTGGTGGTGGCGGGGGAAGCTTAGGTTTCTGGGGTATGTTTGGTTTAATCGGATTGGCGTTCTATCGTCAACGTCCAAGAAAATCGTAATCTACCGACTCTTTATTGCAAAAGCCTCATCTGTTTTACACGATGAGGCTTTTGTTATTGGTGACTTCAAGTACTTTCTATTATCCATGAACAGATAAAATTAGTGACTCATTGCAGGCTGCTGATATTTAAGAATGTATTCCTGACGAATTAAAGGTCGTTGTTCAGGTGTTGCTTGTTGCAAGCGTTGTCCTAATTCACGACGTTCTTGCGTGCTCATTTTTTGCCAAGTTTCACGCATTTTTTGTTTTTCGCTATCAGGCAGTTGAGTAAACCAATCCATCCGCTGCTGTAAAGCTACGCTTTTTTCTGCAGGAATTTCTTTTAAGTTTTGATAGCGCTTAATTAAGGCCAATTGTTCTTCTTCAGAAAGAGTTTCCCAGGTTTCTGAAATTTGCGTATCTGCATCTTTGGAGAAAATCCAAAAACGCTCAAACCCTGCAAAACTGGTTTGTAAAAAACTGAGCGCACAACACGCAATCACAATTCGTTTAGCTGCCATGTGGAACTTTGTCCTCACCCAACACCATTAACATTTCTAAATCTTCCACCATTTGTGGAGAAAGTTTAGGAACAGATACAGCTTGATTCTGCGGCTGTGTGGTCATTTCCATTGAATTTGGCAAGACCACAAAACCTGCAATTGCCGCAGCCAATGCAAAACCTGACATTTTCCAAAGCCCATAGCGCGATGTTTTCTTGTCTTGAATATTGTCCAAGACATGATTCATGACCGCGGCTTTGTCTTGATGGTGGCGAGCCAATCCATCAAGTTTAGATGTCACTTGTTTTAAGAAATCATCTTGTTTCATTCTGATGATCCTCCCAGATACGGATTCATATGTGCCAAACTGTTGCGTAAAGCTTGAATAGCACGGTGATAATGCGTTTTTACACTGCCTTCAGTGCAGTTCATAATTTGTGCGGTGGTTTGCGTATCAAAACCTTCCCAAGCACGTAACATAAAAGCTTGTTGTTGCCGCACAGGAAGCCCCGCAATTGCTGCCTGAATTTCTTCTACAGTCACAGCTTGATCTAAAAACTCTGCAGGATTGAGTGCTTGCTCATCGACAATATCAAGTTGTTCAACATCGTCATCATCTAAACTGATTTTTTTGAACCATGAAAACGGTTGAGCGCGGCGAGCTTCTTTACGACGCCAATCTTGTAATTTGTTATTTAAAATGGTGTAAAACAGGGGATACCATTCCTCTGTGGCTTTGTCAGCATAAGATTTATGCAAGGAAATAAAGGCTTCTTGCACTAAATCCATAGCAATGCCGTGCTGTCCTTGCGTTGCACTTTCCATCATCACTAAGGCACGCCCCGTTACGTCTTGCATGAAATTCTTCAGACGTTGCTCAGCCGTACTCTTAAGAGCACTCAAATTTTCCGAGTGTGACGACTTCGGGTTTAAATCCATAGAGATGGAAAATCCTGTCATTGGATACCCACCATTATTTTTAACATCATATTTTTATAACGCTAAAAACAATGGTTTGGTTGACATTGCAAGTTATTATTTTCAGTCTAATCTATTTTTTTTGCAGGGCTAGTCTTTTTAAAATAAATTAACCATTTACAGACGTTGGCGTACCATTTCAAAGAAACAGATTGAGCCTGCAATTGCCACATTCAAAGATTCCTGTCCACCTGGTTGTGGAATACTTACCGCTTCTGCATGCTGTAAGGCATAATCGGACACACCTTGACCTTCATTGCCTAGAATCCAGACGCAAGCCTTACGCAGATTTTTGGAATAGAGACTTTCTGCATGGTGTGAACTGGTCACATATACAGGAATATGAAATTGTGCTAAGACATCTTCGAGTTCAATATTTTCAAAGGTATGCAAGCTAAAGTGTGCGCCCATGCCTGCACGTAACACCCGTGGCGACCAAAGTGAGGCAGAACCTTTGGTACAAATAATTTGTTCAATACCTGCTGCTGCTGCAGAGCGCAATAAGGTGCCGACATTACCCGGATCTTGCACATTTTCTAAAATCAGTGTGTCTGCTTTAAAGTCTAAAGCTTGGCTTGAACTTGGCACGTCGACAATGGCTAAACAGGCAAGGGAAGTGCCTAAAGTGCTTAAATCTTTATATAAAGATTCGCCAATGACAAAGACCACGCCTGTGTATTTAGCCAAAATACGCTCATAGTCAGGATGGCTTAGTGCATGTTCGGTGGTAAAAATCGAATTGATTTTTTTATTTTCATGTAACCACGCCAGACACAAATGTGTACCTTCAAGTACCGTTTGTCCCTGTTTTTTGCGATAGTTATTTTGTTCAATTAAACCACGTAAGTGTTTAATTTTCGGGTTATCTTTTGATTCTAAAAAAATCGTAGGCATGCGATAAAATCCACAGCAGTCAGCGAATGGCCGACTGCTGTTGTTAAAAATTATTGATGGTAGCTGCTGACCAAATCGACTTCATTTTTTGAGCCAATGATGACAGGCACACGTTGATGTAGGTCTGTGGGTTGGATGTCTAAAATACGCACACGACCTGTGGTTGCCGCACCGCCTGCTTGTTCCATGAGCATACTCATTGGATTGGCTTCATACATTAAACGTAAACGACCTGCTTTTTTCGGGTCTTTTAAGTCGTATGGATACATGAAAACCCCGCTACGGCAAAGGATACGGTGAATATCGCCCACCATACATGCAACCCAACGCATGTTAAAGTCTTTTTCGCGTGGCCCAGTTTTACCAGCCAAAAGTTCATCAATATAGCGTTTTACAGGTGCTTCCCAATGGCGTTGGTTTGAAGCATTGATCGCGTATTCTTTTGTATCGGCAGCAACTTGAATGTTGTCTGCAGTCACCAAAAACTCTTGGCTTTCTGGGTCAAAGGTAAAGAATACCACGCCTGCACCAACAGTGAGCGCCATCATGGTAGATGGGCCATACAGGACATAACCTGCAGCAACTTGTTGTGTACCTGCTTGCATAAAGTCTGCAGCTTGGGTCACGGCATTTTTTGCAGGTAAAATTGAGAAAATGGTACCCACACACATATTGATGTCGATGTTGCTTGAACCATCCAGTGGGTCAAATAACACTAAATATTGACCATTTTCCTGAGCAGGAGTGAATTCGTCTAATTCTTCCGACGCCAAACCACCCACATTAGGATGTTTTTGTAACGCTTCAATTAAATAATCATTTGAAATAACATCTAATTTCTTTTGTTCTTCGCCTTGTACGTTTTCATTTTGTGCACTGCCTAATACGCCCGCCAATGCACCTTTTTGTAATGTTTGGTCAATTGTTTTACAAGTATTGGCTATAGTTTCAATCACTTGAGCAAGTTCGGGTGTTAAATTTCCAGTTTGTTGTTGTAGAAATTGGGAAAGGGTGCGGTATGACATGACTGGAAAACTCCGAATGACTGCAAAAATGAGGATAACAATATGCTGCAATAGTTTAGATGAGAACGCGTTAAAAGAAAAATTAAACTCGACTATTTGCTGTGATTTTACCCTTGCAAGTCCTGCAGAAAGTGCTATGTTGATGTGAAGGATTTAATTTGAGATAGGAGCACAGATATGACAACGTTAAAGTTTGATGCGACTCCAACGCCAAGCGAAGGGATTAGTTTAGACGATATTTCTGAGGACAAGATGAAAGCCGCTTGGAAAGATTACGAGTCTAAACCTGAATATAAAAAGTTTAACAAGCATGATTTGATTGAATCTATGCAAACTGCAAAAGCTGATGCCGAGTCGGAATAACTGAAGCAAAGCTGTATTTCTGCACTTATCTGTTAGTTTTTAAAATATTCGTTTGCCCAGTTTTTTATGTCATAAAAAAGCGCCCTTGTAATAAAGAGCGCTTTTTTCGTATTGGGGAAACACGTTCTAAACGAGTTTTTCCCAAACAGCAAATTATTATTTCAATAATGGTGGAACAGCTTCGTAGTTAATTTCTACGCGACGGTTTTCTTTCCATGCATTTTCATCATGTCCAGGGTTGACTGGCATTTCTTTACCATAGCTCACTGCTTCAAGCTGACCTGCGTTAACGCCGCTGGTGATTAAGAAGCTCTCAACCGCTTTGGCACGACGCTCGCCTAAAGCCATGTTGTATTCGCGTGTACCGCGTTCATCGGTATGACCTGTAAGCGCTACTTTAGAGTTGGCATTCGCCATTAGAAACTGTGCATGTGCTTGTAGGGTCTGGTAATCATCATTAGATAATTCGCTGCTGTCGTAGTCAAAATGCACCACGCGCTTTGCCAAGAAAGCTTTGTTGGCTTCGGTTACTCCTTTGGCAGATGCACCTGCAAGGTTTTGTGCATTTAAAGCTGCATCTTCACTCAAACCTTGGGTGTTGACTGTAGTTGCACCACTTGGTGTTTGACCTGCTTGTGAGTCAGTCGTTGGTTTGCGGTTTGCACAACCTGTCATCACTAAAGCCGATGCCAAAACAGGGAGTACCAATAATTTAACTGCGTTCATCCTCATCTCCATGAAGCTTGATTTTTGGTTTTAAAACAGAACTGAAAAGTGTTTACCTTGCGGGTACTCATTATTTTGGTGCCCACGCAGGTTCACGCACTTCACCTTGTTCACTAGGTAAGTTCATGCGGAAGCGACCGTCTAAAGACATAATTGACAATAAGCCACGTGCGCCTTCGCGCGTTGCATACACCACCATTTGCCCATTTGGTGAGAAGCTTGGCGACTCATCCAAACTGGTTGGGGTTAAAATATTGGTGATATTGGTGTTGATGTCTTGAATTGCGACTTTGTAATTACTGCCACTTGGGCGATGCACCAATGCCAGTTTACGACCATCGGCACTGAGCGTACCACGTGCGTTAAATGCACCGCGGAAGGTTAGGCGTTTGCTGCTGCCTGTGGCAAAGTCATAACGATAAATTTGTGCGGAACCACCACGATCTGAAGTGTAAATAAATGATTTACCATCTGGCGCATAACGTGCTTCGGTATCAATCGCACTGTCATTGGTCATGCGTCGCAGTTCACGGGTGCTTAAATTCATTTGATAAATTTCTGGATTGCCATGCATGGATGCGGTAAACAACATACTTTGCCCATCTGGTGAGAAGCTAGGTGCACCATTTAAACCACGGAAACTGGCTAATTTTTCACGCTGACCTGTAGCCAAATCTTGCACATAAATAGCAGGACGTTTGGTTTCAAACGACACATAGGCAATTTTTTTGGCATCTGGTGTCCATGCAGGCGATAAAATTGGATCACGCGAAGTCAAAATGGTTTTAGGTTGTTCACCATCAGTATCGGCAATTTGCAGGGTATAGCGTTGTTCAGGTGTTGCAGGGTTGCGCAGTACATAAGCAATGCGTCCGCTAAAGTCACCCTTAATGCCCGTGAGTGCTTCATAAATGGCATCACTGATCATGTGTGCAGCAGAACGTACGCGTGACGCAGGCACGCTTAATAATTCATTCAATAAGTATTGCTGTTTTTGCACATCATAAAGTTGGTAATGAACTTCATAACCGCCTTCTGCAGTGGCTTTGACATTTCCCGTCACCACATAAGGTACACCTGCGGCTTGCCATGCAGCTGCATTTGGATTGTTCATGCTTGCAGTTGCAGCAAGGTTTTTAGATGAACTGGTGAATTTGCCTGAACGGTTTAAATCGTTTTCTACAATAGGATAAATACTTTGATCATTGCCAAACGGCACAATCGCAATTTTAGGTGCTTCTTCTGGTGCTTTGGCAATTTCTAAATGCAGTTGTGCAAAAGATTGTGTGCTTAAAACTGGGCTAAGCGCAGTTAAAATAGCAAGACAAAGTAGGTGTTTACGCGTTGTTTCCATCATTCGCTATTTTCTCAAATCAACATAACTTTTTTGGATGTAATTGTGGTACATAATGGCATGCTTTGGTAGGAATGAAAGCATGAATTTATAATAAAACTGTTATAACACTGTGAAAATTTAAATTTATTTATACTCGTAAATATTTTGAGAAGGAGTTAGCCAGATAGATGTTATTCGGCTAACTGGTAACTTATTGCGCTGTAAAGGTAGAGGTGAAGCTACGTGCTTCGCGTCGTGCATCTGGGTCTGATGGCATCGGATAAGGTGCGGCAGCACGAACAGCAGCTTCTACACTGGCTTTCATGTCAGGGTCGCTAGAATTAACCACGACAGACTGAACTGCGCCACTGTCACTTAAAGTCACGCGGGCAGTTGCACGTTGACCCGAAGAACCAGCTGGAGTATCCCACGCTCGTCTGATTTTATTTTCGAAATCGCGTTTAGCAGTGGATGCAATGCGTCGTACTTCAGCCTTTTTCTGAGCAGCTTCTTCTGCAGCTTGTTTGGCAGCTGAGGCTTTGGCTTCAGTATCGGCACGTGCCTTCGCTTCGGCATCAGCTTTGGCTTTTGCATCTGCGTCAGCCTTACGTTTTGCTTCGGCATCAGCTTTGGCTTTTGCATCTGCAGCAGCTTTACGTTTTGCGTCGGCATCAGCTTTGGCTTTTGCATCTGCAGCAGCTTTACGTTTTGCGTCGGCATCAGCTTTGGCTTTTGCATCTGCTGCAGCTTTACGTTTTGCATCGGCATCTGCTTTGGCTTTTGCATCTGCTTCAGCTTTGCGTTTTGCTGCTGCATTGGCTTCGAGTTGACGTCTTTCTGCCGCTTCTGCTTTTTTCAGGGCTTCGGCTTCTTTACGACGTACAGCATCTGCTTCAGCACGTGCTTTGGCATCGGCTTGAGCTTTTGCTTTGGCGTCAGCTTCTCGTTGAGCACGTTCTTCGGCGCGTGCTTGTTGAGCTTTTAAGCGTTCAGCTTCTAGTTTTTGTCGCTCTGCAATTTGTTTGGCTTCAGCAGCTTGTCGTTCTGCACGTGCTTGAGCCTCTGCTGCTTGTGCAGTTTTTTGTGTATCAACTTGAGGAGCGGGTGGCGTAGGAGCCGCTGCAGGTGTTGGAATGACAGGGGCAGGTTCAAGAGCAGGCTCGGCTGTTTGAGTAATTTGCTCTGCTACATTTTCATGTGTGGTTTCAGCAGATTCAGTTTCTAATAAGGGTTTTAAATCTTCTGGTTTTATTAATACCGTTTTAATGGGTTTAGGCGGCTCGGGTGCTTTACTCATGCCCAAATAAAGCAAGCCAACCACTGCGACAAGGTGGACACCTACAGTGAACCCAATCGCGATAGCTTTTTGTTGAAAAGGTGGCTTTTTAAAATCTTTCATAAATTACTTTAAAGGCTCGGTCAGCAATCCAACTTGGGTTAAACCTGTGTTTTGAAGTGTGTTCATCAGTGACATAACTTCACCATAAGAGCGTGATTTGTCGCCTTCAATAATTACTCTAAACTCTTTATTTTCAGTCTTAGCCTGTTCCTGAGCTTGAGTGAGTATTGTTGTAAGTTCTTCAAGTGAAATAGGTTGGTTAGAACCAACATCTTTATATTTTAACGAGTATCGTCCATCTTTATCTAAAGTTACCAAAGCAGGGGCATCTTTCGATTCAATTGGGTTGCCATTGGTTTGAGGTAAATCGACTTGAATCCCACTGGTAATCATCGGTGCAGTAACCATAAAAATCACCAATAACACCAACATGACATCAATATAGGGCACTACATTCATGTCACTTTTGAGTGGTTTCTTAATGCGCTCGAAGCGTCCTGAGCGTTGAATGGCCATTAGTCGTGATCCTTAGTATTGCCTAAAGATTGACGTTGTAATAAAGCCACCATTTCTTCGGCAAATAAAGCACGATCAGAATAAATCGCTTCGCCTTTGGCGGTGTAATGGTTAAAGGCAAGTACCGCAGGAATGGCGGCAAATAAACCAATGGCTGTGGCAATGAGGGCTTCGGCAATCCCTGGTGCGACTGTTGCCAATGTGACTTGATCGACATCTGCCAGTCCAATAAAGGCATTCATAATGCCCCAGACGGTACCAAATAAACCAACGTATGGCGCAACCGAACCAATGCTGGCTAATGCACCTAAGCCTTGTTCAAGTTGAGCTTGGTCGCGGCTTAAACCGACACGTAAAATACGTTCTGTGCCTTCAATGGTTTGTGTTGCAGGCGCTTGGCGCTTTTTGAGTTTTAAAAACTCACCTAAGCCTTGATAGAAAATATCTTCCAAACCGACACGTTTTGAATTGAGCTGTGCGTTGTTGTAAAGCGTATTTAATTCTGCACCAGACCAGAAGATTTTTTGGAAATGCTGATCATCTGCCTGTGCTTTTTTATAGCACATGTGTAACTTGGCAATCAGATACCAACTGTATAATGATGCTAAAAGCAGCGAGAGCATTACCAGCTGAACAACAGGACTTGCTTGTAAAATAAGATCTGATACTTGAAGAGATGATTCGAGTTGTGTTGCCATAGTTACTACATGTGCCAATTCATTTTTTTAATCTTGTCCTAATTCTTTCAGAATAAGGCTACGAATTTCATCTGGCAGACGACGTGGTTTCATATCTGAACCAAGACAGGCCAATTCAACCTCGCCAGATGCAAGCATGATTTCACCACGATAAATATTTTGTTGCAATACAAATGATGACGCTTTACACGAAACTACACTTGCTGTAACAGTAATTAGGTCATCCATTAAGATTGGACGTGAATATTTCACGTTAATTTTATGCACGACAAAGTTGTAATCTTGTTGATGCCAATAATGATCAACACCCGATGCACGAAGCCATTCGGTACGGGTACGTTCCATAAAGCGAATATGGTTGGCGTGGTAAACAATGCCGCCTGCATCAGTATCTTCCATATAGATACGAATTTTAAATTCAAATTTATTCGCCATGATGATGTTCCGCTTCAATGTTGCAAAGTTGTTTGATAAGCAATACTTATAGCTTACGCCGTGTCTGTGAAATTGACGTGAATCGGGGCTATAAGTCAAGCTGTGTATAGCGTGGCAGTTTATCATTCTCAACGCTTCGTCCAATGGCACAAGATTTCAAACATGCTTTTAAGTTAAAATTAGCTGCCTGCCTGATACATGCAGATGATCCACCCCAATGAGCAGCACATGAGCCGTTTAGTTAAATTTTTTGTGGTAATTGCCATATTGTATTTGTTGTGGATGACGCTGTTCCAGCCAGATGGAGGAATTGCGGATAGCACAACCTATCAGTCATCGCAGCAAGTGCATCAATTTAAAGACTATACCATTCAAGCTTTGGAAACCTATGAAGGTGAGTTTCGGGTATTGTCACGTGAAAATTATAATTTTGGACGTGAAGCCGAACTTAGCCCTGTCGATTTTGCTTTGGGATGGGGCGAAATGGCCAAGCCTGAAGTGTATAAACAGTTGTCTATTCGTCAAAGCAACCGTTGGTATCATTGGCGTTATGAACAAGCACCACCGATTCCTGTGCAAGAGATTGCAAGTTTGAGCGCTAATACGCATTTAATTCCTGCCACACCCGCGATTGCGACACAGTTAAAACAGATTGATGAAGATGATTTGATTTATTTGAAAGGTAAATTGGTTGAAGTTACTGCCGCAGATGGGTGGCAGTGGCGCAGTTCTTTAAGCCGTCATGATACAGGGGCGGGCGCGTGTGAATTAATGCTTGTTGAAGATGTGCGTATTATTGAAAATTAGGGTCTATCTACAGACCCAATTGACCTAAATATTTAATAGCTTAAAGGGAGATAGCTCCCTTTAAGCTATTTTTTCCTTTGAGCTATTTTTCTTTTGGCTCTGGCGGTGTCATCCCAAATTGTAAATACGCCATATTGGTGGCAATACGCCCGCGAGCGGTTCGCATTACATAACCTTGTTGAATTAGGTATGGTTCAATTACATCTTCCAAAGTGCCAGAGTCTTCAGCCATAGCAGCGGCCAAAGCTTCCACACCTGCAGGCCCACCATCAAAACGCTCTAATAACATTGATAAATAACGACGGTCTAAGGTATCTAAACCATCTTTATCGACATTCAGCATATCTAGCGCACGTTGTGCCATCTCTTGCGTGACTTCACCTGTGCCTTTGACCTGCGCATAGTCACGAACGCGACGCAATAATCGGTTGGCAATACGTGGTGTACCGCGCGAACGACGAGCGACTTCATTGGCTCCTGCATCGGTCATTGGCACATCCATTAGACTTGCCGAACGTTTGACAATATGGGTCAAATCTTCAACCGAGTAAAATTCCAAACGCTGCACAATACCAAAACGGTCACGCAACGGTGAGGTGAGTAAACCTGCGCGTGTGGTGGCGGCGACAAGGGTAAATGGTGGCAAGTCCAGTTTAATGGAGCGTGCTGCAGGCCCTTCACCAATCATGATGTCCAGTTGATAATCTTCCATCGCTGGATACAAAATTTCTTCAATCACAGGTGAAAGACGGTGAATTTCATCAATAAATAACACATCGCCTTCTTCAAGATTGGTCAGCATGGCGGCTAAATCGCCTGCGCGCTCTAAGACAGGCCCTGAAGTAGATTTAAGATTGCCGCCCATTTCACGGGCAATAATATTGGCGAGTGTGGTTTTACCTAAACCTGGTGGTCCAAAAATCAGGGTGTGGTCCAATGCTTCTGCGCGTCCACGGGCTGCACCAATGAAAATTTCCATTTGTTCACGCACTACAGGTTGCCCAATATAGTCATCGAGTGAGGTGGGGCGAATGGCGCGATCAATTTGATCTTCGGGTTTTTCAGAACCACTGATTAGACGGTCTTGCATATCGTGTTAACTAATCTCTTGAGCTGGGCATTTTGATGCTGCATGCACAGCCTCAAAGTATGAGTTGCGTTTAAATGCCTTTGCGAAGGCATGATTTTACTTTTGAAAGATCAAAAGTAACAAAAATCTTATGTTGAGTTGAGGGTATATCCCTATACCCCAACTCAACGGGCGACATCCATGTCGCCAGTCATGTATCCAATATTGGAAAGATGAACTTACGCTAGGTTTGTTGGCATCTTTTATTTATTCATCGACTTTAATGCTGCACGGATAATATCACTGGCTTCAGTAAAATCGCCCTTGACTGCATTAATCAGTTTTTGTGCTTCGGCAGGTTTATAACCTAAAGATTGTAAAGCGGCTTCGGCTTCGGCAACAGCAGAATTGCCTGTAAACTGGATTTGAGTCATTGTGGAATTGCTGCTGCTCACTTCGTTGGACATGGCTTTAAAGCGATCACGTAATTCAATCATTAAACGTTCAGCAGTTTTTTTGCCCACACCTGGCACTTTAATCAGGGTGTTAATATCTTCATGTTCTACGGTGTGAATCAGTAACTCGACACTCAAGGTCGATAAAATACCCAGTGCCATTTTCGGGCCGACACCATTGACTTTGAGTAAGGTACGGAAAATGGTTTTTTCTTGGGCTTCTAAAAAGCCATATAACAATTGAGCATCTTCACGCACAGCTAAATGCGTCCACAGGGTAATTTTATGCCCTTTTTGTAATTGGCAAAATGTGGTGAGTGGCGTGTCAATTTCATAGCCCACACCATTCACGTTCAGTAACACGGTTGGTGCTTCTAAAGCCAATACTTCGCCAATAAGACATCCGATCATATTTGTGATTCACTGATTGATTTAAAATAAGTTGCTGTTCGCATAGTAGAGCGCATTTTCACAAAAGGCAAAATTCGTGCTTAAATTCTACGTCAATCTTATATAAGTTATTGATATACATGTGATTCGTCATAGCAGACCAACCTTATTGCCTTGTAATTCTTGCGATAAATTATAGGCTTGGTGATCTGAAAACTTGGAGATAATATCCAAGACTTGCATAATATTGTCATAGTGATTATGCGCAAAATCTGCCCCTGAGCGTTGCAAGATGGACATTAAACGCTGTTCTTTAAAACTTAGGGTTTTATGGGGTGTGGTGAGCGGAATAAACGCATCCAAAATATTTTGTAAACTTTGATGCGCAATAATTTCCAATCCAGCTTTTTGCGGATGCTCGAAAATTTTCTCACGCGCTAAGTCTTTGGCGCGATTAATACCAATTTCAATATCTGCTGAGCAATACTGTAAAAGGCTGCCTTTAAGTTGTCCCATTAGGATTTCAAAATGGTGTTTGGCAAACGCTGTGGTGACTTCATCGACTAAACGCTTCATGACCCGACCACGCAAAGCGGCAATTTTTTGTTGCCATGTGGTACGTGCCATCGCCAGTTCTGCTGGAATACCGTAGTCACCAATCAAGTTTAAAAAGATCGGTTCAACTTCTTCATAGCTGAGCATGTTTAAAATAATGCCATCTTCCAAATCAATTAAGGCATAGCAAATATCATCCGCTGCCTCCAATAAATATGTCAGTGGATGACGACAATAGTGATAATCGCCCAATTGAATCAGTCCAAGTTGTTCTGCAATTTGTTTGAGAATTTCTTTTTCAGCTTGGTAACAACCAAATTTATCACGTTGATTGGCAGGGCGGTTGCCTTGTTCGGCAATGGTTTTGGAGAGCCACGGATATTTTAAATAAGCGCCTAAAGTGGCATAGGTTAAACGCATGCCGCCATCATTTGGATGATAGTCAATTTTGGTGAGTAGACGTAAACCTTGCGCATTGCCTTCAAATTGACGTACGTCGGCTTCTTCCTCATCACTAAGTTTGGCGAGAAAATTGCCGTGTGAAGCATCGTCAAACCATTCACGAATGGCATATTCGCCTGCATGTCCGAAAGGTGGATTACCAATATCATGTGCCAAGCAAGCGGCTTGAATAATCGCACCGACATCGGCAGGGGAAATCCACATAGGCAAATGGTCTTTGATTTTTTCTGCAGCCAGCATCCCTAATGAACGTCCAATACAAGACACTTCTAAAGAATGGGTCAGGCGAGTGTGAATACCATCGTGTTGAGTCAGTGGATGGACTTGGGTTTTACGGTTTAGTTGTCTAAAACTTTGCGAAAAAATAATACGGTCATAATCTTTATGAAAAGGGCTGCGCGCCTGTTCTGTACTTTGTTTTTTACTACCAATTCGAACTGTGGAAAGCAGTTCTAACCAACGCATTTGAGTCATTTATCATTATTCACTATGTGCTTGTTTTGCATCATGCCAAAAAAATGACAAAAGCTCTAGGGGCGTGCGACATGGCTTGTCTTTTTAAATCTAAATTCATACAAAATGGGGGATAAGTTTGTGGCGAAGCGTACTTTAAAGTTTTTTTGGGGAACTGTATAAATTGAGGATTGGATGATGCGTATAGGTTGCCAAAATAGCAACAATGCTCAAATTTTTATGCTAATTTCTAATTAATTGTGAAATGGATAGCGAAGTTTAAATATGCTCAAACTGATTTACTATGTGCCTGAATCTCATCTTGAAGAAACTAAACTGGCGGTTTTTGCAGCGGGTGCAGGTGGAATTGGCAATTATGAACATTGTGCATGGCAGGTTTTAGGCACAGGGCAATTTAAGCCTGTCAAAGGAGCAAATCCGTTTATTGGTGAGTTAGATGCTTTGGAACACGTTGCCGAATGGCGCGTGGAAACCATTGTACCTGAGCAAAATGCTCAGGCAGTCGCAAAAGCGCTCAAGGCAAGCCATCCTTACGAAGAGCCTGCCTTTGAGTTTATGCAACTTTTAGATATTAATTTTTAAAGACTTAAATACCAATTTTTAAAGAAAAATAGAATTGTACGATCACTCATATATGGATTGGGGCAAATATAAGTTGCGTAGATAGATTTTACTTTTCACGGGCGAAAAGTAACAAAAGCCCTCTGTTAGACTGATGGTACGTCCTGTACCACAGTCTAACGGGCGACATCCTTGTCGCCTTATCACGAGTCAAAATGTGGCTAGGTTTTAAAAATACAGTTGAAATATTAGGGTCTGTTGACACTTCATCTATGTTTGCGACGTGAGAGATATATCTCGCAAGGTTTTTTAGCTGATATAAGGCATGGGGCAGGAAATTTAGTTATTCTAAATGACTGACTCATAACGCAATAGCAGCAAAAAATATGCTCGTCCCCTTGCGCAGCAAACAAAGCAGCGCTTTGTTCTTGCTCATGTGGCTAAAACTTTCTCAGATTACGTTATGAAACTTGGCAATAGTCTCGTTATTCCTTGCGTTTCATGCCTAATCTGCTCAGTTTTAGCCTACAGCGCAAGCCATTTATGAAATGTTAACAGCCCCTAGACTTTCTGAATAAACAGGTCACGGTCAAAACGGTATTGCGGGAAAAAGACACCATCTTCGGCACGTTCACCTGCAGCAATCACCATCACTGGAAATTGTTGTTCATTCAGTTTTAAGAGTTTGCGTACCATCGGCTCATCAAAACCTTCCATCATACAGCTATCAAAACCGTGTGCGCGAAGGGCCAAGACCATATTTTCACAAGCGAGTGCAGTGGTTTTACTCGCCCAAAGTTTGGCATCGGCAGGGTTAAATACAGTTACAGGTAATTGTTTATCTAAACTACGTGCAATTTTGAAAGCGACTTTCTTAAAGTTACCTACTGCGTTTAAGTAGCCAGTCATGTAGTTATAAGGAATAAACTTGTAATATTTTTTGACTGCTGCAGGTGCTTCAGGAAAAGGAAACTCGCTGATGTTCTTTTTTGCCATTTCATCAACACGGTCTGTGCGTGCAATACACACAATTAGCTCTGCTGCAGTGCGAGCAGCAAGCTGTCCTAAGCAGGCTTTAACCAGTTGTTTCTTCTTGGCAGGGTTTTGCACCACGACAAAAGTCCACGGTTGTAAATTAGATGAGTTCGGTGCCAATAAAGCCATATCTAAACAATCATCCAACACTTCAACAGGAATGGCTTTGTCGGTAAATTTACGCACCGAACGACGGCTTTGAATGACTTTTTTAAAGTTTTCTACATCAATATCTTGTGGTGCAGGTTCAAAATAACGTTCTTTTTTTTCAGCTTTAACATCGGCTGGATTTGGATTAGACATTACAATTTTCCTCAATTTTTTAATGATTGACAGCTCATTGCAGAATATGGGGGCGAATAAAGAAAAAACCACATTCAGCCAAGATGAATGTGGTTTAAAACGTCTAGTTTACTTGAAATGAGTTTAATCGCATTTCAGTTAAACAACGTTTAATTAAATTGGCTGAAATCAGGTTTACGTTTTTGCATAAAGGCCTGCACCGCTTCCATCATTTCTGCTGAGCCGACACGTTGCATAAAAATCTCTGCTTCATGGTCAATCCACGCCACAATTTCATTGACATTATGTTTCATGAGGGCTTTAGATTGTTTAAGTGATGCCAATGGTAAAGCTGCCAATTGTGCTGCTTTTTGTTGCGCCGTTGCATAGACATCGGTTTCAATGCTATTAACTAAATTTGCCGATAATGCCGTTTCGCTATTGAATTTTTGTGCAGTTAGCAACAGTTCAGCCGCTTTGTGATAGCCTGCTTGTTCTACTAGAAGTTTGCTTGATGCACCTTCAGGCGATAAGCCCAAGCTCACAAATGGAATTTGGAATAGGGCAGTATTGTCGCTATATACCAAATCTGCATGTAATAGAATTGTGACACCAATGCCAATTGCCACCCCACGTACAGCTGCAATCAGCGGTTTAGAAAACTTAGCTGCAGATTTTAATAAGATGAATGGAGGGCCTTCGGCAGCAGGTAGTTGTCCTTTAAGTGCAGCAGACTTCATAAAGTCTTGCATGTCATTGCCAGCACTAAAATCTGCATCTGTGCCACGTAAAATTACACAACGTACTGCGTTGGACTGATCTGCTTCATCTAAGGCTTGTGCAATCCACAAATATAATTCACCATACAGCGCGTTTTTTGCTTCTGGTCGGTTGATGGCTAAAGTCAGTACGCCATTGTCTAAATTCGCATTCAAATGTGGGTGAGGTTGTTGAATACAGCTCAGTGTCATCGTACTATCCTTGCTTTGATTGGTTTGAATTTATGGCTCATTATGTCGCAAATTCGCAGCGCTGGCACAACTCATGAGTTCATAAAAAGTTAGTGAATGATGAGATTTGCGTTCCTAATTCAATGTGAAATTTATTTAGAATTTGGGGTTGTTCATTTAAAAAATGAATAAGCAAGGCGGAATCTTAACCTCTATTAATTCTATTTTAGGATTAACCTTCGGTTCGACCTACTTTTGTTTTGGCAAAAGTAGGCAAAACCATTTGTCATCCACGAAACCTGCCCAATTATTGTTTTTGATTTATTATCTTGCAAAAACAATAATGAGTTGATACCACGCAGGTTGTGGATGACATTTCCGCGTATCAGATAGCATCATGTTGTTATCAAAATTAGGATTGGCGTATTTATTATGCAATATACGTTTGATTATTTGGTTTTCATTGGCCGCTTTCAGCCATTTCATTTGGCGCATTTGCAAACCATTCAAATTGCGTTAGCACGTAGTCATTATGTGATTTTGGCATTAGGTTCTGCACAAAATGAGCGCAATTTAAAAAATCCGTTTTTAGCCAAAGAACGTGAGCAGATGATTTTGTCTAACTTTTCACCTGAGATGCAAGAACGGATTAAGTTTGTGCATGTCGTAGATGTCTACAATGATGAAAAATGGCAAAAACTAGTCAAATCTTTAGTCGGTGAATTGATTCAACCGCAAGATCGTGTTGGTTTAATTGGGCATTTTAAAGATGACTCGTCTTATTATTTAAAGTTTTTCCCTGAATGGGAGATGGTAGAATTAGACAGCTTGCAAGATGCCATGTCTGCTACGCCTGCACGTGAGGCTTATTATCGTGGGGAAATACAGCCTAATTTTTTCCCGCAAGGCACAATTGATTTCTTAACCGCATTTCAAAACACGGAAATTTATCGTCAATTACAAGACAAATACCAGCAGCAGGACAGCAGTAATTTGACGGAGTAATCCAGTTTTTAAATGAAAAAGGATGATTGAAAAAGCTTTCAATCATCCAGAACATTGTGTTTTTTTAGAGGCTGAAAATTAAGCCTGTAAAGCGGTTAAATCCGCAAGCACTTGCTCGGCATGTCCTGCAGCTTTGACTTTACGATATTCTTTCAGTAATTGACCTTGATGGAAAATAAAAGTAGAGCGTTCAATGCCCATAACTTTTTTGCCATACATATTTTTTTCTTTAATCACATCAAACAACTGACACAATACTTCTTCTTTATCGCTAATCAAGTTGATGCCTAAAGATTGTTTTTCGGTAAAGTTTTGATGGGCTTTGACTGAGTCGCGCGAAATGCCAATGATGGTGGTATTAAGCGCATCAAATTGTGGCTTTAGCGCAGTAAAATCGACAGCTTGTGTGGTGCAGCCTGGGGTAGAATCTTTCGGGTAAAAATACACCACTAACCAATCTGTACCAAGTTCGGTTAAATTGACTTCGCCTGTGGTTGCAGGAAAAGCTTGATTTGGTAATTGAATTGTCGTGCTCATATTTTTCTCCAAAATCATGCACATAAAAAACTAGCCACATAAAGTGGCTAGTTGAAATTGTTAAGAAAAATTATTTTTTCTCAGCCGCTTTCATTGCTTCTTCAGTTAAGGTTTTTAATTTACCTGTAAGCTGAGGACCAAAACAAGTTTGCAAATCTTTATTTTGCTTTTGTACAAAAGCTAAAGTCGCAGGGCTCTTTTTCTGGTTAATTGCGCTTTGAATTTCCCATTTTTGAGCGTTGGTTAATTTACCATCTGCTTCTACTGCACAAGTACAATATTTGCTTACTTCAGCTGTAGTCAGTTTTTTGCCTTTTGCAGTTTCTTCTTTACAAACATTAATTAAAGCTGCTTTTACATTGGTGCTTTTATATGCTTGTTGCAACTTGTCATTATTTGCGTGTGTCGTTGTTGCGAATAATGCAGCAACAGACATAATCGCAGAAACTATAATGTTTGATTTTAAATTTTTCATACACTTTACCTTGTTATGACGGTATATAACGCGTTGGGTCTGCAACACCGGCATCGGCAAAACCTTGTTTGCGTAAGCGACAGCTGTCACATTTACCACAAGCACGTCCTTGGTCATCTGCTTGGTAGCAAGAAACCGTTTGACTATAGTCTACGCCATGTTCAATACCTAAGCGAATAATATTTGCTTTGGATAAATGTAACAAAGGTGTCTCAAATTTTAACGGTTTGCCTTCTACACCAACTTTGGTTGCCAAGCGTGCCATATTGGCAAAAGCATCAATAAATTCAGGACGACAGTCAGGATAGCCCGAATAATCTACCGCATTAATACCAATCACAATTGCTTCTGCATCAAAAACTTCGGCAGCTGCCAAAGCATAAGACAGGAAGATGGTATTACGCGCAGGCACATAAGTCACAGGAATACCTTCTTGCTCATGATCAGGTACTTCAATGCTGTGATCGGTCAGGGCAGAACCGCCCAAGTTGCCTAAATCAATATTAATCACACGATGCTCAATGCCTGCATTTTTAGTCAAGGCACGTGCAGCATCTAGCTCTGTAGTCGAGCGTTGACCATACATAAAACTAAGTGCAATACATTCATAACGCGCTTGTGCCCATGCCAAACACGTGGTTGAGTCTAATCCACCAGATAACAATACAATGGCACGAGGGCGCATAATTGAACTCCAAATTTTAAAATATAGCGATAGAACTTGAGCAAAAGTGTGAAGATTGACGTCAATACGAATGGGGATTCGTGAGGAGATTAACGACCTGTTTCATCATTCCAAAGCAATTTATGTAATTGCAATTGGAAACGAACAGGGAGATGGTCGGCTAAAATCCACTGTGCCAAATCACGTGCAAGTTGTGGCAAGGCGACTGCACCTTTTTCGACAGCAAATGCAGGGGAGAACCACACTGTATCGACTTTTTTATGCAACTGATATTGCTCAACTTGCTGCTTCGCCCAAAGATAATCGTCATGATTGCAAATCACAAATTTGATTTGATCATGTGGGTTTAAAAAATCTAAATTTGATAATAAGTTGCGTGACATTTCACCCGATGCAGGGGTTTTTAAATCCAGCACCTTCGACACACGGTTATCCACTTTAGAAATATCTAAAGCTCCACTGGTTTCCAAAGACACTTCACAACCTAAATCTGCCAAGCGTTGCATGAGTGGCAGTGCATTCGGTTGAGCCAGAGGTTCACCGCCCGTCACACATACATACGGTGTTTTAAATTCTAGCGTGGTTTGGATGATGTCATCTAAAGATTGACGTTCGCCACCTTCAAAAGAATAAGTGGTATCACAGTAATGGCAACGCAATGGACAACCCGTTAAACGAATAAACACGGTTGGCAAGCCTGATGTATTGGCTTCGCCCTGCAACGAATAGAAAATCTCCGTAATGCGTAAACCCGCAGACGGATCAGAAACAGGAATAGCGGAAGATCGGAGGGTATTCATAAAATTCATCACAGTATGTAAAAAAACAAAAATCCCTACGGTCATTGCTGGCCGTAGAGATGGAGAAAACTAAAAAAAGTTTAGTCTTCGCGTAATAAGTCGTTCAAACTGGTTTTTGCACGGGTTTTCGCATCTACTTTCTTCACAATGATAGCAGCATACAAGCTATAAGTGCCACATTTAGAAGGCAGGTTGCCAGAAACTACCACCGAACCTGCAGGTACACGACCATAATGGATTTCGCCAGTTTCACGGTCATAAATTTTAGTCGATTGACCAATATAAACGCCCATAGAAATGACAGAACCTTCTTCCACAATCACGCCTTCAACAATTTCAGAACGTGCGCCAATGAAGCAGTTGTCTTCAATAATAGTTGGGTTTGCTTGAAGTGGCTCAAGTACACCACCAATACCTACACCACCCGATAAATGCACGTTTTTACCAATTTGTGCACATGAACCTACAGTTGCCCATGTATCAACCATGGTGCCTTCATCTACATAAGCGCCAATATTGACATAAGATGGCATTAACACCACATTTTTGGCTTGGAATGAACCTTTACGTGCAACTGCTGGCGGTACAACACGCACACCTGCTTGTTTGAATTGCTCGTCAGTCCAACCTGTAAATTTCGTGTCTACTTTGTCGTAGAAACGCAAATCGCAAGATTCAATTGGCTTGTTATCATTGAGTTTAAAAGATAACAAAACTGCCTTTTTTAACCATTGGTGAACGATCCACTCACCATTAATTTTTTCAGCAACGCGTAATGTGCCGTTATCTAAACCTGCAATTGCTTGTTCAACTGCCTGACGAATTTCAGCGGGACAATCTGCAGCGCTGAAATTAGCGCGGTCTTCAAATGCTTGTTCAATGATTGTTGAAAGCTGAGACATCGATGTTCTTACCAGAAAAAAATTTTCCAAAGATTTTACACTATATTGAGTGAGGAATAGATAAAAATTGGAACAGATTGGAATTTATCCTTAGTAAGATAAACAAGTTAAGTTGCGCGCTAAATTGTTGAAGTTTTGAAAATAAATGCTTTTGCAATAAACAATAAGAATAAATTTGTATCAAAAAATAACAAAAACGGGGTAAATTTTGCATAAAAGCTGACCGCAACATGCTCTATAGTTTTCTCATGACAAAACGAATGAAAATTCAAAAAGTTTTAGTTTGAGGAGAAACACAATGAAAACTTTACATACAATTTTAGCCGCTTCGGTATTGGCAGCAGTTGCAGGTTCTGCAATGGCAGATACAGCTGTGGTAAAAGATGGCTATGCGTTTGATCGTAACCAATTAATTCCAACAGGTGTGCGTGCTGAAGTAGGTACAACAGGTTATGGCGGTGCCTTACTTTGGACTGCAAACCCATACGTTGGTTTAGCGCTGGGTTACAACGGTGGTGACATTTCATGGTCAGATGATTTGTCTATTAATGGCACTAAATATGACATGGATATGGATAACAAATTGGCTTATTTAAATGCTGAGATTCGTCCATGGGGTGAAAGTACTAACCGTTGGGCACAGGGGATGTACGTTGCAGCAGGTGTGGGCTACGTTGATAATCAGTATGATTTAACTAAGCGCGTGGGTACAAATGCATCGGTAGAAGTAGACGGTAGCCGCTTCAATGGTGGTGCAAACGGTGTTAACATTGATGGTAAATTAAGTTACGATAACCAATTTGCTCCTTATGTCGGTTTAGGTTTGGCGCCAAAAATCAATGAAAACTGGGGAGTGTTTGGTGAAGTCGGTGCTTATTACACTGGTAATCCAGACGTAAATCTAAATTCTAGTAATCCTGGGTTGATCGGAAGTGATGGCCGTACTCTTGGTGCAGCTCTGAGTACTCAAGAAAATGATATTTCAGAAAAAGATAAATATAAATGGTTGCCAGTAGCGAAACTAGGTGTAAGTTACCACTGGTAATATCCATTGGCTTTAGCTAAACCTCAAAAAACGAGCTTCGGCTCGTTTTTTGTGTCTTAAAAGCGGTGTGCCAATTTCAAATGATAAACCCAAGCATCACGTTGTTCGAGTGAAGAAAAACTTGAGATTTGGGTGATTAACGACTGTGGTTGTGTCTTTTCTGGTTTGGTAAAGTACAAATAATGCAGACCCGCAATCATAAACGTTTTAGGGTTAAAGTGATAAACCGCGCCCGTACCCACACCAACATAGCCGTCTACAGGGTTTAAGCTTGAGGCAGGATTACCCGCACCAGAATCCCACAATCCTTCCACCGCAGTGATCCATTTGGATGACCATTGATGGGCAACCCCCAAACGGGTCGACCATTGATTCTTTTGGTAATCAATCAGGTTTAAATTCATATTGGATACTTGCTGTAGCATTGCAGCATATTGTATGGGCTGAATTTCAAAATCTTGCCAATTCACCCATCTTAAGGATGCATAGAGAAAATTTTGGGCAGGTAAACCTGTTTGAAAATCTAGATTAATCGATTCTGGTGTCTGAATAGTAGTCGTATGCTGTGGTGCAATCTCTAGAGGAAACCCCCAAAAACTTTCACTAGCATTGGTATGGTGCTTAATTTTAGAGCGGTAGGTAATTGCAGTATTAAATGCATATTCAGAAAGTTGATAGCTGATACCTGCCAGCCAGCCCCATGCGTGATCTTTAGGGAAGTGCACATCATAATCAAAATAATAATTTTCGACGTGTGTACCAATTCTGAGATTCCCTGAAAAGGATTGGTAGCTCACACCCGTAAACAGATTCCAGTTTGCATTTGGTTGATAGCCAACCAGTGCAGTCATGTTGTTTGAATCGAATTCAACGTCTGCAATTTCTGAAGAGGGGTGAGTCGTTTTGAACTGATAATCCACATCCGTAAAAAAAGGTTGGTCAAATAATAACGCCACAGAAATTTGTGGATGTGGTTGTAATTTTAATGCAGCTTGGATGAAGTGTTGATTATTGACTAAATTGCCTGTTGAAAAATCTTGAACGCCTAATTCGGCAATATTTTGTTGATGCTGTACCTGACCTGAAATATTGGTATCCACGTGTAGCAAAGCGACTTCCGCATAATTTCCTTTTTCAAATAATGCATGTACCGATTGACCGCTGCGTTCTAAAGCGGCAGCAGAGGCATAACCTAGCGGCAGGACACACAGCAATCCAACAAAAATGTGAAATTTCATGTTACGTCCTTGGTCTAAATTATACAATTGTGTTTAAAATCAAATTACGTTTTTTATTGTTGATTATATTTTATTCATGTTTCTGATAAATTAAAATCATTATTTTGATTATTTCTAGGCATTTAGATCAGCAAGAATTTTGCCAGAGAACTAAAAGAGAGCCTAGGCTCTCTTATGCATTATTGTTTTATTCTTCAGGATAGGCGATACGTTTTAAAGCTTTAATATCGGCATTCGGTGCACATAAAGAAATAAACTCATAGCCGTAACCACGTAGTAAGTGTCCTTTGCGAACCGCAATCCACGTGGTGTTTACCCCAAAAATATCAGTCTGGATTTGTTTTAGGCGGTAATCACGTTCTGCATCGTATGCCACATTGTTCACCACACCTACGCCCATGCCCAATTCAACATAGGTTTTAATGACATCTGCATCAAGTGCAGACATGACGATATTGACATCAATTCCTGCATCGGTAAATGCTTTGTCAATTTTAGAACGTCCCGTAAAGCCGCCGTGATAAGTGATGATTGGATATTCTGCCAAATCGGTCAGGCTGATCTCAGTTTTACTGGCTAAAGGATGATCTTGTGGGGTAATAATGCTGTGACACCAGTCATAATAAGGCACACTTGCTAAGTTCTCTTCAGTGGTTAGAGATTCAGTTGCAATACCAATATCGGCTTCACCTTGCAGCAGCATTTCGGCAATTTCTACAGGGCTGGCTTGTTGCAAAATCAAATGTACTTTAGGGAATTCTTTTTTAAACAAATTCACAATAGGCGGCAGCACATAACGCGCTTGGGTATGTGTAGTCGCAATGGTGAGCGTGCCTTCATCTACTTTATTAAAGTCATCAGCAAGGCGTTTAATGTTATCTGCATCAACCAACATGCGTTCGACAATACTTAGCAACGCTTGTCCTGGCTCGGTTAAACCTAATAGACGTTTGCCTTTGCGCACAAAAAGCTGCACACCAAGTTCATCTTCAAGGTCTTTAATGTGCTTACTCACGCCCGATTGAGAAGTGTATAGTGCCGCAGACGCTTCGGTTAAATTAAAGTTTTGACGAACGGTTTCTCTAATAATTCTAAGTTGTTGGAAGTTCATAGTGGTGCAACCCTAAAAAGGATGGAGCGGGTTAGGCTCCATCTTGATGTCCTTATGCGACTTGATTTTCAAATAAATGTAAAGTGGTTACACTTAACCAAACCGTTTGATTTGGGCGGAATTGGTGCAGTTTCGCTTCATCTGCAGTGAGTGCAATTTCAATCAAATTCCCTTGACGATCTTGCAATTCTGCAACTACTTTACCAGCAATCCAAACCTCACGTAAGAAGGTCGCTTGAATGGTATTTTCCTGTGGTTGGGCATGAATATGCAACTCATCTGGACGCGCAAATGCAATCACTTTGCCTTGTGGTGCATTTGGTTGATTGAGAAGTTGTACGCGATCTTCACCAATTTGCACAATCCCTTGATGATGTTGTCCTTCAAAACGGTTGGCTTGACCTAAGAAGTCAAATACAAACGGAGTTGCAGGCTGTTCATACACTTCACGCGGTGAACCAATTTGTTCGACATTACCTTTGTTCATGACAATAATTTGATCGGCAACTTCGAGTGCTTCTTCCTGATCGTGGGTCACGAAAATTGAAGTGATGTGTAATTCATCATGCAAAGTTCTTAACCAACGACGTAATTCTTTACGCACTTTGGCATCAAGCGCACCAAAAGGTTCATCCAATAACAATACGCGTGGTTCTACCGCTAAGGCACGTGCCAAAGCAATACGTTGACGTTGTCCACCCGATAACTGCGCAGGATAACGGTCTGCTAAAAAGCTTAACTGTACCAAGTCGAGTAAACGCATAACACGCTTTTTAATCTCGGCTTCTGAAGGTCGGGTTGCACGTGGACGTACCCGTAAACCAAATGCGATATTGTCAAATACGGTCATGTGGCGGAATAGGGCATAGTGTTGGAAAACGAATCCAACTTGACGTTCGCGCACATGCACATCGGTTGCATCCTGACCCTCTAATATCACTTGCCCACGATCAGCCGACTCTAATCCTGCAATAATACGCAACAAGGTGGTTTTACCACAGCCTGAAGGCCCAAGCAGCGCCACCAGTTGGCCATCTGGAAAATCGAGGGAGATGTCTTTAAGTGCATGGAATGCACCAAAATTTTTTTCAATATTTTTAACTTGAATACTCATGCGGTCATTCCTTAAGAAACAGTTGAATCTTCATTGCGTTGGTTTTGCTTTTCTTGGCGAATTTCAACCCAAGTTTTTAAAATCAGGGTCACAATCGCGAGAAGTGCCAAGAGAGAGGACACCGCAAACGCAGCACTAAAGGTATATTCGTTATAGAGAATTTCGACGTGCAGCGGTAGGGTGTTGGTTTCTCCGCGAATATGCCCCGATACCACAGATACCGCGCCAAACTCACCCATTGCGCGGGCATTACACAGAATCACGCCGTAAATTAAACCCCATTTTATATTTGGCAAAGTGACTTTCCAGAAGGTCTGCCAACCCGATGCACCTAATACAATCGCAGCTTCTTCTTCCTCTGTGCCTTGCGCTTCCATTAAAGGAATCAATTCACGCGCCACAAAAGGTACAGTAATGAAGATGGTGGCAATCACAATTGCAGGTACGGCATATAAAACTTTGATGTCGTGTTCCATCAACCAGCCGCCCATCCAACCTTGTGTACCAAAAATCAGGACTAGCATTAAACCTGCAATGACAGGAGAAACTGAAAAAGGCATATCAATTAAGGTGGTGAGAATCGACTTACCACGGAAATTGAATTTCGCCACTGACCACGCTGCGGCAATACCAAATACCACGTTTAAAGGTACGGCAATGGCTGCAGTGAGTAAGGTTAATTTCACTGCCGATAAAGTGTCAGGATGCACCAATGCTTGTGCATAGACACCAATGCCTTGTTTAAAGGCTTCTACAAAAACCAAAATCAGCGGCAAAATCAGACAGCTTAAGAAGAAAATGAAGGCAATTGCAATCAGGGTATAGCGTACCCAAGTCGGTTCACGTGTTGCATCGCGTGATTGTAGTTTTTCAGCCAAAGCATTGCTGTTGGTATTTAAACTCATCGTGCAGCTCTCCCTGTGCGACGACTTGCCCATGCTTGTAATAAGTTAATTAAGAACAGCATGACAAAAGAAATCAGCAACATCACCACAGCAATTGTGGTTGCACCTGCGTAGTCATATTCTTCTAAACGAGAAATAATCATTAAGGGTGCAATTTCAGTTTTAAATGGTTGGTTACCTGCAATGAAAATCACCGAGCCATATTCACCCACGCCACGCGCAAATGCGAGGGCAAAACCTGTAATCAGTGCAGGCAATAAAATAGGGAAAATCACTTTGGTGACAATTTGAAAGCGGTTAGCCCCTAGCGCAGATGCAGCTTCTTCCAACTCGGTTTCTAAGTCACTGAGTACGGGTTGCACGGTACGCACAACAAATGGAATACCAATAAAAATCAGGGCAAGGGTAATCCCGATAGGGGTATACGCGACTTTAATGCCTAATGGTTCTAAATATTGTCCAATCCAGCCAGTCGGTGCGTATAAAGAAGTCAGGGCAATACCCGCAACTGCAGTAGGCAATGCAAAAGGTAAATCGACCAAAGAATCTATAATACGTTTGCCCGGAAAGCTGTATCGTACCAAACACCATGCCAATAATAAGCCGAAGACGACATTAATAAAGGCTGCAATGAGCGCAGCGCTAAAACTGAGTTGCAAAGATTTTTGGATACGTTCTGAACTTAAAATTTCCCATAAACCATCCCAACCGATACCCAGCGATTTAATAAATACAGCCGATAAGGGAATAAGAACAATTAAGGATAAATACGCTAGGGTAAAGCCTAGAGAAAGACCAAATCCTGGCAGCACTTTGGATCGCTGCGACATGATGACTCCTCAAAAGAGAGAATGAGTTTTTGAAAACAAACAGATAAAAGTAAAAGATAAATTCGGCACAAGCATAATTTGCGAAGATTAAATTGCAAATTTGAATAAATACTTGTTGTTATCAGAAATACTGATATGTGATTGCATATTTTCTGCAATCAAATAATCATAAATTTCAGGAAATGCCCCAAAGCCTGATGCAACATTAATATGACCCACTTGTCCTAAATTAATCGGTGTTAATTGCCATGCTTGGGCAAGTGCCTGTGCATCTGCAAAACTTAGCCACGGGTCATTTTCACTAATCAGTAAGCGTGTTGGTACAGCCAATTTAAGTTGCTGAAAATATGCCGAATAATTGCTTTGACTGTGTTCTGCAAAACCAGACTCACCAAAACGGGCAGGGTTGGCAGGCGCAACCAAAACCACATTTTTAATTTTCGCCTGAAGCTCAGTGTGCTGTGCTAATGCCGCTAACGTGGTTAGACAACCAAAACTGTGTGCCACAATTTGAATATCGTCCTGAATTGAGGCTACCATTTTGACAAACTCGGTAACCCAGTTCTGTAAAATGGGGCTATTCCAGTCTGACTGTTCTACACGCGAGCAAGACATGATTTGTCGTTGTAACCAAGATTGCCAGTGTGCATATTCACTGCCACCTACACCTGGAACAATTACGGTATGAATCATGTCGATGCTCCTTCGCATATTTCAAACTAAAAATGATGATCTGAATAACGCTTAACTGTGAATTGAAGCCATCCTGTTCCAGTTATGGATGTAATCACTTGGATTCAAAACTCAGTAAGATAATGCTGTAAAATTCATGTTTTAAATAATCTGCAACAAGGATAACTAGAGTTTCTATGCAAAAAAAATAATTAAAAATGAATTTTATATGAATAAAAGAGATATATGTGAATCAGGTAAAAATGCGTTTGTGAAAACACCCGCATTTTTCAATTTGGGTGTTTTCAGCTAGAGCTTTGGTATGATTTACCTTTCGGAGTATTATTTGGTTTGGTTGGCTTTGACAATCTGATCGAAAATTCCATCATTTTCAAAGTGTTGCTTCTGAACTTTGCTCCATCCACCAAACTCTTGATCAATAGTCACCAACTTCAATGGTTTAAATTGCGACTTATATTGTGCCAACACCGTAGCATTACGTGGTCGGTAATAATTCTTCGCAGCAATGTTTTGACCCGCAGGCGAATAGAGATAGTTTAAATAGGCTTTGGCTAAGTGTTGATTGCCATCTTTTTGCACATTTTTCTCTACAATCGCCACAGGCGGTTCAGCCAAAATAGATAGAGAAGGCGTGATGATCTCAAATTTACCCGGTTGTTCACGCACGGCTAAATAGGCTTCATTTTCCCAAGCTAACAAAACATCACCAATGCCACGTTCTGCAAAAGTGGTGGTTGAGCCACGTGCGCCTGAATCCAATACTTTGGTTTGTTTATAAATTTGGCGAACAAACTCTTGCGCTTTAGCATCATTGCCCGCAGGTTGATGTTTTGCCCATGCCCACGCTGCCAAATAGTTCCAGCGTGCACCGCCAGATGTTTTTGGATTTGGAGTAATGATTTCCACACCAGGTTTGACCAAATCGCCCCAATCTCGAATACCTTTCGGGTTGCCTTTACGCACTAAAAATACAATTGTGGATGTATAAGGGGTCGAGTTGTGCGGAAATTTCTTTTGCCAGTCTTTAGGTAATAGACCGCGTTTGGCAATTTCATCAATATCGGCAGCCAGTGCCAAAGTCACGACATCGGCACCTAGACCATCAATCACCGCACGCGCCTGTTTGCCCGAACCGCCATGTGATTGTTTAAAGTTAATGTTTTGCCCCGTGGCTTTTTTCCAGTACGTACCAAAATCTTTGTTAAAGTTATCGTATAATTCACGGGTTGGATCGTAGGAAACATTCAGAAAGTCTTTTGCAGAAACGCTCAAGGTTGTTGCCGAAAGTACTGCCGCCAGTAGTCCAATTTTCAGTTTTGTAAAGTTCATGTTTGACCTCAGGTATTAAATATGTTGTTGAATGAGGCAAGCATATCTGTAGTCTATTTGCTGAAAAAATAATTTAAAATGCGGTGAATATCAGTAAATGATAAATATAAATTTCTTCATTGTTTTCTATGTTTAGAGATAAATAACGAGTACTTTTCTATGCAGTGTTATAAAAATGCCAAGCCTACCGAGCAGATTCATGTGTTAGATCGCGCGTTTCATTATGGTGATGGATGCTTTAGCACTGCACGTTTTCGCCAAAATCAAATTGAATTATTTGACCGCCATTTGGCGCGTTTGCAATATGCCAATCGCCAACTTTCTTTAAATGCCAATCTTGAGTTAATCACTGAAACGCTGACAATTTTAAAGCAGGCGCATGGCGAGTTAAATGGTACTTTGAAGATTGTTTTAAGTCGTGGTGTGGGGCAGCGTGGCTACAGCTTGCCTGATCATCCTGCCGATGTTTGGGTGTTTTTCTATCCACAAGTACAAGCGGCTTTAGATACGGCATATCATTATGACATCATTCAAAGTGGCATCTTGGCACAAGCGATTGGACTAAGCATGCCGAATTTAGTTGGGCTGAAAAGTCTAAACCGACTTGAACAGGTATTGCTCAAACAAGAAGCCGATCAAAAAGGCTGGACAGAAGCTTTGGTTACTGATGTACAGGGCAGTGTGGTTGAAGGTGTGAGTAGTAATTGTTTCATTCGTATAAACAATACATGGATTACCCCGCAACTTGGTTATAATGGCGTGCACGGTGTCATGCGGGCAGAAATTTTATCGCGCATGCAACAACAGAATTTGCATTGTGAACAGCGTGATGTTCATGTTTCGGAAATTGCGCAGATTCAAAGTCTGTTTTTCTGTAATGCCTTAACGCCCATGAAAATTGTCAGCCATTTAGGGCAGCAGGTTTTAGATGTGCAGCCGTGTGTGGAACTATTTAAGCAACTTCAACTGAATCAGATTCATTCTTATGTCTAAGCGTCCATTAAAATCTAAAAAGAAAACCAAACCTATATGGTCTAAGCGTGCTATTCAGGGTGCGCTTATTTTTGTACTCGGACTGTTTTTGGTCATTGGCATGATCTTATGGTCAAGCTTATTTAAAGATTATCCTATTGAAGGCAAAAAACAATTATTGGCAATTAATGATGGTGATACTTACTCACGTTTTATTGATCGTTTGGCAGAACAAGATCATGTGAATTTTCCAATTGTTTTAAAACTCTATCAACGGGTGATGATTCACGACAGCATGAAAAAAGGCGTGTATGAAGTTCGTCAGGGTATGAGTGTACGTCAGGTTATGGAAATGATCGCCAATGCTGAAAATGCACAAATGAACCGTATTTTGGTGATCGAAGGCACGACTTTTAAACAATTGATTGATGCGTTAAAGAAAGATGAGTTGGTCACCAAAGAAGTGTCGCATTTGCCATATGATCAAATGCTAAAAGCTTTAAATATTCCTTTTACACATCCCGAAGGTTTATTTGCGCCGAATACTTATTTCTTTGCCAAAGGTGAAACTGACCGTAAAATATTAACCGATTTATATCAGCGTCAAATGAAAGCATTAGATGATGCTTGGAATAATCGAGCAGCAGATTTACCTTATAAAAATAAATATGAAGCCTTGATTATGGCCTCAATTATTGAAAAAGAAACCAATGTCGATGCTGAGTTGCAGCAAGTGTCTGGGGTATTTGTACGCCGTTTAAAACTAGGCATGCGTTTACAAACCGATCCAACTGTTATTTATGGAATGGGCGATAAATATCAGGGCAATATTACCCGTCAGGATTTACGCACGCCAACGCCATACAATACCTATACCATGAGTGGCTTAACGCCAACACCAATTGCCTTGCCAAGTCAAAAAGCCATTGAAGCGGCGATGCATCCAGACCAATCTGACAACATTTATTTTGTCGCGACAGGTAATGGTGGACATAAATTTAGCACCAATTTGCAAGATCATAACCGTGCCGTGCAGGAATATTTAAATGTACTGCGCGCGAAAAAATCAGGGGAATAAGCATGTTTATCAGTTTTGAAGGCACCGAAGGGGTAGGCAAAACGACACTCATTCGCCGTATTCATGATTATTTTACTGCACAAGGTCAAGAGGTGGTTTTAACCCGTGAGCCAGGTGGAACCCCTATGGCAGAGCAAATTCGTGCTTTGTTACTCGCGGTCAACCATGAAGAAAAAATGTGTTCAGACACTGAGTTATTGTTGATGTATGCAGCGCGTGCTCAGCATTTAGATCAGGTGATTTTACCAGCAATGGCTGCAGGAAAAACTGTACTATGTGACCGTTTTAGCGATGCCAGTTTTGCTTATCAATGTGCGGGACGTGGTTTAAGTGAAAGCAAGTTGATGACTTTAAATAATAACTTTGTCGCACGTATGCCTGACTTAACTTTTTGGCTCGATGCACCGATTGAACTGGGTATGACCCGTGCACGGGCACGTGGTGAACTTGATCGTTTTGAACAAGAGAAAGCAACTTTCTTTGAGAAGGTAAGAGGTGGCTATCAAACTTTGTGGGAGCGATACCCTGAGCGAGTGAAGCGCTTAGATGCAACACAAAGCCCCGATCAAGTATTTGCACAGGCGATGCACTATTTGCAAGCTAAGGCATAACAAACAAAGGTATAACAAGCCAATGGGTCATGGTTATGCATTTGATTGAATGGAAAAATCTTCTATAGTGGAAATGCTTTAGAAGATTTTTTTATTTAAATAATAGCGAATAGTAAATATGACCAAAGACGAAATTATTGAATTTTTAAAAGTTGAGTTTCCGCAAAGTTTGGAAAAATGTGAAATTGTGTCCATCACCCCACGTGGGGCATTGGTGAATTATCACATCGATGAACGTGATTTACGCCCAGGTGGTACGGTATCAGGGCCGACTATGATGACTGTTGCAGACTATGCACTTTATATCGCCATTTTAGGGGAGTTGGGTTTGGTGGCTTTGGCGGTGACCAGTAATTTAAACATCAACTTTTTACGCAAGCCCGCAGCAGGGCGTAATTTACGTGGTGAATGTCGCTTAATGAAAGTAGGGAAAAACCTCGTGGTCGGTGAGGTTTGGGTATATTCCGAAGGTGTAGATGATGCCGTGGCGCATGTCACAGGGACGTATTCGATTCCACAAGTGTAAGTGTTTAAAGCTACAATATGAAAAATAATAGATCAACATTTCGCTTAAAGTTTACAGTTCAATCGCCTAAGTAAATTTGGTTGATCTTTTATTCTTATTTTGTCATTGATCGTTTTCATCCATGCCATTGAATTGAAAAATAGCCTAAGCAAAACTAATATTTGGCAGCTTAAAAATGATCAACGAGATATTATTTTTATAAAAGTGCAGGGGATGTTCAGGAAACTTTTGTAGAAATGATGGTCAAAAAAGAGAAGTAAAACGAAATAGATAACTGCAAAATAAAAATAACGATGATTGAAAATATCAAACTTTCAATCACCGCTATTCAACCGACTTTATTCATTCACCAATGGGGTTTCCACTTGGAAGTTTGGTGGAATAAGCACAGTTTTACGCAATTCAGGCGCAAGTTCAGGATAATCTAGCGTGAAGTGTAAACCGCGTGATTCCTTACGTTGCATGGCACAGCGCACAATCATTTCCGAAACTAAAACCAAATTACGCAGTTCAATTAAGTTTTTACTGACTTGATAGTCCTGATAATACTCGGTGATTTCACGTTTCAGCATTTCAATGCGGTGCAAGGCACGCTCTAAACGCTTGGTGGTGCGTACAATGCCGACATAGTTCCACATGGTTGCACGTAGCTCATCCCAGTTTTGTAAAATCACCACATCTTCGTCAGGATTCGTCACTTGCGAATCATCCCAAGCAGGAACTTCAGGCGAGCTATAATCTGCAGTGTAATGGGCTTCAATATGTTTGGCGGCAGCCATTCCATAGACAAAACATTCTAAAAGAGAGTTACTTGCCATACGGTTAGCACCATGTAAACCTGTATAAGAAGTTTCACCAATCGCATATAAACCAGCAATATCGGTTTGGCTATGTTCATCCACCATTACTCCGCCACAAGTGTAGTGGGCAGCAGGTACAACAGGAATCATATCGGTAGTGATATCAATGCCCAATTCCAGTAAACGTGCATACAGCGTTGGGAAGTGTTCTTTCACAAATTCTGCAGGTTTATGGGTGATGTCTAACCACACATGACGAATACCTAAGCGTTTGATTTCATAGTCAATCGCACGTGCTACAATGTCGCGTGGCGCCAATTCTGCACGCTCATCAAAACGCAGCATAAAACGCTCACCATCGGGTAAACGCAAATATGCACCTTCACCACGCATGGCTTCAGTAATTAAAAACGAACGTGCTTGAGGATGATACAAACAGGTCGGATGGAATTGGTTAAATTCCATATTTGCCACACGGCAACCCGCACGGTATGCCATCGCCATACCATCACCTGTGGCAATGTCTGGGTTAGATGTATACAGATAGGCTTTCATTGCACCACCGCAGGCAAGTGCGGTAAATGGTGCAAGGAAGCTATGCACTTTTTGTGTTTTTTCATCTAGTGCATATAAGCCTAAAGTGCGATTGCTTTCATTTAAACCTAATTTTTGCGAGGTAATTAGGTCAATCGCAATATAATTTTCAAAAATGGTGATGTTTTGCTGTTCTTGGGCACGTTGTACCAAAGTGGTCGAAATTGCGCGTCCCGTTGCATCGGCAGCGTGAATGATACGTCGCTGTGAGTGACCGCCTTCACGGGTTAAGTGCAACTGTTCTTGTTCATCTAAAGTAAATTGCACACCTTGTTTCAGCAGAAAATCTACCGAAGGTTTGCCGCCTTCTACGGTTTGCTTGACGGCATCCATTTCACATAAATGCGCACCTGCAATCATAGTGTCATCTATGTGTTGTTCAATTGAATCTGTTTCATCAAGCACTGCCGCGACACCGCCTTGCGCATAGAAGGTGCTGGCTTCAGTGAGGGTAGATTTCGCCAAAACGGCAATATTGAAATGCTGGGGTAATGAGAGCGCTAAACTCAAACCTGCACCACCACTTCCCACAATAATCACATCAAATTGATGTGTTGTGTTTAAATTAGGCATGTCCATCAGCTAATTTGAAAAAAGTTGGATAATGACACCCCTTTTTACAGAAAAAGGCAAGTGCGAAGTGGATTTGAATAATGAAAAAAAAGAATAAACTGGCAACTTTTATGGAATATCCCACTTTTATTGTGATTCGATTCCACGCTTTTCATTTCATTTATAGCACTTTGATGCGTAATTTTTGATGGGGTAAATACGAGATACTATCTCAGCTATCCTCCACAGTGCCTGCCAAACCGTAATTGAAAAAGATTCAACATTTTATTACCCAAAAGCCTATTATTTTGTGCTAAACAAGGTGAGTTCAAAGTCATAATTATTATTGAGTGAATGCTATTTATGAAAAATCGCAACTTAAAAAAAGGTTTATATGCGGCTGTTTTTACTATGGCAACTGTGCAGACTCAAGCAGCACCACCAGTAGACTTTTCTAATTTGGTTGAGCAGGTTAGTCCTGCGGTGGTGAGTGTCAATGTTGTCAAAAAAATGAGTCAGGAAGAACTCTTACAACAACAAGTTCCAGAAATTTTACGCCGTTTTTTTGGCAATCAAGTGATTATTCCTCAACAGCAAATTCCACAAGAAAAAACAGGTTACGGCAGTGCCTTTTTTATCAGTAAAGATGGATACCTTTTAACCAATCACCACGTTGTTGAAGATGCTTCTAAAGTTACCATTGTACTGAATGACCGCCGTGAACTTGATGCAACTGTCGTGGGTAGTGATGAACGTACCGATGTCGCGTTATTAAAAGTGCAGGGCAGCAGTTATCCAGAACTGCGTACAGGCAATGTCGATCAATTACGTGTAGGTGAGCCTGTACTTGCGATTGGTTCACCATTTGGCTTTGACTATTCTGCATCGGCAGGAATCGTGAGTGCCAAAATGCGTAATATGATGGGTGAAACTTCAGTGCCATTTATTCAGACCGATGTGGCGCTTAACCCGGGTAACTCAGGCGGGCCGTTATTTAACCAGCGCGGTGAAGTGGTTGGTGTGAACTCCCGTATTTTTAGTGGTACGGGTGGTTATATGGGCTTGTCATTCTCCATTCCTATTGATGTTGCCATGGATGTTGCCGATCAGTTAAAGCGTAACGGTAAAGTGACTCGTTCTTATTTAGGGGTGAGTTTGCAAGATATTGACCGCAATTTGGCAGAATCTTATAAACTCAGTAAGCCTGAAGGTTCATTAATTACTCAAGTTGCACCAAACTCACCTGCGGCACGTGCAGGTTTGCGCGCGGGCGATGTGATTCTTAAATACAACGGCACACCTATTTCCAGAACGTCTGAATTGTTGAACTATTTAAACCGTTCAGTGCCAAATCAAAGTATTCAGCTTGAAGTATTACGCGATGATAAACGCCGTAATATTACCGCTACGGTGAGCACAGCACCTGACGACACGCCTGCCAAAAACAACCCTGATACCGCAGCCAAAGGCCCTGTTTTAGGGGTGTCGATTCGTGATTTAAGCGTTGCAGAACAACGCCAATTAGATATTAAAGGCGGTGTGCTGATTCAGGAAGTGCGTCGTGGTGGTTCGGCAGCTCAGGCACGTATTATGCCAGGTGATGTGATTGTGCAACTGAATAACACCACCATCCAAAATGCCAACCAATTTGTTGAAACAGTATCTACCTTGAAACAAGGTACAATTGCGCGTGTGGTGATTATTCGCCAAGGGCAACGTGCGATTATTGGCATGCGTATTCAATAAGTTGAAGTGGCATAAAATCGTAAATCTAACTAAATTTAGCATATTGCTAAACTTTAGATAGTCACTTATTTTAAGAAAGTCGCTCTTGAACTGGAGCGACTTTTTTTATGTAACTCGGTATTTTTGTTAGACTAGACCGACATCGCCGTTTTAGTTAAAAGGATGACATGAGCAGCATATTTGATTTAAAAATCACCGTACAGCCAGAACATATTGATATTTTAGGGCATGTCAATAATGTGGTGTATGTGCAGTGGATGCAGGATGTAGCATCGGCACATATCAAAACATTAGGCTTAGGTGTGCAGGAATACTTAAAACTAAAACATGCGATGGTGGCGGTGGAACATCATGTGCAATATCGTAAAGCGGCACTCGAAGGTGAGGAGCTGATTTTGCGTACATGGTTAAGTGATTTGAATGCGTTGTATTCATTCCGCCAATATGCGTTTTATCGCCCTCAAGATAAAAGTCTGCTGTTTATGGGCAATACACAATGGGCTTGTGTGGAAATTGCTACAGGTCGTCCAAAACGCATGTCACCGACATTTACGCAAGCCTATCAACCCCTTGCTGCTGATGTGAATCCGTTGGATTTTAGTGAGTATGATTAATTAAGAGGAATTGAAGCACCAAGTGTAGCGTCATTGAAAGTTGCCGCATGTTATTGCTCTAGATGTTGTCAAAGAGGGTGTTTGCCCGTTTCAAACAGCATGATGTGGCTTTCAATTTTCACTTTAATTACGACACACATCTCTGCATAAAAAGCCTGAAACTCTCGAATAAAAAGAAAAACGCGTGAGGCTGCAAAAGGAAGTCATTATTATGGATACATTGAAAAATCCATCTGCTATAATCCTTCGCAATTTCTATTCGGCTTTTGCTCTGCATGAATTTTGAGGTGCAGAGCGTGTTATTTTTCAAGGTAACCCATGGCGCAAGCTAAAAAAACTGTTGATATTAAAAACATCCGTAACTTTTCGATCATTGCCCATATTGACCATGGTAAATCGACTCTAGCAGATCGTTTCATTCAAACCTGTGGTGGTTTACAAGATCGTGAGATGCAAGCTCAGGTGTTGGATTCTATGGAGCTTGAGCGTGAGCGTGGGATTACCATTAAAGCCACCTCAGTGACTTTATACTACAACCATCCAAATGGTCAGGAATACCAGTTAAACTTCATTGACACCCCAGGACACGTTGACTTTTCCTATGAAGTATCACGTTCTTTGGCAGCTTGTGAAGGTGCGCTATTGGTAGTCGATGCGGCACAAGGGGTAGAAGCGCAATCAGTTGCAAACTGCTATACCGCAATTGAGCAAGGCTTAGAAGTTTTACCTGTACTGAATAAAATTGATTTACCGCAGGCAGAACCTGAGCGCGTGATTCATGAAATTGAAGAAATTATTGGTATCGAAGCGCAAGATGCACCCACCTGTTCGGCTAAAACAGGTTTAGGCATCGACAATGTATTAGAAACCTTGGTGAATGTCATTCCTGCACCACAAGGTGATCGTGATGCGCCATTGCAAGCCTTAATTATTGACTCATGGTTTGATAACTATTTGGGTGTTGTGTCGCTGGTACGTATCAAGCAAGGTCGCGTGCGTAAAGGCGATAAAATGTTGATGAAATCGACAGGTCAAACGCACATTATTACCTCAGTTGGTATTTTTAATCCAAAACATACCGAAACAGGTATTTTGGAAGCAGGTGAAGTTGGCTTTGTTATTGCGGGTATTAAAGATATTTTTGGTGCGCCAGTGGGTGATACCATCACACTCGCAACTACACCAGAAGTAGAAACCTTACCAGGCTTTAAAAAAGTTAAGCCGCAGGTTTATGCAGGTTTATTCCCAATTGATGCCAGCGACTTTGAACCGTTCCGTGAAGCCTTGCACAAACTACAAATTAACGACTCAGCTTTGTTCTTTGAACCTGAAAGTTCAGATGCTTTAGGCTTTGGTTTCCGTTGTGGTTTCTTGGGCATGTTGCACATGGAAATCGTACAAGAGCGTTTAGAGCGTGAGTACGATTTAGACCTAATTTCATCGGCACCAACGGTTATTTATGAAGCCGTGATGAAAAATGGCGAAACGGTGTATATCGACAGTCCATCTAAAATGCCTGATGGTTCAACTGTAGAAGATTTACGTGAACCGATTGCGGAATGTCATATTTTAGTGCCGCAAGAATACTTGGGTAACGTCATGACCCTATGTATTGAGCGTCGTGGTGTGCAAAAAGACATGAAATTCTTGGGTAACCAAGTGTCCATTACTTTTGAAATTCCGATGGCAGAAGTCGTGATGGACTTCTTTGATAAATTGAAGTCATGTTCACGTGGTTTTGCATCGTTAGATTATAACTTTGTCCGTTTTGAAAGCTCATCTTTGGTTAAAGTCGATGTACTGATTAACGGTGAAAAAGTCGATGCCTTAGCTATGATTTGCCACCGTCAAGATGCACGTCACCGTGGTATTGCCTTGGTTGAAAAAATGAAAGACTTGATTCCGCGTCAAATGTTTGATGTGGCTATTCAGGCTGCGATTGGTGCGCAAATTATTGCGCGTTCAACCGTGAAAGCGATGCGTAAAAACGTACTTGCGAAGTGTTATGGCGGTGACGTTTCTCGTAAAAAGAAACTACTTGCCAAGCAAAAAGAAGGTAAGAAACGTATGAAGCAAGTGGGAAGTGTTGAAATCCCGCAAGAAGCTTTCTTAGCTGTACTTAAAGTCGAACGCTAAAATTATAAGGATAATAAACCCATGGATTTTGATTTTAATTTGATTCTCGTTCCTGCCACATTATTTTTTATTGCGGTGTGGCTGCTCGATAAATTTGTATTTAAGCAAAGAGCAACGAAAGGGCGAGGCAATGAAAACTTCATTATCACATGGGCTTATGATTTTTGGCCTGTTTTGGCAGTGGTGATGGTACTGCGTTCATTCCTGTATGAACCATTTAATATTCCGTCAGATTCTATGGTGCCAACCTTAGAAACGGGCGATTTTATTTTGGTGAACAAGTTTGAATATGGCGTGCGTTTGCCAATTATTAACAGCAAAATTATAGATGTGGGTTCGCCTGAGCGTGGCGAAGTTGCGGTGTTCCGTTATCCACCACAACCAAGCATTAGTTATATTAAGCGTATTGTCGGTTTACCAGGCGATCATATTGTTTATGATCATGGTCAGCTGAGCATTAATGGCGAGAAAGTAACGAAAACTCCAATCCAGTTTAGCCGTGAAAAAGACAGTCTAGATACACCTACTTCAATTTACCATCAGGAAACTTTAGGGGCGCATACATTTACCATGCGCGAGCTTGAAGGTGTAAACGTGGCGCGTCAGGCACCATTCCTGAACTATGTAGACAATGGTAAATATTCAGCAGAAAATGGTTTATATTGGGAAGTCAAAGTACCTGAAGGTCATTACTTCGCGATGGGGGATAACCGCGATCAAAGTGCTGACAGTCGTTTTTGGGGTTTTGTACCAGAGGAAAACCTAACAGGTCGTGCATTCTATGTGTGGATGCATAAAGAGCCTGGGTTTAATTTGCCGTCATTTAGTCGTAACGGCAAAATTGATTAATACAGCAGATTAGGAAAATAAAAAATGCGTCATCAACAAGGGGCATCCTATATTGCAATTTTAATTGCAATTATTGGTTTTGCATTTATGGCAAAAGTGGCAATTGCGGTTTGGGGACCATATTTCGATGATCGAATGTTGGACAATCAAATTGAAGAACAATTGTTAAATGGGCCAAAAAATCTATCACCACAACAGTTTATTGGTGAAATGGACAAGCGTTTAAGCATGAACAACATTCGCGATATTAAATTTGCAGATGTGGCTCAAGTGACTAACGTCGATGGTTTAGAAGTGAAAAAAGAATATGAAATAAGAAAACCTTTCTTATTGAATATTGATATTGTAATGAAGTTCGAGAAAAGTTTTGATCAAAGCTCAGTCCAAGCTAAATGAGACCCGTCTAGCCAGCCGAATCGGTTATCAGTTTAAGCAACCTGAATTGCTTAAATTGGCTTTGACTCACCGCTCGGTGAGTCATAAACACAATTACGAACGTCTGGAATTTCTAGGCGATTCGTTGTTGGGAATGATTGTTGCCAATTATTTATATGTGGCTTATCCACATGAAAATGAAGGGCGTTTAACGCGCATGCGGGCAACACTGGTACGTCAGGAAGCCTTAGGCAAAATCGCCAATGATTTAAAGCTCAGCCAAAATTTAATTCTCAGTACAGGTGAATTGAAATCTGGCGGTCATCATCGTGAGTCTATACTGGCAGATACCGTAGAAGCGATTATTGGCGCTATTTATGTCGATAGCGGTGATTTGAATTTGCTGCAAACGATTGTGCTAAAATGGTACAGCCCTTATTTAGATCATATTGAGCCAACCGATCAACTCAAAGACCCTAAATCACGCTTACAAGAGTATTTACAAGCACGTAAAAAACCTCTCCCGGTTTACGAGGTTGTAGATATTCAGGGCGATGCACCGAATCAGCATTTCATTGTGGAATGCCGAGTCGATAGTTTGCCTGTAATGAAGGGTGAAGGTTCAAGCCGTCGCTTTGCCGAGCAGGCAGTTGCGGCAGATATTTTAAAATTCTTGGAGCAAAAGTCTGAATGACCATCCATTCCGATCACGTAGATGCTGATCACGAGTCGAATAACGACGCCAATGACCTAATTAACCAATTCTTTAGCGGTCAGGGAACTGAAATTCCATCTGATTTCCGCAGTGGTTTTGTTGCGATTGTTGGTCGCCCGAATGTGGGTAAATCAACCCTCATGAACCATTTGTTAGGTCAAAAACTATCCATTACTTCACGTAAGCCACAAACCACACGTCACAAAATTGTGGGAATTGATTCACGTGAAAAATCTCAGGCTGTGTTTGTAGACACACCAGGGATGCATAAAAAAGAAGTCCGTGCCATCAACAAAATGATGAACCGTGCTGCATCGTCTGCTTTGCGCGATGTGAATTTGGTTTTGTTTGTGGTGGATGCACAAAAATGGACGCAAAATGATGAGTTAGTCCTAGAAAAGCTGAAAAATGCAGAAATGCCAGTGATTCTGGTGATTAACAAACTCGACACTTTTGAGAATAAAAATCAGGCTTTGCCGATTATTCAAGAACGTGCCAAGTTAATGAACTTTGCCGAAATTGTACCTGTATCGGCATTGCGCGGCGCGAACCTAGATCATTTGCGTGACACGATTGAACGCTATTTGCCATTCCAGCCACCGTTGTATTCGCTAGATCAAATCACAGACCGTTCAGAACGTTTCTTGGCATCTGAAATTATCCGTGAAAAGATCATGCGCCAATTGGGCGAAGAACTGCCTTACGATTTAACCGTGCAAATCGAATCATTTAAAACTGAAGATGCGGTTTTAAATGAAAAAACGGGTCGTATGAAAGCACCATGTACCTATATTGATGCCACTATTTTTGTAGATCGCTCTGGTCAAAAAGCCATTGTGATTGGTGAAAAAGGCGCGAAGCTGAAAAAAATTGGTATGGATGCACGGGTCGACATGGAAAAAATGTTCGAGCAAAAAATCATGCTGACGCTTTGGGTGAAAGTCAAAGGTGGTTGGTCTGATGATGAACGTGCATTAAAAAGCTTAGGATATAGCGATATCTAAGTTTGACGAAAAGGGAACTGTGATGATGAAAGTGTTGGCCATTGTGGCATGTATGTTTGTCTTGCAAGGTTGTATTCACAAAGTTGTGACAGTTCCCGTAAAAGTTGCCTACAAAACTACAAAGGGTGTGGTGAAAGGCACTGCTGCTGTAGTTGGTGCTGTCATTCCAGATGGTGATGACGAAGAAAAATCCAAACAAGAATCCTCTAAAGAACAGGATTAATTGACGCTATCATGCGTAATGAAATCTTGCATGGTTATTTAATCCATCATCGAAAATACCGCGAACGTAGCCATATTGTGCACTTGTTTACCCGCGAACATGGGCGGGTTGATGGTATTTTAAGACAAATGCCACCGCCACAATATCAACCGATTCGCATACAAGCTTCGGGAAAATCAGACCTTAAAAATTTCACCAAGCTGGAAATTGTCAATCAACCGGTTTTCTTCTTTGGTGATGCATTTTTTTCAGGCTTTTATTTAAATGAAATCGTGCTGCGCTTATGTTCTGCCGAAGTGGAAATGCCAGAAACTTTTGTGCAATATCACCAGACTTTGGCGCATTTACAACACTTATCTAGTCAGGAAAATCCCAATCTATTCTTAAGACAAATTTTACGTCAGTTTGAACATGCATTATTGGAAGAATTAGGCTATGCGATTGATTTTTCAGTCGATGCGAACCAAGAGCCAATTCAGCCCAATCTACATTATCATTTTCAACTGAATGATGGTTTTATCCCTACCGCACAAGCATCACGGGCTAACTTAGTCGGTACACAGATCCTCAGTATGTGCGACTATGAAAAAGGTAGGGATTTTAACCCAGAGCAGTTACAATTACTGTCTCGGCTGTATCGACAAATGATTAGTTCACTGTTGGGTGATCGACCTTTAAAAAGTCGCCAATTGTGGATTCAGAATTCTCAAACCCAAGCGTAATGTAGGAACCTATTATGGCTTTACTCGGTGTCAATATTGACCATGTGGCAACTTTAAGACAAGCGCGTGGCACGAACTATCCAGACCCTGTGAAGGCCGCAGTAGTTTGTGAACAGGCGGGTGCAGAGGGGATTACTTTGCATTTGCGTGAAGACCGTCGTCATATTCAGGATGATGATGTGCGTCGTATGCGTCCGTTGCTAAAAACTCGTATGAATTTGGAAATGGCAGTTACTGAAGAAATGATCGAGTTTGCCAAAGAAATTCGTCCACAGCATGTATGTTTGGTACCTGAGCGCCGTGAAGAAGTAACCACTGAAGGTGGTTTGGATGTAGTAGGCAATTTTGCAGCAGTTAAGGCCGCTACTCAGGAATTAACAGCAATTGGCTGTGATGTGTCACTGTTTATTGATGCAGATCTTGCACAAATTGATGCGGCCGTTGCATGTGGTGCACCGACCATTGAAATTCATACAGGCGCGTATGCCAATGCAGAAAATGAAGCTGCACAGCAAGCCGAATTGACCCGTATTGTTCAGGGCGTAGAATATGCAGCTAGCCGTGGCTTAGTGATTAATGCAGGGCATGGCTTGAACTTGGACAATGTAGGTGCAATTGCCGCTATTCAACACATCCATGAGTTAAATATTGGTCATGCTTTAATTGGTGATGCTGTATTTGTCGGCTTGGAACAGGCTGTTAAACGCATGAAAGCTGCGATTGATGCAGCGCGTTAATCTGCATATTTAAAATTGAAAGATAAAATTTGAAACGTTATGTCCAGCATAAATTATGATGAATTGATGCAGCCTGTGATAGCATTTTTAGGCTGCGAAACACCCAAAGAATGGTTGAACGAAGCATTAAATAATTTAGATATTTTGATGCAAGATCATGCTAACTGTGAGAAAAAAGCAGCAGGCACAGCCATGAATCTGATGTTTCGTTACAGCTTTTTTACCGATTTGCAGGTCAAACTGGCACAGTTGGTACGCGAAGAAATGCTGCATTATGAGCAGGTGCTAGAGTTCATGGCAAAGCGTGGGCAAATGTGGCAGGGTTTAAGTGCAGGGCGTTATGCAGGCGGTTTACGTAAAGAAATCCGTACCTATGAACCTGAAGCACTAATTGATGTTTTGGTGATAGGTGCCTTTGTAGAAGCACGTTCATGCGAGCGGTTTTATGCGCTTGCGCCATTGGTAGATGAAGAATTAGGTAAGTATTACCGTTATTTACTGAAATCAGAATCACGGCATTATGAAGATTATTTGGCACTGGCTTTGGATGTAGCAAAAACAGCAAAACTGAAAAACCCTGAAGAAGATATTCAGGGGCGAATTCAGCATATACGTGAAGTGGAAAAGAATCTTATTTTAAGTCCAGATGATCTGTTCCGTTTTCATAGTGGTGTGCCTGTGCAAGCCGCTTAAAACTTGTAGATGATCTAAGATAGAAAACGGAACTTCGGTTCCGTTTTTTTATCAATCAAGTTATTGCTTAGGTATTTTGATTGTGGATTGTTGCCTAAGTCACTTAGAAATGATCAAGGCTAAGATTAGGAATTACATTAACCCCAGTTACGGATAAGCCAAAGATTTAATCACATGAATTTTAGGCTTATTCTTTTGGCAAAGTTGATACGCACATAGTGAAGAAAATACGCCTGCTAAAAAACCAGCAATCGAACGATGTTTA
>NZ_VOYT01000080.1:0-1030 GCF_013420145.1 Acinetobacter sp. YH12021
TGACGATTGGTAAGAATCCACAACAAGTTGTTCTTCATTGATGTATCTGAGGGTCTGTAGCTCAGTTGGTTAGAGCACACGCTTGATAAGCGTGGGGTCACAAGTTCAAGTCTTGTCAGACCCACCATGAGCGAGGGTCAGCGAAACATGTTTCGCCCGAGCGCAAGACGAGAGCTATGCTCGAGTTAAGCATTCGCCTTAACACAGTTTACGATACATCGAATCACAGATGATAAGCTGGGGACTTAGCTTAGTTGGTAGAGCGCCTGCTTTGCACGCAGGAGGTCAGGAGTTCGACTCTCCTAGTCTCCACCAAATTTTAAGATCAGAAAAGCACTGCTTTAAGGCTTTTCCTTAAAATTTAAGCAAACAGCTATGCTGTGCGCAGGCACACATATACTGGAGCTTTAAGCTAAAGATTGCAGAACTTAATAAAAGATCGAATGATTAGATTTGATGGTTTATTAAGTTCTGTGATTTAAATATCACAGTATTTAGTGCGGTCTGACGAAGACGCATTAATTCATTAACAGATTGGCAAAAATTGAGTCTGAAATAAATTGTTCAACTCATTTAATTCAAGATTGACAGTAATACTTCGGTGTTACGGTTTAATTACGAATTGAAATGAGAACTAGCAAATTAACTGAATCAAGCGTTTTGGTATATGAATTTAGATTGAAGCTGTACAGTGTTTAAGTGCACAAAGCAACAAACTGTGGGCGCAAGCCTGTTGTTACACTCACTTGTAAGTGTTAACGACTGTTTGGGGTTGTATAGTCAAGTAATTAAGTGCATGTGGTGGATGCCTTGGCAGTCAGAGGCGATGAAAGACGTGATAGCCTGCGAAAAGCTCCGGGGAGGCGGCAAATATCCTTTGATCCGGAGATTTCTGAATGGGGAAACCCACCTACCTTAAGGTAGGTATCGTATGATGAATACATAGTCATACGAAGCGAACGCGGGGAAGTGAAACATCTCAGTACCCGTAGGAAAAGAAATCAATTGAGATTCCCTCAGTAGCGGCGAG
>NZ_VOYT01000008.1:0-111688 GCF_013420145.1 Acinetobacter sp. YH12021
GATCCATGCACGTGTAGCAGTCCTTAACAGATTTACGGAATTAGGTCGCCCACTTACCCAAGTTACGCCTTAAATTTGGATCAATTAGGGGCGCTTTGCATTTCAAATCTTTGTGCAACAAAGCCGTATAAAAGTGTAATTCTATCTTTTTATCAAAAGTTAAAGTCATTAGTATAAGTTTGCTTCAATTTTTTAGAAAAGGTACAAAATGAAATATTTTTTAGGGGCAACATTACTTGCATTCGGTTTAATGGGATGTAACTCAAATTCGAATAATGAAGTGAGCCAAGAAAAAGTACAAAGTAATGCACCTGCAGAAACACAAGTTATTTATTTTAATGGCCCACAAGACTTAACCATTGAATTAAAATCTTCAGATAATTTTGAAACTGCAGAAATGGTAGATAATTCTGACACAGTGTATCATTTAAAACGTGCTGTATCTGGTAGCGGTATTTTACTGAGCAATGATGATGGTGTATCTATTCATTTTAAAGGTGGTGAAGGTGTACTTGAGTTAGTCAAAGATCAGCCTATTAATATTACTGAATTTAAAAAATAGATTTTTGCTGATCTACACTTAAAAACATCATTCATATTATTTATGATTGATAAATCATTCTATTTGTTATATTGATGATGCTTTTATTTATACAAGCAAGCTTTAAAATAAATACTGAATTAAAAAACCACCTTTTGAGCGATATGCCGAAAGGTGGTTTTTTCTATACTTTTTTAGGGCTTAAATTCTAAGAAAATTAGGTATCTGCTGTTGGAACAATACCTGCAACAGCACAGCCTTTGAAAACTTGATCGCCATAATCTAAGGTCACAGAAAATTCAGCCATTGTACCATCTGCATCTTTACACGGTGTCGAATTAATATTCACATTCACCGCTTTATTGTCATGTTGCCCCATAAACTCAACCCCTTTTGCATACGCTGAACGTTCAACTGGAATTTTAAAGTTTGGCAACGCTGTTCCTTCAACCTCAATCTGGTCGCCATCTACAAGTACACGCCATGATTGTGTTACACCATAAGCTGTAAATTGTTGGATTGGACCATCATTTACAACCTCAGAGGCTGCTGCGTCATTCGTGGTATTTTGCACAGCAGGCTGTTGAGTTTCTACTTTTTCAGCTGGATTTTCAGGTGCTTTAGATTGATTACATGCACTAAGTAATATTGCTGAACACACTACTGAAAGAACTAAATAATTTTTTTTCATGTTTGCTTCCTTCTAAGCGTAAAAACTACAAATGTATATTGATGCCAATTTGAAATCCGCGACCAGGTAATGGTGCAATATATTTCAATGGTAAATTTTGTGGGCGTGCCTCTTCATTTAATAAATTTGAGCCATGTAAGAAAAAGTCAAAACTGGCATTTTTTAATGCAACTTTCTTTTTAATAGACATATCTAACAACTGATAACTTGGTAAAGCAACCTCATCAAAAATATTTTACCTAAATATTTAGGCTGATCATAATAGGTACTCGTCACATTTACAGACCAATCTAACCAATCCCAAGTTAAGCTCGCCCCATAACGATTTGTTGGCATATTGGAAAAATACTGCCCTTCATTATTAGAGTCTGTATTGTCTGTATTTAATTGGGTCTTATTCTTCACTAAATCAGCGAAAGCTGAAACACTTAAATCACCGTATTTTTGTAGTGAAAATGTATGTGCTGCATCCACCTCAAAACCAGTAATTGTCGTATCTGTTTGCGTCCAATATTTTAACGGTAAACGATTACGCATCGACATTCCTGTATTGCGTAAATATAAATAATTATCAAAATTCATTTCATACACTGTGGTTTGTAAACGTGATGCAGAATTAGAAAAAATTGCCGTTAATTCTTTCGCTTTTAGTTTCTCAACTTTTAAATCTTGATTGCCTTCTTCTTGAGCTAAAACCGAATAATGCGGCTGACTACTATATAACTCATTAATTTCAGGTGCACGTTTAGCTGCACTATATTTTGCTTTTAATTCTAAATAATCTGTTAATCGAGTCCCCACACCAACAGAAAAACTGTTTAAATCAAAATCTCTATTTTCTAATGTTGTATTTTGTGCATTCCGTGCCAATTTAAAGCTTTGATCCTGAATTTTATGCTGCAATCGCTCGGCGCGATAACCTGCATCCAAGTAAAAACGATTAAAATCCAGCTTTTGTTGAATAAAATACGCAAAAGTTTCACTTTTGACATTCGGTAAATACTTTAAATCCCCTGCTCCTGTTACATCACTGTTAAAGTAAATCGTTCCTATTTCACCACTCAAGGTATAATTATTCAACAACTTCAATGGTGTTGTTGAATACTTAATTCAGCCTGTTGAGTATTAAATTGATACTGATTGGCATTTTCCGCCGCAATATATTCACCCGAACTATTATTGAGTTTTGCTGCTTTAACTTGTATCGACTCTACAAAATTTGCAGGCTGCTCCCATAGTGCATCTAGCGCAAAACGGTTCTGCTTGGTGTGTACACTAACTGGTAACAACTCAGTATAGCTACTTTGAAATGACTCATTTTCTAAAGAAAAACCCGGCACACCATATTGACTGCTTTTATGATCTGCACTGAAACCAATATAGCCTTGCTCCATAAAATAAGTTGTGCCAATCGCATAATGATCTTGTGTTGAGGCTGAATTGGCCAATTTTTTATAATAATTGGGTGTAACATCCTGGTTTATTTTTTGAATTGCTTCCTTACTCTCACCTGCAACATAGTCGGGATTTGGTGTATTGACATAATCTACATATCTGCCATTTACATACCAAGTTGATACAGGTTTATCGGTATATTTAGCCGACTCCTGACTATCATAATAATCTGATAAATTACTTGGATTTTGTTGAATATGTTCAAGCACATAATTATTTAAATAAGGTTGATAACGCGTATTAAATATTTTTTCGATACGAGTATCTTTTTGACACTGGCTGGCTAAACCTGTGTTTACCCCACCACGCTCACCAAATACTTGCGTTTCACACACAGCCGCCTTACTTGCGCCAGGAATATCATACACATCTATTTCCTGCTGCGAAAATTGCAACGTGGTTGCCCAGTTTTTTTGATTATTCAATTCTATACGCATGTCTTTTGCATCAAACTGATTGAATCCTTTACGCAAAACAACTTCCATATAATCTAATTTGTTGGCAATTTCTTTGGGTATTAAACCTGTATCAATATCAACACTCCCACCAATTGCCTGCCCACCATGTCTCACTACATCCGACCATTTATTTACAGTGATGTTTTGGCTGAATAAAGAATCAAACGGAATGGCTATATCACCACTCATGGTATTTAAACCTTGAATACTTAATCCATTTTCCATTACACCAACACGATGCCCGCTCAAACTACGAATGACTGGCGTACCTGCATGTGGCCCAAAAGCACTGCTTTGTACACCCGATAAATGCTTTAAAGCATCTCCCAAAGTATTTGCCGTTTGAATTTTTTCTTTTCCCACAACATGGTCTGAGTTTTCTTGTTGTGCCTGCAAGCTTATGATTTCAAGTACAGTTGTTTCAGCATGAGCTGTATGCATCATATAAAAAATGGATAAGCCGAGTAGCGTCAAACGCATTTAAAAATCCCCCAATACAATCTGTTGTTATGTTATAACATTTCTACAAAGTGGTGTGATTTTTTTATCAACGGTAAATTTTTTATGCATCTAAATGCTGAAAAACAAATCGAATTTTAATAGTTTTTTTATACAATTCGCCTTATTTTGATCTTTATAATAAAGGTCACTTTTGTACATAAAAATAATGACTTATCTTAATAAATACTGCGCTAGTCTAAATTTTAGACAAAAAAAATCCCACATGGGAATGTGGGAAAACTAAGAAACTACAGCTATGTTTCGTTCATTTATTTTATCGTCATCTGACCGACAAACAGTGGCATAAAATTACTTTTTTAAGTCTATTTTTCACCTTTAACATATCCCATTGGATCCGCATCGAAGTATACGATTTACACCTAGATTATTATTTCCGATCTAACTCTACTAGACCCTGTCTTGCTTCTGTAATGATCAGCTGAATTTCTTCATTTTGCTTTCTCTTTTGTTCAAAATACACATAAATGCCTAGAGAAAATCCCACAGCTAAAATGATCAGCGTCATCATGATAATTGCATTATGATTCATTATATTTAGCCCCTTTAAACTTCCTCACTATTGTGAGATGCAAGGACTATACACAGCAATAACAAAAATGCTCAATTCCAGTAAAGAAAATACACTGTTTTTTTTAATTTTATCTAAGAAAAACACTTTATTATTTAACAATATAATAAAAACCAAAATGTAACACGCATTCAAAAAATACGTTAAAATTCAATTATATTTTGTTCTATCTGTCATGATTATATTTTTAAGATATTTTAATTAATTTTCTCTCTATCTCAATTATCAGTCTGTTAAAATAAAAATTGATCTAAAAAACATAAGCTTATTTAAGCCATTACAGCCCGTTTGAAAAATGCTAATCTACAAAAATACCAACACAAATATGTGACGTAGTTAGCATTTTTAATCAATTCTTCAATTTTTTCTTGTAATGTGAAATACAATTTTTTGCATCCAGTGACTAAAAAAACACCAACTTCGATACGCTCCACTGATGCTCAATCATTCTGCTGTTATATTGAAGCTCTGACTAATCTAGATTGAAATGACTTTAAATCACCAAAACTCTGACAATGATGGTTTGATGCTCCTCATTTTCCTCAATCAGTTGTAAACGCTTTTGTTCTTTACTCACGACTTTAAAGCGCAAGTTTTGATATTCAATAATGCTTGGAATTTGGTCAAAATATTGTGCATCAGCATCAATTTCATCCTCAAATAATGATGTACCAAGTTGATAGTCCAAACTTTTTAAAACGATATATTTCACCGTTGTTTTCATCACAGCATCCTTTTTATTACTTTTTGCTTTACTTTTATTTGTATCACCGTTCATGCCACGATTAAACCTATAATTGTAAATTTTGCTGTATTTATAGGCAGTTAAATCGTGAACATTCTTATTTTAGCATTTCACTTTTTGATGTTTTTTCGCACAAGTCGACAAAATTCAGTACACTTGAGCAACTTATTCTATTCACTTGCAGATTTATCATGCTCAAACAATGCTGTGCCATACTTGAACAACGCCAACAGACTGTGGCTTTTATTGAAAGTGCCAGCTCAGGTTACTTATGTAGTCAGTTTTCTATTTATAAAAATAGCGGTGCCAATATTTTACTTGGTGGATTAGTCAGTTACGACCCAAGCATTAAACGTGAGATTTTGCATGTGAATAGTGACTTAATTGCCACCTATACCGCTGAATCCGCAGAAGTCACACAAGCCATGGCAGTTCAAGGCAAAAAACTATTTCAACATGCAGATTTTATTGTGGCATGCACAGGGTTACTGAAACCAGGCGGCAGTGCCACACCAGAAAAACCTGTAGGGACATTTTTTATCGCCATTCATTATCAGCAGCAAACTTTTCAGTACAAATATTTTTTAGATGGCAATCCATTACAACGACTAGAACAGCTCACTCTGTTAGTCGCTCAAGACCTGATTGATCTAATGCAAGATACAAACACTTGTACTGCACCCTGAAGTAAACCTATCTTTTTAAGTCTCTATAAAAATTCTCATGACTGCCCAATTTTAAAAGATAGAGTGTCATGATTTCGTCATCACTCACAGAGTAAGCCAGTAGCACAAGCTGTTTGTCCATTTTAAATTTATAAACAAATACTCCTGCTAAATCCCCCACTTTAGCTTCTCCGATATCAGGATTATTCCAAACGGTTATTACGGCATTATCAACATCTTTTTTCTGCTGCTTGGTTAGTTTTTTCACTGTCCGTTCAAATAGGGGAGTTTGTTGTATATTCATTGAACTCAACCAAAGCTATATGGTGTTGTATTCCCTGCTTTGACATGCGCCATACTAAGCAACAAATCTGCTATATCTTGAAAAGTTAAATCGGGATTGTCTTGTGCGATTTTTCCAATTTTAGCCCAGTACTCAATTTGTTTAGTTGCACTTCTACTTTCAGCCATCCCGTAAATCTTTGCTGATTCAACAATATCGCTGTCTATTTTAACTGCTACATGTGACATTGCTTTTTCCTCATATTAATTATGGAATAAATTTTAGCCAATCATGCAACCATTTACAACCTTAAGAAACAAAATACAACAACCTTCTTTTATGATCAAATATTTAAAAATGCGCTATCGTACGCCCGATCTTTTTTAATTCTCTAACGCTTCAATAATTACTCATTGTATTTTTGACTACCCTCATCCAAACCTCAAAAAAAATAAGGTTCCATTGCTTAACAATGAAACCTTATCTTCAGCCTAAACTGCTGCATCACATGATGTTCATGCACGGTACAGCTTTTTAGACAACCAATTAAGCAGCCGAACGCTCTGCAATTGGTACAACTTTACGCAATTCTGGGCCTGTATAATCTGCACTTGGGCGGATAATACGGTTATCTGCACGCTGTTCCATCACGTGTGCTGCCCAACCTGTTACACGGCTCATCACAAAGATTGGTGTAAATAGTTTGGTCGCAATACCCATAAAGTGATACGCAGACGCATGGAAGAAGTCAGCATTACAGAATAATTTCTTCTCACGCCACATCACTTCTTCACAACGCACCGATACAGGATAAAGTACTGTATCACCTACATCTTGCGCTAAACGCTCAGACCAGATTTTGATGATGCCGTTACGTGGATCATTGTCTTTATAAATCGCATGACCAAAGCCCATGATCTTTTCTTTACGTTCCAACTTGCCTAGCATTTCACGTTCAGCTTCTTCTGGCGATGTCCAATTTTCAATCATTTCCATCGCTGCTTCATTCGCGCCACCGTGTAATGGGCCACGTAATGAACCAATCGCGCCTGTAATACATGAATGCATGTCAGACAAAGTTGATGCGCAAACACGTGCTGTAAATGTTGATGCGTTGAACTCATGCTCTGCATACAAAATTAATGACACATTCATGACTTGTTCATGCAATTCATTTGGTTTTTCACCACGTAATAAATGCAGGAATTGTGCGCCAATTGAATCATCATCCGTATTTTCTTCAATACGCACGCCATCGTGGCTATAACGATACCAGTAGCAAATAATAGCTGGCAAAGTCGCCAAGATGCGGTCTGCTACATCTTGTTGCTGTTCAAATGACTGTTCGGTTTCTAAGTTACCTAGCATTGAAACACCTGTACGCATCACATCCATTGGGTGTGAATCTGCAGGAATACGCTCAAGCACTTCTTTGAGTGCTTGAGGCAATGCACGTAAAGATTTCAATTTTGCTTTATAGGCAGCCAATTGCTCTGAAGTCGGCAATTCACCAAAGAAAATCAAGTATGCAACTTCTTCAAACTGACAGTTTTCTGCCAAGTCTTGCACATCATAACCACGGTAAGTTAAGCCTGCGCCACTTTTACCAACAGTTGAGAGTGAGGTTTTACCTGCCACTTGTCCACGCAATCCTGCGCCTGTGAGTACTTTTCCTTCAGCCATTTTTTTAATTCTCCTGTTTGAACAGCTTGTCTAATGTATTTTCAAAAGTATGATAATCAAGGAATTCGTATAATTCTTTACGTTGTTGCATTTTGTCTAAGACATTCACTTGCGTGCCATCTTTACGAATGGATTGCATCACTTCAAGTGCTGCTTTTTGCATAGCACGAGTTGGTGAAAGTGGATACAACACCATGCGAATGCCCTGCTCAGCCAATTCTTCAGTGGTGTAATAAGGGGTATCACCAAACTCGGTAATGTTTGCCAATACAGGTACACCTACGGCATCACATACAGTTTTATACATGGTAATATCAGTCATAGCTTCTGCAAAAATTGCATCTGCACCCGCTTCCACACATGCGCAAGCACGGTCAATAACCGCCTGTAAACCTTCTTTTTGCAAGGCATCAGTACGTGCCATGACTACAAAGTTTGAATCGGTTTTCGCATCAACAGCCGCTTTAATACGATCAACCATTTCTTGCTGGGTTACAATTTCTTTGTTTGGACGATGTCCACAACGCTTTTGTGCAACCTGATCTTCAATATGAACTGCAGCAGCACCCGCAGCAATCATTTGTTTAATACTGCGGGCAATATTGAATGCACCGCCCCAACCTGTGTCAATATCCACCAATAATGGTGTATCAACACGCTCAGTAATACGACGTACATCTTCCAAGACGTTGTCTAAACTGGTCATGCCCAAGTCAGGTAAACCGTAAGAATAGTTGGCAACACCTGCACCAGATAAATAAATGGCTTTATAGCCCACTTGTTTTGCCATCATGGCAGCATAAGCATTTACCGTGCCGATAATTTGTAATGGCTTTTCGACTTCCAAGGCTTGTCTGAATCTTAAGCCCGCAGATGTTTGTTCTGTCATCTTCCTTTCCGCTTTTCTTACTATATTTTTCGAGATTCGAGTATATCGAGAATGCGAGATCACGCCATGGCTTTTTAGAATCTATACTCTAAAACTTTAGTCAAATAATTTTCAAATTTATTGCACAATAAATTTTCGTGATGTTGGTTATTCTTTATTTTTGATAAACACAGCTTTTTAGTACACTAAATAAGCAAAATTTAAACTATTTTCTAAAAATATGGCTTTTTCAGCTCAAATCATGCCATGTGCAAGTACACTTCGACACAGCACGCTGTACATATATTTGTTATAATGACAATCTCCCTTCTATTTAATTGATGATTTTTTACTCAATATGCACGAACTCGCCCATTTCGCTCCTTTAGGTAAAGATATACCACCAACCAAGCGTGGTCATGAGCGATGTGTAGCGTTATTAGTCAGTGCAACTGAGCTATTTTTAGAGTGTGGTTACGATGCCGTATCCTTAGATGATATTGTGCAACACGCAGGCGGTTCTAAAGCGTCGATCTATAAATACTTTGGCAATAAAGAAGGGTTATTCAAAGCTATTTGTGATTATCGCCGTGATAAATTTTTTCAGGATATTCACATTCCCTTTGAACAAATTGATTCAAATTTACGTGGTTATTTGATTCAAACCTTATTGAATTTTTATCATCATATTTTGGAACCAGAAAATGCAGCCTTTATGCGTCTGGTATTAGAGCAAAGTCAGCGCAATCCTGATATTGCCTTACACATACATGAGCGCGGCCCTTTGCATGTGCAACTTTGTATTGCCAAAGTATTGGAACATGCCAGTCAGCAAGGTTTAATTTGCTGTGAACAGCCTATTTATTCTGCACAACTGTATTTCGGTATTTTAAGAAATTTTGAATGGCGTATCATCATGGGTATTCCAAAACAAGAAACAGAACAAGAAACAACCAATTATGTAAGTTATTGTGTAGATCGCTTTCTAGACGCTCATCAAAAAGCTTAGTTTTTTGCAATTTCTGCATCCTATAGTATATTAGCCGATTCCCTTTTTCACTTAACCAACCAACAACTAATTGTTGTTTTTTCTCATTCAGCAATTATTGTGGAGTAACGAATGGCTCTACGTCACTTTCTAACATTACGCGATTTATCGACTTTAGAACTGAATCAAATTTTGCAACGCGCCATTGAGCTTAAGCGTAAACAGCATAACAATGAAGTTTTCCAGCCTTTTCCTGGCAAAGTCATGGGTATGATTTTTGAAAAATCCAGCACCCGAACCCGTGTATCGTTTGAAGCTGGCATGAGTCAGTTTGGTGGTAGCGCGATCTTCTTATCATCACGTGACACACAATTAGGTCGCGGTGAGCCAATTGAAGATTCTGCACGCGTCATTTCAAGTATGCTTGACATTGTGATGATTCGTACCTTTGGTCACGACATTGTAGAACGCTTTGCTTCTTACTCTAAAGTTCCTGTGATCAATGCCTTAACTGACGATCATCACCCATGCCAACTCCTTGCAGACATGCAAACCTATGTTGAACACCGTGGTTCAATTGAAGGTAAAACTGTGGCGTGGATTGGTGATGGCAACAATATGTGTAACTCATATATTGAAGCAGCACACATGTGGGGCTTTAATTTAAAAATTGCGACACCGAAAGGTTATGAGCCAGAACAGCGCTTCCTGTCTGAATTTGCACACTGCGTAGAATTGGTCGATTCTGCTGAGGATGCAGCAGTGAATGCTGATCTGATTGTGACCGATGTTTGGGCAAGCATGGGACAGGAAGAAGAACAAAAAATTCGTGAAAAAGCGTTTGCAGACTATCAAGTGAATGAACGCCTGATGGATTTAGCACATCCTGATTGTTTATTTATGCACTGCTTACCTGCGCACCGTGGTGAAGAAATTTCTGAAAATATGCTCGATCACAAAAATGCTGTAGTGTGGGATGAAGCAGAAAATCGCTTACATGCTCAAAAAGCATTGGTTGAGTTTTTATTGAATGAAAATCTTAAAAAAGACTAAGCTTTAAAACCCGTCTTAAATATTCGCAAAACTTTGATGAGTTTTGTTACAAACAGCACCAAAAGGTGCTGTTTTTTTATTTGGCTCGCTATAATCTTGAGTTATGGTCTATTTTTCTAAAATTTCTAAAAGAGCCTAGATAAACAATATGATTGATAAAACACTTGCCACAATTACGCTGTGCACTACTACACTGATCGCGAGTGCTTCACTCTATGCCAAAGCCAGTGAATTAGATCAATATTTAGTCCAACAAAAGATTCTAAGTGCAGATTATAAAATTCAAAATATCGTCGCTTTAAATGAAATTTTAGATGTCATTAGTGATGAAGATTCTCGTACTATGCCTTATCAGGTCGATCAAAATACAGTGATTGAACAAAGTACGGCGACAGACAAACAAATCAATATTCGTGGCATGATTATTTCACCTGACTTCACGCAGTTTGTAGAAAGTACGGGTTATAACAATGTCAAAAATATGATTAAACAAAACTTAATTCATAATTGTGAATCTATTTTTGAGCATCAGTTCCAACGGGTAAATCCCTATGTATTGAACTTAAAACTCAGTGCAGAAAAAACCCAGTTTAATGTGCAATTGGCAAATAGCGAGTGCCAATTTAAAGCAGACTGAACTGTATTTAAAACTAAAACAACCTCAGCTTTAAGATTTAATGCCTAAGGTTTAATGCGTAAACCCAAATATAACCTAACGTATTAAACCTTGCGGTTGTAAAATAATGATCAATGCGCCTAAAACTACTATCATTCCACCGAACATATCCCAACGTGTTAAATTGACTTGATCTACATACTTTAACCAAATCAAGGCTGTACAAATATAAATACCACCATAAGCCGCATAAATTCGCCCCGATGCCGCAGGATGTAGAGTCAATAACCACACAAAAGCCGCTAAGGCTAAAATTGTTGGCAGCCATAACCACTGTGATTTCCCCTGATTTAAAATCAAATAAGGAAAATAACAGCCTAATATTTCCATAACTGCCGTAACAAAAAACAAGAACGTTGTGCTGGCAATTTTAGTGATCTGAAAATCCATAAATCCTGTGTGGTCTCTCTTTTAGCAGTAACGATTCAAGTTCACGCATCTGCGAATTCATAAAAAATAACCCATGTTCAACATGGGTTATTTTCAAAATTCAAATAAGGATTGATTAGGCTAGTTCAGCCGTTTGATCTTCAAAGACTTCAAGTTTCAAACCGACTGCCTTACCGTTCTCTTTCTTCACAGAAACAGCCACATTACCGCCCTGTTCTGCAAGTTCACCAAACAGAATCATTTCTGCCAATGGCTTTTTCAAGTGTTCCTGAATCAGACGTTGCATTGGACGTGCGCCCATTAAGCGATCATATCCATGCTCAGCCATCCATTCACGCGCATCTTGATCAACCTCAAGAATGACTTTTTTATCATCCAACTGCGCTTGTAATTCAGTCAAGAATTTATCCACTACATTTTCAATTACTGTAGTAGGTAAAGCTTTAAATTGAATGACCCCATCCAAACGGTTACGGAACTCAGGTGAGAAGGCTTTTTTCATCGCTTCTTGGTTGTCATTACTGTTGTCTTGATCCATGAAACCAATGCTCACGCGGGAAATACTTTCCGCACCAATATTAGTGGTCAGAACCAAAATCACATTACGGAAGTCTGATTTACGACCATTATTATCGGTCAATGAACCATGATCCATAATTTGCAGCAATAGGTTAAATACATCAGGATGCGCTTTTTCAATTTCATCCAACAACAACACACAATGCGGATTTTTATGAATCGCATCGGTGAGTAAGCCTCCCTGATCAAAACCGACATAGCCTGGAGGTGCACCAATTAAACGTGAAACGGCATGGCGCTCCATGTACTCAGACATATCAAAGCGAACCAATTCCACACCCAACAGTTTTGCCAACTGCTTGGTAACTTCGGTTTTACCAACGCCTGTCGGGCCAGCAAATACAAAACTACCCACTGGTTTGTCTGGTGTTTTTAAACCAGCACGTGACAGTTTAATTGCTGATGCTAACGCTTCAATAGCTTCATCTTGACCAAAGACCACACGTTTTAAATCACGCTCAAGATGTTCAAGTACAGTCTTGTCATCTTTCGATACGGTTTTAGGTGGAATACGTGCAATTTTAGAGACGATATCTTCAATGTTTTCTACTGTGATTAAAGTATCATCTTGCTCAGCTCTTAAACGGCGCTGCGCACCTGCTTCATCAATCACATCAATAGCTTTGTCTGGCAAGAAACGGTCATTGATAAATTTGGCCGATAACTCTACCGCAGACACCAATGCTTTATCATCATATTTAACATGGTGAAATTCTTCAAATTTCGATTTTAAACCACGTAAAATATCAATCGTTTCTGAAATTGAAGGCTCATTCACATCAATTTTTTGGAAACGGCGTGAAAGTGCATGGTCTTTTTCAAATACCTGACGATATTCTTGGAATGTCGTCGAGCCAATGCAACGCAAAGTACCATTTGCCAACGCAGGTTTAATTAAATTTGATGCATCCATAGTGCTGCCCATGCTTGAGCCTGCACCAATAATCATGTGGATTTCGTCAATAAATAAAATGGCATCAGGTTTCTTTTTCAAGGCATTTAACAGTTGTTTTAAACGCTTTTCAAAGTCACCACGGTATTTTGTACCCGCTACCAACGCACCGATATCCAAACTATATACTTCGGCATTTTCGAGTGGTTTTGGCGCTTTACCATTCACAATCAGCCACGCCAGACCTTCGGCAATAGAGGTTTTACCCACGCCTGGATCACCCACCAACAATGGGTTGTTCTTACGACGACGGCATAGAATTTGTGCAGCACGCTCAATTTCTTTTTCACGCCCAATTAACGGATCGGTTTTACCCTTTTGCGCTTCAGTATTCAAATTTAGCGTGTAAAGCTCTAACGGGCCAGCATTGGCAGAGCTTGAACTTTCGCTATCTAATTCTTCAACCTCTTCTTCCGCTTGCGTTTCGTCTTTACGTGTACCGTGCGATAAGTATTGCGTTAAGGTCAAACGGTTAATTTGATGACGCTTGAGTAGATACACGGCAAATGAATCACGTTCAGAGTACATTGCCACTAAAATATCTGCGCCTTCAACCGTACGGTCACCACCGCTAGATTGCACATGGAAAATACCACGCTGCAAAATGCGATCAAAACTTTCGGTCGGGTGCGGCGCCTGATCGTTATTTTCAGCAAGTTTAGGGGTATGTTGTTCTACATATTCTTCGAGTTCTTTACGCAGCACAATAACATCTGCACCACACGCCTTGAGTGCATTGACTGCCGAATCATTGTCTAATAAAGCCAATAATAAATGTTCAACCGTTAGAAACTCGTGTCTCTTTTGACGAGCCATGCTAACAGCCAAACGTAGTGATACTTCTAATTGACGACTGAGCATGTAACCCCCTTAATCTTTAGGCTCAATCTGACAAAGTAATGGATGACCTTGTGATCGAGCGTAATTATTGACTTGGTTCGCTTTCGTTTCCGCAATATCCCGCGGATAGACCCCTGCGACACCTTTTCCTTCATAGTGTACAGTTAGCATTACTTGAGTCGCTTGGTCAAGATTCATTGCAAAATATTGTTGTAAAATTTCAATTACAAAGTCCATTGGGGTGTAATCATCGTTCATTAAAACGACAACATATAAAGGTGGGCGTTTTAATTGTGGCGGCGCAGTTTGTACCGCAATATCACCATCATCTTCATGTCCTGCATCATCCACACTTAAACGCGGGGTTAAATGCCAATCGACATAGCCAGATTGATGAAAAGTGGTTTTAATTTCATTTAAACAGATGGATCTTTTTTGGGTTCGCATAAGTTTTACATATCACACATTATTGAGCGCTAGCTTCTGCTTGTGGAATTTCAGAAATAAAGGCAGAATCTGCCTCCACGGCTTTGCCTTTGCTCCAACTGAAGCGTTTAATCACAGGAGTTGCGCCATTTAAACGGACTTCAATAAAGTCTGGATTAAAGCCTTTAGGCATGCTCCAGCGCCCTGTTAAACGCTCATAATTATCAAAATTAAAATTGCTGTCTTCCATCGGAACAACCAGCACTTCTGTGCCTTGAATTAAACGCAGTTCTACCGTACCACTTGCACGTCGCTTGTTTGGACTCACTTGTACCAAATCGACCTGATATTCATAAGCATTGTCTGGTAATGGTTTCACCCCAAGATTTTGCACGGTCAGGCTTAAACCACCACGTTGACGCAAAACTTCACGATAAATCGCACTCATGCCTTCAGTACGTTGCTTATCTTCAGTTGCTTGAGTGAAAGCTTGATACAAATCATTGGAGTTACTGACCGCAACATCGCGTTCTTGAACCGCAGCATTTAAGCTCTTATTCAGACTTTCCAAACGCGTTTTTTGTTCTTGCACCACTTCAATCAGTTGTTCTGCATCGGCATCGTAACCAACCACAGTTAAGCCCTGACGATGCCCGACTGAATAGCCCAAAAAGCCACTACCTAAAATTAAAATGGCAGCACCAATTGCCAAAGGCGCATTGCTTTCAAGAAATGGCTTTTTTTCTGGCGGTGTAGATGAGGGTGTCATGCTTGAATTCGACTGTGACGTGGTTTCTGTATCGGTGTTATGCATCGTCATCTCTTGTTTTGATTCATTCAAAACACACATTTAAATCGAAATCTAAATGTGTGTGAAGTTGAAAAACGTGTTCTTATGGTAATAAACCAATCACCTCAAGTCCTGCATGTTCTGCAAAACCAAACATGAGGTTCATATTTTGTACTGCTTGCCCTGCTGCACCTTTCACCAAGTTATCTTGTGCCACCAAAAGTACTAATTTTTTCGGTTGTGGCTTATACAATGCGATACGCAACTGGTTAGCGCCACGTACTGAGCGTGTTTCTGGTGAACTGTTGGCTGGCATGACATCTACAAACTGTTCATTGGCATAAAACTGCTCATACAGGCTTTGTAAATCTGCTGCATCACCTGCATCAGTTAAATCTACATAAATGGTGCTGAGCATACCGCGAATCATAGGTACTAAATGCGGTACAAACACAATGTGATTAAACACATCTTTTTGACCCGAAATATTTTCCAATGCTTCTACAATTTCTGGATGATGACGATGCCCCGCAACGCCATAAGCCTTAAAGTTGTCGGCATTTTCAGAGTAAATCATGCCCAAACTGGCTTTACGCCCTGCACCAGATACACCCGATTTTGCATCAATAATAATACTTTCAGGTTTCACTAAAGCTTCAGCTTGTTTAAATAATGGCGCTAAACCAAGTTGCACTGTGGTTGGATAACACCCTGGGTTACCAATCACCTGTGCGTGTTTAATTTGCTCACGGTTGAGTTCAGACAAGCCATAAACTGAATCTTTTAAAATGTCTGGGCAAGCATGTTGCATGCCATACCATTTTTCAAACTGTGCTAAATCTTGCAAACGGAAATCTGCTGCTAAATCGACCACTTTGGTGTTGGCTGCAACAAGCTCCGCAGCATGTTGCATTGCAACGCCGTGCGGTGTAGCAAAGAACACCACATCACACTGTTTTAATTCTTCGATGTTTAAATCTGAGTAGCACAGGTCTGTGTGTCCACGCAGGCTTGGGAACATATCATCTACACGGCGACCCGCTTCTGTACGTGAAGTCAGTACATTTACTTTCACATTTGGGTGTCGTAGCAAAAGACGCAATAATTCAACGCCTGTATAACCTGTACCACCGACAATACCAACTGAAATCACGTGCATTACCTCAATTCAAAAGCATGTTTAAGCTAACGCTATAGTATGACAGGAAGTTTTGGTTTTCTGAACTGTTTTACTAGGGTTTTGGGGCTTTTCTTTATTCTGTTGATTTTATAAAAGATGATTTGGATTGTAGTCAATACGTGCAACACCTTTGCATTGTAGTCTTATCATGTGGGTGTTGGCTTTTTTATTGATACCACCACCAAGGCAAAGACGTTGTTTTTAACTGCTTGCGATGCTGCAAATAGTGCGCATCATGCCGTTGTACTTCAACCCAAAATGCAGGACTATGATCAAAATGTCGTGTATGCGCCAACTCATGCACAGCAACATATCGCACAATTTGTTCAGGAAACAACACCAAGGCGCTATTGAGCATAATATGCTGTTGCGTACTGCAACTGCCCCAACGGGTTTTCGGTTGACGAATTGCGCACTGTTTAAATGGCAAAGCAATTTCATGACTGACTGTTTGCAAATATATCGGCAACATTTGTTTGGCATAAGCAATAACAAAGGCTTTTAAATATGCCGCAGGTTGGCGGTCACTAACCCATAGGCAATGCTGTTTTAAATCTAAAATAAAACTGTGTTTTTGTGTTTGATAATGAATATTTAAAGGCTTAGCCAAATTAAAAAGTGATAACTGATTTGGCAATTCACGCTGCACAAGTCCTTGCTGCGCCTGCTGTTTATGCCAAGTTTCAATCATCCACTGTTCAGATTGCTGCAAAAAATCCTGAATTTGTCGCTGAGTACAATATTTCGGTACAGTTAAGCGAATTTGATGCGGCTCGACACGCAAACGTAAACGTGTTGCTTTTGCATGTGGTGTGATTTGAATTTCAGGTAAGTCGGATAATGTCATTGTTGTTCTTTTATTAAATCCTCCCCGACCCCTCCTTTAATAAAGGAGGAAGAAAAGTTCCCCATTAAAAACAAGGGACTTGGGAGACGAATTAAACCGCAGTACGTTCTTCAATGCCGTTATTGGTCGCTACAATTGCAATATCTGCTTTATTGATGGCAAAAATACCATTGGTCACAACACCCGGAATATCATTCAAGGTTTTTTCTAATTCCAACGCATTTAAAATATTTAAATTATAAATATCTAAAATCACGTTACCGTTATCAGTTACCACACCTTCACGGTAAGCAGGATCGCCACCTAAAGCCACAATTTTACGTGCTACCGCAGAACGAGCCATTGGAATGACCTCGATTGGCAATGCAAACTCACGTCCTAACTGCTCTACCCATTTTGAATCATCGACAATACAGATAAACTTACGTGCAATAGAAGCCACAATTTTTTCACGGGTCAACGCTGCGCCGCCGCCTTTAATCATGTGCATGTGACGGTCAATTTCATCTGCACCATCAACATAAGCATCTAAACTGCCCACAGAGTTCATATCGACCACTTCAATACCAAGTTTCTTTAAGCGCTCCGCAGTCGCTTCAGAACTTGCCACAGCTGCTTCTAATTGTAATTCAGGCAATAAATCAATCAGGAAATTGACTGTACTGCCTGTACCTACCCCCAAAATCCCGCCTTTAGGCAAATGTTTTAATGCTGCTTTGGCAGCCGCTTGCTTCTTTTCATCTTGGGTAGCATACAGACTCATGACTTCACTCAACTATTTTTGACATTTGTTGCCGATTTTACAGCGCAAATGTGCAGGGGTTTGTTACAATAACCCCCTATTTTAAACTGTTAGATGGAAGATTAACATGCTGTCTCGTTTGGTTCGACAAATTTTACAAGCAACGGTCTACGATGTTGCAATCGAAACCCCACTCGACGCAGCGCCACGAATTAGTGAAAAACTGAACAATAACATTCGCTTTAAACGTGAAGACTTACAACCTGTATTCTCTTTTAAATTGCGTGGTGCGTATAACCGTATTAGCCAATTACCCAAAGACCAACTTGAACGTGGTGTAATTACTGCCTCTGCAGGCAACCATGCGCAAGGTGTAGCATTGTCTGGGCAAAAACTGGGCATTCGCGCCATTATCGTTATGCCTAAAACCACGCCAGATATTAAAGTACAAGCGGTAAAACGCTTGGGTGGCGAAGTGGTATTACATGGTGACTCATTTGATGTTGCCAACAAATATGCAATTCAACGTGCCCAAGATGAAGGCATGACTTTTATTCCACCGTATGACGATGAATTGGTCATGGCAGGTCAAGGTACGATTGCCAACGAAATTTTGCGTCAATGGCGCGATGTCGAATATGTTTTCGTTGCTGTTGGTGGTGGCGGTTTAATTGCAGGTGTTGCAGCCTACTTGGGCGATGTCGCACCGCATGTCAAAGTCATTCCTGTAGAATATGATGAATCGGCTTGCTTAAAAGCGGCTTTTGAAGCCAATGAACGGGTTATTTTGCCGCAAGTGGGTTTATTTGCCGATGGTACTGCTGTCGCACAAATTGGTGAGAAACCGTTTGAAGTTTTACAACTACAAAAATCAGATCAATCAGGCCCAATTGTTGAGCGCGATGTAGTTTTGGTGAATACCGATGAAATCTGTGCGGCAATTAAAGACACCTTTGATGAAAACCGCAGCATTGTAGAACCTTCAGGTGCAATGGCTTTGGCAGGCATCAAAAAATATGTCGAGCAACACCAATTGCAAAATAAAAATATTGTGTCAATTGTCTGTGGCGCAAACATGAACTTTGACCGTTTACGCTATATTGCGGAACGTACTGAACTCGGTGAACATAAAGAAGCAATTTTTGCCGTGACCATTCCAGAAGAAAAAGGTGCGTTCCTTAACTTCTGCCGTGCGCTGCAAGGTCGTAATATCACCGAGTTTAACTACCGCGCCAGCGATGCTACTGCTGCACAAGTCTTTGTCGGCATCAGCTTAAAATCTGGTGAAAAAGAACGCCACGACATTTATGAGTTACTCAAAACCCAGTACGATGTTGATGATTTGTCGGATGATGAAGTAGCAAAACTACACATTCGTTATTTGGTCGGTGGTCATGCCGATATTGAAAATGAACGTCTATTCCGTGTGGAATTTCCAGAGCGTCCGGGTGCATTACTGACTTTCTTGGAGCGCTTAGGCCCAACCCATAACATCACCCTGTTCCATTACCGTAACCACGGTGCAGCGGAAGGTCGTGTATTGGTCGGTTTAGAAGCTTCGGATGCCAAACAGAACCCAGATGGTTTAATTGAAACTTTGGAAAAGATCACTTATCCATACCAAGAGATTACTAATAACTTGGGTTATCAGCGTTTCTTAAAATAACCGATCACACATCTCAATAAGTGCAAAAAACCGCTGATTTCAGCGGTTTTTTAGTCATATTGCTACAGTATAGAGCCCTAAAATATTTTAGAATATTGGAAGAATAATATAATTTTTCAGGATGATGCTATGGCACAATTTGCTGTCATTGGTTTAGGTAGCTTTGGTGCAACTGTGGCGACACAATTGGTCAAACTCAACCATGATGTCATTGGGATTGATAGCAATAAAAAGTTTGTAGAAAACATTGCCGATCAAATTACCCATGCGGTGATTGCCGATGCAACCGATGAACACGTTTTGGAAGAACTGAATATTCAAAATTGTGATGCAGTGGTGGTCGCCATTGGTGAAGATATTGAAGCCAGTATTTTGTGTGTCTTAAATTTAAAGAATTTGGGTATTTCTAAAATTTACGTTAAAGCCAAAAGTAAAGCGCACACCATGATTTTGACCCATTTGGGCGTAAGTAAAATTATTCACCCTGAAGAAGATATGGGCGTTCGCATCGCGCAATCGCTGAGTTATCCGATGGTGAGTCGTTATATGAGCCTAAACGACAACCACTATATTGTAAAAGTAAAAATTAAAGACAACTTGCATGGCACGCGCATTCATAGTCTGATGTCACATGCACCCGAAGTTAAACTTTTACTGTTTAAACGTGCCGAAACGATTTTCTATACGCTTGAATCCAATTTAATGCTACAAACAGATGATATTTTGGTGGTTGAAGGACAACTTGAACCATTAAAACGCTTATCTAAACAATTTAAGTCAGAATGAAAAAAACAGCGAAACAACCAATCAAAACTGTCAATTTAAGCCCACCCAGTCTTTTGGCACTGGGCTTTTTAAGCTTTATTAGCATTGGCACAATCTTGCTGAAACTGCCCATTTCCCATCATGGCGAGATGAGTTGGATTAATGCCTTATTTACTGCTACATCTGCAGTGACGATCACTGGATTGTCTGTAGTGAATATTGGCGATGCTTATACCGTATTTGGGCAAATGGTCATTATGTTGTTGTTACAATGTGGTGGCTTAGGTTTTATGACTTTTGCGATTTTAGCGGTTTTAAGTTTGTCATCCAAAATTGGTTTAAAACAACAAATCATGGCGCAAGACACCATTGGGCAAACCAACCTGTCTAAAGTGTCGATGACCATTAAAAGCGTGTTGCTCTACTCATTGTTTTTTGAAGGGATTGGCACGGTTATTTTAACCTTGGCATGGATGCAGGATTATCCATTTAGCGATGCATTTTTCTATGCGGCTTTCTATAGTGTTTCAGCCTTTAACAATGGTGGATTTTCATTATTTCCCAATAGCTTAATGAGTTTTGCAGATCAATACCTGATTACCTTAACTATTAGTATGCTGTATATCATTGGCGGTATTGGTTTTGTGGTACTCATGGATATTAAACGTGCCAAACGCTGGAAAAAACTCTCACCCAATAGCAAGCTGATTTTATCGACCATTGCTGGTTTAAACTTTGTGGCCTTTCTGCTGATTTGGGCGATTGAAGCCAATAATCCACATACCCTTGCAGCCATGAGTATTGGCGATCAAGCCCTCAATGCATGGTTTCACGCTACCGTTCCTCGCTCATCAGGCTTTAATAGTCTAGATGTCGCAAGTATGCAAAATAGCTCGACCTTGCTCACCATGCTTCTGATGTTTATTGGTGGTGGTTCGCTTAGTACCGCAGGCGGTATTAAAGTTGGCACATTTATTATTGTCATTTTAAGTGTGATCAGTTTTTTAAGACGTTCAGATGAGGTGCGTGTGTTTAATCATGCTGTACCTGAACGTACCACCTTTAAAGCTTTGGCGGTGATCAGCATCACAGGTATGTTAATTTGCCTCGGTTTGTTTAGCTTACTTGCCCTTGAACCGAAACTGAATTTTTTAGACCTGTTGTTTGAGGCTGTATCTGCAGCGTGCACGGTGGGTTTATCCCGTGGTGTTACAGGTGAATTACAACCTGCCAGCTTAATTATTTTAATGTTGTTGATGTTTGCAGGTCGTTTAGGGCCGCTGACTTTGGCTTATTTAATCGCCACACCACAAAAAAGCCGACTTAAACATCCAACCGCAGATATTCAAGTTGGATAAAAGCTGGATACGATCCGACTTCAAAAACAAACGCCAATCTTCAAGATTGGCGTTTTAAATTCAGTTAAAACTTTTTAAATCAATGCTAGGTCATTAAAACCAATTCATTAATGAAACACCTAAACCTACATAGGTTGCACGGTGATTATAGTCAATTAAGCTTTCGCCATAACCATCGAATAATTGGAAATGACCACGTAACTTACCACTAATCGGGAAAACCCAATCAAACTGTGCCGCACCGTGCGAGTCATCACCACCTTTTAGGCTATGACGCAACATCAAAGAAAAGTCATGCTCTTTCCAGCGATAAAATGCCAACATGTCACCACGCCCGATATAATTTTTAATTTCAGGGTTATTGTCATCGCTGCGGTCTTCTTCAATGCGATACCACGGACGTAACATCAAGGCAAAATTGTCTTTTTCAAAACCTAAATTAAAAATCACCCGATTCCAACTGCGTGATAATGGATCAGAACGACCATTGGATTGATGGTTCAACGTCACACCCAATAAACGACCATGCAGCCCCATAAGTGTATAGTTGGTGCGGAACATCAAACTGGCTTCAGGCTCATAATTGGTTTCACGAAATGGACGTGACTCATCACCATTATAAACCTGCCAACGTGATGACTGGGTATAACCTAGCCACACATCACCGTTATCACCCAACAGATTTTCTACCGCTTTGGTTTTTAAAGACAGCTGAAATTTGGTTTCCATTGAGGTCAGGTTTTGCTCCTTACCCACGGGAACGGTATTTTGCTCATTCAAGCTTTGTGGACGTTCATTTTTATCGGACGTCCAAAAAGTAGGCATCAAATACACAGGTTGATAAGCACGTAAATTCCATGTGCCTAATTTGCTATCGGGTGAAAGCTCCCAGCGCTTATCCAGTAAAGATACATTCGGATCAAGCTTTGGTACATCAAATGAAAATAAATTACTCACACCCACTGCAATTTTTTCTTTCACAGTTTCAGGTGCAGGAGCAAGTGCCTGAGCGGCTTGACGTTCGCTAATCAGCGCTGTTTTTTCTGCTTCAGGAGTTTTAAACAGAGCATCGTAACACACCAAACGATCAGCATTTGACTCTAAAGCCACACAGGCTTCAGGTGTTGCAGGTGCAACTAAGCTAGCTGGGTCTTGTGCATAGGTTTTCGCCACAAACACAGTGCTGAGTGCGGCAACACTCAGCGACAGTCCTGTGCGTTCAAACAGTTTGAACGCGCTCATAAATCCCCCTAAGTTTTCGTTGTTATTTCACGTATCAGTTCACTTGTTTAATTTCAAAACCAAGTTCGAGCAATGCTTCACGTTTTGACACAGGTGCGACTACGGCTTTAGATGCTTGCTGCTGACGCAAATATTGCTCCGCAACACGTTTTAAATCGTCTAAAGTAACCGCCAATAAACGCTCTCGCAAAACTGTGCGGAATGCGGGTGTACGCGCGTGCAATAATGCATAACATGCAGTAATCGCTTCACCTGCAGGCGAACCCGGTTTATCCATGCTGGCAATCAAACCTAAAATCGCTTCTTCTAGTTGATGCGGCAACTGCTCTGCATTAAATAACCAATCAATACTCGCTTCAAAGTCTGCAAAAGTTTCTGCCAAGCGTGGGTCACGATAACTATAGAAACGGAATGAACATGCATTGCCATCGTAGCTTGCACCGCCACCGTAAGCGCCGCCTTTTTCACGGATTGCGCTGTGTAAGAAACCATTGCGCAAATATGCAGCCAATACCATCAAAGGTGCAGCATCAGGATGCGACACTTCCACCGCAGGATACGCTGCTGCACAGAATTGCACATTGGCTTGAATCAACCATGCTTGATCTTGCGCTGAATCATCTACAGGAACTTGAGTTAAAGCAGCAGGATTTTCTGCAACAGTAAGTTTATCCCAAACTTCTTGAACTTCTTCGACCAAACGGTCAGATTGATGTTCTTCACATACCAACAAAAATTGTTTAGGTGCTTGCAGTAATTTATGGTGGATCAATTGCAATTCAGCAATCAGTTTCTCGTATTCCGCTGCATCTTTTTCAATTTTAGCAACCAAGTCTGCCAACCAATTTAATGCGCCCAAACCTGTGTTGTTGTAATCGCGCTGTGCCAAAGCACTGTGATGACGTCCTGCAATTTGCATGGCATAACTGTGCCCCGAACCCGACAAACGCGACTGCCAACGGGTTTTACGTTGTTGTAATAGCTCGATAATACGGTCTTTTTCATCAAAACGTAATTGCTCAAATGCCAGTTTCAGCAAGCGGATGGCTTCAAGATTATTCACCAAAGACTTAGTGGTTAAAGTGAGCCATGCACTGATCTGATTTTTGTCATCGACTTTAGAGCGTAAAGATGCGCCCATGCCCAAACCACCGCTGACTGCGGTTTGTAGCTGTTGTAATTCTAAATAGTCGTATTCACCTGCACCCACTTCGCCCATCAAAATAGACAGCAAATTAAAATATGGCGATTGAACAATTTCATCAGGAATTTGAATCAATACTTGCTGATAGTAAATTCCATTGGTTCCTGCATGATATAAATTTAAAGGATAATCAATGCGGTTACTGATAATTTCACGCAACTCACCCTGCACAATATGCAAAGCTGCAGGCACATCTTCCAAACCAACTTTTGGCAATAAATTCAAATCATCTGGCGTATCTTGACGGACTTTTAAAGCTTCCGTTTGCGCGACGATTTCTGCTTTTTGCTCATCTGTGAGTTGTGCGCCTATCTCAGCCAGACGTGCTTTTTCAAGTGCAGCATCTTTGGCCGATTTTTCTGCATCTGGAACCAAAGTCATTTGAACACGGTGCGGGTTATCAATTAAATGCGTCTGAATTAGCCGTGATAACCACATTGGATCTTTAAGTTCTTCTTTGACTTGCTCAATCGCAGTATCTACATCCCACACCTGAATTGGGTCATTGTGGTGAATTGCACTGCTTAAACCATTTAAAATCAAGCTCAACCCGTATGGCATACCATCGCCATTAATTTCACGCTGATGCAATTCAATTTGATGCAAAATTGCATCGACCAATGCCGTATCCACAGGCTGTGCAGCCACGTCTTGTAAAACTTTTAAAACGCCCGCCTGAAATTCTGCTGCATGTTCAGGGTTAGAACCTTGCACACCACAGAAGAAGGTCATTTCAAAGTTGGAATCATCCACGCCCGTCAATGGCCCTGTAGATTGTGCATGCGCCCAAGTTTCCAAATAATGACGCAGTGGTGATGCAGAATTTTCAAGTAAAACACCTTCAACCAAACGCATACCTAAGCGTAATTTAATATCGCTTGCTTCAGGCAATAACCACGCCAAAACATGATAAGTTTTATCTTTGAGTTCTTCTGCATCGACTGCATAACTTTCAGTCACTGCCACTGGCGCAGCTAAACGACGCTCAGGCTTCGAATACAACGTTTCGCCCTGTTCAAATTTCGCCAAAGCCAACTGTTCAAACTGTTCTTGTAAATCGTATGCAGGCGTATTGCCAAAAGTCATAAATACCGCATTACTTGGGTGATAATGTGACTTATAAAAATCTACCAATTCTTGATAGGTTAAATCTGGAATATCTTTCGGGTCGCCACCTGAATTGTAGTGGTAAGTTGTTTCAGGGAATAAATGATAAGCCAATTGGTGATAAAGCTGATCGGATGGCGAACTCATCGCACCTTTCATTTCATTAAATACCACGCCTTTATAAACAGGCTCGCCATTTTCCAGCTCAATACGAATACCTTCCTGAGCAAAATCGAGAGGATTTAAATTGGCTGCAAAAGCCGCATCCATATACACCGCAAGCAGGTTTTGGAAATCTTTTTTGTTTTGTGTTGCAAATGGATAAGCTGTCCAATCTGCCGCGGTAAATGCGTTCATAAAAGTATTCAATGAACGACGAATCATTAAAAAGAACGGGTCACGGACAGGGAATTTTTCAGAACCACACAACGCAGTATGTTCTAAAATATGTGCCTCACCTTTGGAGTCCATCGGCTGAGTGCGAAATGCGACTAAAAATACATTTTCATCATGTTCTGTCGCTAAGTGATAATGCACCGCACCTGTAACTTTATGTTTATATTCAGACACTAAAATGTCTAAGGCTTCAACATGGTGTTGACGTACCAACTGAAACGCAGGATGTACAGTCTGGGAAATGGTTTCAGTGACATCTACAGTCATGTGATCTCCTAAAAATAAGCAAATAAAAAACTAAAGCCATTATAGCTTTAGTTCTTTAGATAATTCACGTTGAAAACCCGACTAAATTGATTGAAATTTGCAAAGTATCAACAAAATGCTGCGCTGCACTGGCTGTAGCATGAGCAAAACTAGATCAGGTATTTAAAATAACTATAGTTTGGATGATTTTCGACATACACATAATTCTGTTTTTGATAAAAATGCGCTGCCGATTTGGTATCAGTGTTTAAACACAACGCCGAAAAATTAGCACGTGCTTTTTTCTCTAAATGTTGCAAGAGCTGTTTACCTACGCCATGTTTACGATAATTTGGCAAAACATAAAAACGACGTACACGTCCAATACGACTTTCAATATCTTGCTCATTCCATTGCTGGTTTAAGCCACCACATGCAACCAATTGATCACCATCGTAAACAAACAATAAAAACTCACCAGGCTGATTAAAGCGGTTTTTACCACTTTCCCATTCTTCAATTAAACGATGGACAAAATCAAAGCCTTCTTGAGCAGCATGTTTGGCCAAAGTCTGAATTTGCGTTGGTAACTCTTGTGCTTCTTTAATTTCGATGTTCATCTAACCTTCCTGATAACTCTGCTAAACCCCTATTTTTCATCAATAACATTCATTCAGCTGAATTTTATTCATGAAACTACAGCAATCCTGAGCATTGGTGTAAACTTAGCGTTTTTAATTTTGACTGTGATTTAAAGACATGGCAACTGTTGACCTTTTTGCAATTGGTAATGCATTAATTGACCAAGAATTTCAAGTCTCGGATGACTTTCTCATTCAACATAGCTTGCAAAAAGGTACTATGCAATTAACCGATGGTGAAACACAAGCAAATTTATACAACAACTTAATTAAAACACAAAGACATAAAGGCCAAGCTTCGGGTGGTTCTGCCGCAAATACCACCGTTGCATTTAGTGCTTTAGGTGGTCAAGCCTTCTATGCCTGCCGTGTTGGTAACGATGAATTGGGTGATATTTACCTCAAAGGCTTAAATGAAGCAGGTATTCACACCACAACCAAATCGGTCAGTGAAGGCGTTACAGGGACTTGTATGGTACTTGTGAGTGATGACTCTGAACGTACCATGCACACTTACTTGGGCATTACCGCAGAACTTTCTGCTACACAAATTGATTTTGAGCCACTTAAAACAGCAAAATGGCTTTATATCGAAGGTTATTTATCTACTAGTGATACTGCACGTGCTGCGGTAAAACAAGCGCGTGAAATTGCCAAAGCCAATCAGGTTAAAATTGCACTGACTTTATCTGATCCTGCCATGGTGCAATATGCGCGTGAAGGTTTGGATGAGTTACTAGATGATGGTGTGGATTTGATCTTCTGTAACCAGCAAGAAGCCATGATGTACACAGGAACGGAAACGGCTGAAGCGGCATTAGAACAACTAAAACAAAAAAGCAAATACATTGTCATTACATTGAGCGCACAAGGTGCCCTAATTTATGATGGCAACAACGCTTTTTCTGTACCAGGTCGTCAAGTCACTGCTGTTGATGCCAACGGTGCGGGTGATGCCTTTGCAGGTTCATTCCTGTATGCACTCAATGCAGGCTTAGGTTTCCAAACTGCAGCTCAACTTGCCATTCTGATTTCAAGTGAAGTGGTTTCTCAATTCGGCCCTCGTCTTGCGGTAGAAGATTACGCTAAACTTTTGCATAGCATTCAAAAGGAATCTGCATAATGAATAAAATTTGTATGATGGAAGACATTCCTGAGCGTGAAGCACGTGCCTACGAAACGCCAAATGGTGACACAATTTTTATCACCCAACGTGATGGCATGTATTACGCTTACCAAAACGTCTGCCCACACCTACAAGTGGAATTAGAATTTTTAGAAAACCAGTTCTTAGACCGCGACCAAGAATATATCGAATGCTCAACGCATGGTGCATTGTTTATGGTTGAAACAGGTGAATGTATTTCTGGCCCTTGTTTAGGTCAATCACTTGAAAAAGTCGAGATCAGCGTTCATTCAGATGGTGGGATTTACTTGATCAACGACTAACTTTTTTGCAACTTTCAGAAAGAAGCGAAAAGTTCCAAATCTTAGCTCTATACAAAACTAGATCATTTATCTATGCTCTCTAAGCAGAGCTAGATCAATGATCTGTGTCTAAATAGCATCACCTATAAATATTTCAACACGTGAGTTTAGCGCATGCATGAGTTTTTATCTGATTTGAACTTAATGCCCTTTCACCTCAGCCTAGTTGTTTTATTGCTACTCAGCACTGTCGAAACGATTGGTTATTACTTTAATTTTCGTCCAAGTCAGTTGCTCAAGCGTGCATTTTCACAACGGATTACAGAATCACCACTTTTAGATGTTAAATTTTCTAAGGTACTGATTTTTATTTTTTTACTGATGAATTTCAGTGTTGCAGGATATTTTTTACAGTTTTTGATTTACTCACAACAACAACATTTCGTTCCTGCTTATTACATTATTATTCCAGCGTTTATTATTGCCATCTTTTTTACAGTCTTCATGATTCACTGTTTAGACCAAGTGATTAAGCCCAAATATAGCGTGCGCCAAGTCGATTTACTCGGACGTTTAGCCACAATTTCCAGTGGTAATGCCCGTCCTGGTTTTTCTGCACAAGCACGTGTACGTGATGAGTTTGGGCAACTGCATTATGTGCAGGTTGAACCTGAATTTGGTGAACTTGAATTTCAAGCTCAAATTATTATTGTGCGCAAAAAAAGATCTCACTATCTTGCCAAAAAAATTTCGGCATCAAATAACCTATTTAGCAATCAATAAGTTATTTTTTAAGATTTAAAACCAATCTTGCTGACCTAAGAAAGTTAAAATTTTTCACTCAAACTCAACACAATCTGTTTGTTTATAAACGATACATTTCATGTGATCTGAACAATATTTACACAAAATCATTATGAAAAAATGCTGTTTACCCTAGACTAAGCCAAAGACAAAGCACCACTACATTGTAGGGAAATAAAAAATATGCGGAATCGTCATTAAACTTTAACTAATGAATGAGAATAATTATTAGCTGATAATATCTCTAATTTATTGTGGTTTTTAGATTGCTTTTTATTCATAGCAATTTAGTCAGATTTGCTTTTTTAAAATATAAGCATTTTAGTCAGATTTGGAATTATTAATTACAAGTGTTCCTGTCAAGTTTAAAAATACTAATTTCTCCCGTTTATTATCAGCAAAACACAAAAACAAACCATTGATTTATAATAAGTTAACAATATATTTTCATTTTAACTGTGGCAGCTATTTTTTTTTGTATGTTTTTGTTTAATAATATAAAACACAGTTTAAAAAATAGGCTTATAAAAGTGAGCTTAGTTCCTAAAGATTTAAATAGAAAAGTAGTTCGTGAACTCACGGTCATTTTAATAATTAAGGTCGTGCTGTTAATGGTCATCAAAAATATTTGGTTTGATGCCCCAACTATTCCTCAAAATTTTGATTCACAAGTTGCTGAGCGTATTGCTGGCAGTCCTTCCTCAATCAAGGAGACACGTTGATGATTTCTGAAAGCGTGGTCGATCTCTCGCGGTTCCAATTCGCAATGACCGCGATGTATCACTTTATTTTTGTTCCACTGACTTTAGGTCTGGCTTTTATTCTTGCCATTATGGAAACCACGTATGTGATTTCTGGTAAAGAAATTTATAAAGACATGACCAAATTCTGGGGAAAACTCTTCGGTATTAACTTTGCCTTAGGGGTAACCACTGGTTTAACCATGGAGTTCCAGTTTGGTACAAACTGGGCGTATTACTCACACTACGTGGGTGATATCTTTGGTGCACCACTCGCAATTGAAGGTTTAATGGCCTTCTTCTTAGAATCGACCTTCATTGGTTTATTCTTCTTTGGATGGGATCGCCTCTCCAAAGTGCAGCACTTATGTGTAACGTGGCTGGTTGCGCTTGGTTCTAATATGTCCGCTCTCTGGATTTTAGTTGCCAACGGCTGGATGCAGAACCCAGTGGGTTCTACCTTTAACTACGAAACCATGCGTATGGAATTGGTTGACTTCGGGGCGTTAATTTTTAACCCTGTTGCGCAAGTTAAATTCGTACACACTGTTTCTGCAGGTTATGTAACGGGTGCTATTTTCGTTTTAGCGATTTCAAGTTATTACTTATTGAAAAAGCAAGACTTGCCATTTGCGCGTCGTTCATTCGCTATTGCAGCAATTTTCGGTTTAGCTTCTACTTTATCTGTAATTCTACTTGGTGATGAATCAGGTTATGAATTAGGTGATGTTCAAAAAACCAAACTCGCAGCAATTGAAGCAGAATGGGATACTCACCCTGCTCCTGCAGCGTTCACTTTATTTGGTATTCCAAACGAAGAAACGCAAACGACAGATTACGCAGTTAAAATTCCTTATGTCATGGGGATTATTGCAACGCGTTCTATCACCGAAGAAGTGACTGGTATTAAAGACCTGATCGCAAACCACGAAGTTCGTATTCGTAACGGTATGGTTGCTTATCAACAACTTGAGCAATTACGTGCGGGCGACCAATCTCCTGAACTTAAAGCTGCATTTGAGCAAACTCAAACCGATTTGGGTTATGGTTTATTGTTGAAAAAATACACGCCAAACGTAGTAGATGCGACTGACGAACAAATTAAAATGGCTGCTGCGGATACTATTCCACACGTACCAAGTTTGTTCTGGGCATTCCGTGCCATGGTAGCTTCTGGTTTCTTAATGCTGTTGTTATTCGCACTTGCAACTTTTGCAGTGGCTAAACGCAACGCAGAAAGCAAACCTTGGTTATTAAAATTTGCGTTATTCTCATTACCATTACCTTGGATTGCAGCGCAAACAGGTTGGTATGTAGCAGAAGTTGGTCGTCAACCATGGACAATTGGTGAAGTACTTCCAACACACTTGTCTGCATCTTCACTCAGCACTGGCGACGTATGGGGCTCAATCATTGCATTGGCAGCGTTCTATACCGTTTTGCTGATTATTGAAATGTACTTGATGATCAAATTCTCACGTCTAGGCCCAAGCTCGCTTCATACTGGTAAATACCACTTCGAGAAAATTGAAGCTGCGAAAAAAGCCAATGAGGAGGCTTAAGCATGATCGAATATGAATTACTCAAAATCATTTGGTGGGTGTTAGTGGGTGTATTACTCATTGGCTTTGCCCTCACCGATGGCTTCGACATGGGCTCAATGGCGATCATGCCATTTGTAGGTAAAAATGACGAAGAACGCCGTGCTGCAATCAACACGATTGCACCGCACTGGGATGGTAACCAGGTTTGGTTCATTACAGCGGGTGGCGCGTTATTTGCTGCTTGGCCAATGGTATATGCAACAGCATTCTCAGGCATGTATTGGGCACTACTCTTAGTTCTGTTTGCCCTATTCCTGCGCCCAGTTGGTTTTGACTACCGCTCAAAACTTGAAAACACCAAATGGCGTACATCTTGGGACTGGGGTTTGGCTGTAGGTGGTGCAGTTCCTGCATTAGTGTTCGGTGTTGCGTTTGGTAATATGTTCCTTGGCGTACCATTTACCCTAGACGAAACTGTACGTTCAACATATACAGGCAGCTTCTTTGCATTATTAAACCCATTCGCTTTAGTGTGTGGTTTAGTCAGCTTGTCTATGCTTTGCGCGCATGGTGGTGCATGGTTAATGCTGCGTACCGATGGTGACTTACGTGCACGCTCTGCAAAAGCAACGCAAATCATGGGCATTGTGTTCCTTGTGTGTTTCTTGGGTGCAGGCGCATGGCTATACTTCGGTGGTATCGAAGGTTATACCCTAGTCACTCCATACGACACGAACGGCGTAGCAAACCCATTGGCTAAAGAAGTTTTAACCAATGCAAACCCAGGTTGGATGAACAACTACTCAGCGTACCCTATTACCATGATTGCACCAATTATGGGCATCTTGGGCGGTATTTTGATTATTCTTGCAGCAGGTAAAAACAAAGCGGGTTTAAGTTTCACAGGTTCATCTTTAGCGGTGATCGGTGCGATTTTAACTGCAGGTTTTGCATTGTTCCCATTCTTAATGCCATCAAGCCTCAACCCAGTTGCAAGCTTGACCATGTGGGATGCGGTATCAAGTAAAAATACATTAACTGTAATGACTGTTGCAGCATGTATCTTCGTACCAATTATTTTGCTATACACCACTTGGTGTTACTACAAAATGTGGGGCGTTATCACCAACAAGCACATTAAAGAGAATTCACACAGCCTTTACTAAGGCTGTGTCTAAGGAGAATAAATTATGTGGTACTTTGCATGGATTCTCGGTATTCTGATGGCATGCTTTGCAGGTGTCTTGAGTGCCCTGTATATTGAATCTCATCAAGACCTTGACGAGGAATAATTAGATGACAGACACTGCAGTGAACGCTGAAACAACAGTTCAAAAACCGAACAAGATTGCGATGGTTATTTCATGTTTATTGGCATTCCCACTCGCAGCTGTACTGCTTCTTCATCCAGCAGCAATGCTGGATGCCAACGGTGAATATAGCCACCGTGCCATGATGTTTATTATGATTGGTATTTCAGGTGGCTTTGTACACGGTGTTGGTTTTATTCCACGCTTTTGGTTTTGGAAATGGTTATTTAGCCCATTTGTGGCTTGGCCATTGATGATTTGGGGTTATTACACTTGGTTTCTTTAATGAGGTGTAAATAAATTCCTTGAAAAGAGCGCAATATGCGCTCTTTTTTATTGGCTTAATATTTAGGAGCCGCAGATCATTCCTTGCATCTTCACCATATAAAACAGCGTATAAAATTTTGAAACTTACAATCTAAAAGAAGAACTAAGCTCAAAACTCAGGCAGAAAAAAGCCAAACACTACGGTTTGGCTTTTTTCACAACATATTTTCGCACTTGGCAATGATTATGCACCTTGCTTAAAGCATATTGTTATTTCGGCTCAATGGGTGCAAACGGTGCAACCACATCGGCATTCTGCGCACGATGACGCATGAAATGATCCATCAATACAATCGCAAGCATAGCTTCTGCAATTGGCGTTGCACGCACACCTACGCAAGGATCATGGCGTCCTTTGGTCAGTACATCCGTATCTTCACGGTTTAAATTAATGGTTTTACCAGGTGTAGTAATACTGGCTGTTGGTTTTAAAGCAATCGCAACACGAATATCTTGACCACTAGAAATACCGCCTAAAATACCGCCTGCATGGTTCGCCAAAAAGCCGTCAGTGGTCAGTTCGTCACGGGTTTCATGCCCAAACTGCGCTGCTACGGCAAAACCATCCCCAATTTCAACGCCTTTCACAGCATTGATAGACATCATGGCATGGGCAATATCGGCATCTAAACGATCAAAAACAGGTTCCCCCCAACCCACAGGAACTTTTTCAGCCACAATTTCCAGTTTTGCACCACAGCTTGTACCCTGTTCACGCAAAGACGTTACCAAAGCTTCAAAACGTGGTACAGCATCGGCATCGCCACAGAAAAATGGATTGTTTGGTACTTCGTTCCAATCTAGCTTTTCAGCTTTTTCTGTACCAATTTGAGTGACGTGACCACGAATCACAATTCCAAATTTTTCGAACAGGTATTTTTTTGCAATTGCACCTGCTGCAACGCGCATTGCTGTTTCACGTGCGCTTGAACGTCCACCACCACGATAATCGCGGAAACCATACTTTTGCGTATAGGTATAATCTGCATGCCCAGGGCGGAAAGTCTGTGCAATATTACCGTAGTCTTTCGATTTTTGGTCAGTATTACGAATCAGTAAACCAATTGAAGTTCCAGTGGTTTTACCTTCAAAGACACCTGAAATAATTTCAACTTCATCGGGTTCTTTACGCTGTGTCGCAAACTTAGACGTACCCGGTTTACGGCGATCCAAATCTTTTTGTAAATCTTCTGCAGACAGTTCAATCCCCGGTGGCACGCCATCGACAATCGCCATCAGACCTACGCCATGAGATTCACCACAAGTCGTTACACGGAAAAGTTGCCCTATACTATTACCTGCCACGTCCAACGACTCCTTATGCTTGAACAGATTGAATAAATAAATCGCGATATTGACGGCATTGTGCTGCAGTCAATGCAAAAATACCTGAACCACCTTTTTGGAATTTTAACCAGTGCAAATCAACCGTGTTGAAGTTTTGCTTCATCGCCCATTCAGAATTACCTACCTCAATCACAATCAGACCATCTTCAGTTAAGTAATCTGCTGCCTGTGCCAACATCTTACGGACTAAATCTAAGCCGTCTTGCCCTGCTGCCAATGCCAATTCTGGCTCATGGTGGAATTCTTCAGGTAAATCTGCCATATCTTCCGCATCAACATACGGCGGGTTAGATACGATTAAATCATACTGATTTTCGGCTGGGATTTTGGCGAATAAATCAGACTCAAGTAACGCCACTTGATACTGTTTGTTGTGATGTTCACAGTTAATTTGTGCGACTTCCAAAGCATCTTTTGAAATGTCAGTTGCATCGACTTCAGCATCAGGAAAAGCATAAGCCAAAGCAATCGCAATACAACCTGAACCCGTACACATATCCAAAATACGTTGTGGGGTTTTAGGTGCAGTATTGGCTGGTAAATTGTTATCTGCTTCGCGCATTTGACCTTCTTCATCTAGGCAATATGGCGCAAAACGATTTTCAATTAACTCGGCAATAGGTGAACGTGGAATTAAAACACGCTCATCAACATAAAATGGTTTTCCGAAGAAATACGCCAAGTTTAATAAGTAAGAAGTTGGTACTTTTTCATTGATACGGCGTTCGAGCAAGCTTAAAAATTCAGCTGCTTCACTCGGCAATAATTTAGCATCTAAAATTTCAGCGTCTGCATTCCAGTCTAAAGACAAAGTTTGCAACACCAATGCAGAACTTTCTGCAAAATAATCTTCTGTACCTTGACCTAAATGTGCATCGTATTGACGTAGTGCTGTAACCCCAAAGCGAATAAAATCACGAATGGTTGATAGGTTTTCAGCAGCTTCCTGCAAATGTTCAGGGCTAATTGTCGGTCGATCCACTTAAGGCGCTCCAAGGTCAAATTTTAAAACGCCTTATGATACCTTGTTTTGCTCGGTTTTATAATGTTTAAGCAGTTTCCAAGTAATTTATTTACTATGGTTTTACTTATTTGATTCCCACAAACTGACCTTGATAATAATCAGCGCGCTCTGCTGTTTGCAGCAAAACACATTGTGCACGTTGTAATGCGGCAAAATCGCTTTGAGTCGATAAATAACAGCGTTGTTTTACACGGTTTTCCCAAAGTTGATGCTGTTGTTGAATATTACTGGCATTGCCTGCGCTGCGTTTTACATAGGCTTTATAGTGTTTTTTGAGTCGTTTGGTTTGTGCTTTTTGCTCAGTTTTAATACATTTTTGCGATTGGGAAATTTTGCCATAACTATTGTTCATACATTGCGTATAGCCTTGTGAAACGCCATTCGCCCAAACTTGAGCTGTACCCAAAGTCAACATCCCCAATAGTGTAAATATCCAAACTTTCATATTTTCCCCTGAGCGCAGTCTGTTTTTAAAGCGCGGTAAATTTTCAATATTTTATAATTTTACAAAACCCAAATTGCTGCATTGATGCTACAAGATTCAGGTTAAAAAGCATATAGTCAATCCCCTGCTTTTTATGATTCAGTCTATGATAAATTCACAACAATCATTGAAAAATGTGACAATATCCCAATAATTGAATTACTCATTTTATAGATGAAACTTTCAGCCTTATGAGCTACAAACACAATAATTTGATGGCCATGCGCCAAAGCTATTGGAACGACAACCACTCCGAAGCAGTCTTGATTGAAAAACAATTTTTTCAGCAAATTTTGATTGAAAACGGCATTTTTGAAAATTCGTCATTAGATGATGCCAAATATCTATTTTTTAGTTTGCCCAGCGTGATTATTGTTAAGGGATATGCGCATGGTTTTTTACACGATTCTGTAAAATTGATGATTCTCAAATTTATCCAAGACAACAAAGCGCAATTGATGAAAAAAGCCGAAACCAAAGTGCAATATCGGATGTAAAAGTACTTTTAAGCCGTTTTTCATACTTTTTTCACGAGGAAACTCGTCGTTCAGCAAGTTGAACTTTTTTAATACGTTAAGACGCGCTAATATCCGTTACAATCTAATTTTCCTGCGTATTGCTGATTTAAGGATTGATTTTAATGTCAGATCAGAACGATAAGCTTAAACAACTCAAGACTTCCTCTATGGATCGACGCTTATCCATCGCAAAGGCATCTTTACTTGCAGGAACACGATGGGCAGCCTCGAATGCCACCTCTATGTTTTCAAGCGAAGAAGAAAAAGAACGTAAACGAAAAAAAGCCATGAAAGAACAAGCCGATTACTTGGTGGCTGAAATTGGCAAACTCAAAGGCTCTATCGTGAAGATTGGGCAAATGATGGCGCTGTACGGCGAACATTTTTTACCTGAAGAAATTACGCAAGCACTCAACACGCTGAATAACCAGACTGTCGCATTGGCATGGCCTGCAATTAAACAGCAATTACAGGCACAGTTAGGTGCCAAACTTGATGATCTCACCATTGATCATGAGCCATTAGGTACAGCCTCTTTGGCTCAAGTTCACCGCGCGACCCGCAAGTCGGATGGTTTGGAGTTGGTATTAAAAATCCAATATCCAGGCGTAGCAGATGCGATTGACTCAGACATGAGCCTATTTAGAAATATGCTCAAATTGACACGCATGGTGCCGCAAACCCGTGAATTTGATCAGTGGTTTGATGAAGTGCGTGAAATGATGCATCGTGAAGTCAACTATCAAATTGAAGCGGAAACGACACGTCGTTTTGCTGCCCGTTTAAAAGATGATCCGCGCTACATTGTGCCGCAAATTGTGGATGAATACTGTAGCGACCAAGTGCTGTGTATGACCTTTGAACGTGGCGTACCGATTAACAGCCCTGTCATGCTCTCATTACCTCAAGAACGCCGTAACCAATTAGGCGAAGCCTCTTTAGAAATTGCTGTGCGTGAAGTATTTGAATGGGGCGAAATGCAGACTGACCCGAACTTTGGCAACTACTTAGTTCGCTTAGGTAATGGTGAAGATATTCACGATAAAATTGTACTGCTCGACTTTGGTGCTATTCGTCAATTTGATCAACACTTGCTGACTGTGGCGCGTAATTTGATCAAGGCGGGTTATTACCACGACCCACAAATGATGGTGAATGCCATGACGGGTTATGAGTTTTTTGACAGCATCCCTGAAAGCATTAAACCTGACATGGCAAAAGTGTTTCTATTGGCAACCGAAGCCTTTAGTCACTTAGACAATAACCGCGATTTACCTGCAGGCGTGATGGATGAACAATCGCGCTATGACTGGAAAAAAAGTCAGCTGCATAGCCGTGTCATGCAACAAGCATCTAAATCGATGGCTTCGCGTTACTTTAGTGTGCCGCCTAAAGAATTTATGTTTATTAGCCGTAAATTTATTGGTGCCTACACCTTTATGACCGTGATTGATGCGAAAACCAATGTCCGCAAAATGATTCAAAAGTTTATTTAAGTCCCAACTTTTATTTCTTTGATCAAAGCTGTTATATAGACCTAAATGATTGTTGCCCACTCGATGCAATTGTCATTTAGGTCAATTTATTTTAAAAGCGTAGATTTCTATAAAATTAATAATCTATAAAAATCCACATATTAGTCCAGTTATAAGAAAATTTTTACCGTTTATCTTTGACAATTCTGCATGTCAGCAATGACATAGTTTTTTTATAGTCTGCATGTCAGCATAAAAAACAAGCATTCTCTGTGTAGGACAACACAATCATGAGTCAAATGATAAACAAAGCCCAAGGATTCGGCTTAGCGCTACTCACTAAAATGGCATCGAGTGATCTGCTCGATCAATTCAAATTACGCAAATGGGTTGAACAATCTCTATATCACTCAGCCAAAGCAGGTTTTAAAACCTTTGAAACCACTCAAAAAAATTTTAAAAGCACACAAAAATTACCGCAACAACGACTGACACGTCAATCCAAAGATTTATTTGATTTGTCATTGAGTGAAGAACAGCAAATGCTGGTCGATGCCATGCAGCAATTTGCTACAGAAGTGATCTATCCATTGGCACATCAGGCAGATCATGATGCGAAATTCCCACAAGTATTATGGCAATACAGCACAGATTTAGGTTTGAACACCTATGCTCTGCCCGAAGCTTTAGGCGGTGTTGCCACTGAACAAAATATTGTCAGCCATATTTTAATTGCCGAACAATTGGCACGTGGCGACTTTGGCTTAACCGCAGGATTACTTTCCACATTTGGCGTAATGAATGCCATAACTCGCTGGGGTTCAGAACAGGTTCAAAATCAGTATTTATCTGCGTTTTCCGAAACAGACGCGAACCATCCAACGCCACTTCAAGCCACTTTTGCGATTCAGGAAAATACTGCTGCGTTTAATCCGTATCAGCTAAAAACCAAAGCGACTTTGCAAAATGGACAGTACCTAATTACAGGTGAAAAAACGCTGGTGATTTTGGCCGAAACAGCAGATTTATTTTTGGTTAGTGCAGAGCTAAATGGTCAAGCCGATGTGTTCATTGTGCAACGTGATGCTTCTATTCAATTTAAAGCAGCGCCTGCAATGGGCTTAAAAGCCTGCGAAACGGCGACTTTAAAGTTTAATCAAACCCCTGCGGAGCGTTTAGGCACAGATGATTTCGATTACAGCGCATTTTTAGATTTAGGCAATCTCATGTGGTGCGCCATGGCAGTTGGTTGCTGTGAAGCAGTGAAAAGTTATTGTATTCGCTATGCCAATGAGCGCACTGCATTTGGCGAACCAATTTCACATCGTCAAAGTGTGGCTTTTATGATTGCAGATATGGCCATTGAAATTGAAGCCATGCGCATGCTGTTGCTGAATGCAGCGAGTCTTGCCGAATCGGGTAAAAACTTTCATCGAGAAGCATATTTAGCACGTCTGCTCTGTGCAGAAAAATCTATGCAAATTGCCACCAATGGCGTGCAAATTTTAGGTGGTCATGGCTTTACCAAAGAACATCCTGTAGAGCGTTGGTATCGTGATTTACGTGCGACTGCAATTATGCATTCAGGCTTGCATGCTTAATCTCACACCATCAATAAACGATAGCCAGCTAGAAAAATAAGGAATACATCCATGAATTTACAAAATCCAAAAAAATTCAAAATGTTGGTCGATCAGGCACATGAAGTTGCTTTAAATGTATTACGTCCCATTTCAAGGAAATATGATAAAGCCGAACACGCCTACCCGAAAGAATTAGACATGCTTGCCGCCTTAGTTGATGGTATGAACCAAGCGGGCGATGGCATGAATGCAGGTGCAGCAGTCAACAAACGTGGTGACACATCTACAGGTAACAAAAATGGCGTAAATATGTCTACCGCACTGAGTATTGTCGAAATGTGTTATGGCGATACAGGTTTATTACTCAGTATGCCACGCCAAGGTTTAGGTAATTCTGCGATTGCTGCGGTGGCCAATGAAGAACAATTACAACGCTTTAATGGTGTTTGGGCAGCCATGGCAATTACCGAACCCAACTGTGGTTCTGACTCTGCGGCTATTCGTACCACTGCCACCAAAGTAGACAATGAATATATTTTAAATGGTGAAAAGATTTTTGTGACCTCTGGTGACCGCGCCGATGCCGTTGTTGTGTGGGCAACCTTAGACAAAAAACTGGGACGTGCTGCGATCAAATCCCTTGTTGTGACTAAGGGCACACCTGGCATGACCGTGGAACGCTTAGAACATAAATTAGGGATTAAAGCCTCGGACACAGCAACAATTCGATTTGAAAATTGCCGTGTTCCTGCGAGCAACCTTTTAGGCAATACAGAAATTGATGTTGCCAAAGGGTTTGCAGGTGTGATGGAAACCTTTGATAACACTCGCCCTTTGGTGGCAGCTATGGCCGTTGGTTGTGCCAAAGCCGCTTTAGAGCGGATTAAGGAAATTTTTAAAGACCAATTAGATGCAAATTATGCCACGCCCTATTTACAGTGTTCACATATCGCAGCACAGACTTATCGGATGGAAGCAGAATGGGAAGCCGCACGTTTATTGATGCTCAAAGCAGCATGGATGGCAGACAATAAACAGCCTAACTCACGCGAAGCTTCTATTTCCAAAGCCAAAGCTGGTCGCGTGTGTAATGAAATCACGCTCAGGTGTGTCGAGTTAGCTGCATCGGTGGGTTATAACGAAGATGAGTTATTGGAAAAATGGGCACGTGATTCGAAAATTTTAGATATTTTTGAAGGTACGCAACAGATTCAGCTATTGATTATTGCCCGTCGTGAATTAGGTAAAAGTTCGAGTGAGCTCAAGTGATTTTATGATTTAAGGCATATAGTAAAGTAAGATAAAAGACAGATTTTCATAGAAATATTGCTATAAATTTCTGTCTTTTTCGATATAAATTAATCTTCAGGTGAAAAAATTGCGATATATCTTGCTAAAACCTCATCCAAAACATCTGCGTGCGAGGATTCTAAAAACCGCGCGTGTCTAGCTTCAAAATCTAAAGCTCTAGATTGATCACAACGCACAATACCTGTAGTTTTCCCACCAATAAGCTCTACAGCGAAACCCATATTTCGTGCAAAGTTTCCACCAGAAGTAATAGGCAAAACAATCGGCATTTTAGTAATAAGATTAAATGACTTAGGTGAAATAACAAATACAGGTCGCTTACCTTGTTGTTCATGTCCAAGTGTTGGATCTAATGAAATCAAATAAATATCGCCTTGATTCATTAGATTTCTTCTCGCCCAACTGCTTTTACATCATGCCACGCATCTTGCTCTAATGCTAAAGCTTGATGCTCTTGCAGCAAGTCAGCCAATTTATAAGATGGCTTCGCTTTAGGTTCGACCACTAACTTACCATTCACAATGCTCAGAGAAACTTCCTTTCCCGCATCTAAACCTAAACTTTTTAATAATGTAGGCGGTACGGCAAGCATGACCGAACCACCTACTTTTCTCAAGTTTGTATGAATCATACCCACCTCAATATTATATAAATATATAACTTTATTATGCGCCAAAATGAGATGAAGTCAATTCATAGTAAGATGAGTGAAAATAGACATCTGGTATACATCTCAATCTTTCCTTTGAAAGATATATACAAAAGAAATATCAAAATGAATATTAAAAAATAATCTTAATAATTCAATCAATTATCCACCACACCAAATTTCTTAAAAATTCGTGCACGGCGTTTAGGCTGAATATTGGCTTTGTTTAAATTGCCTTGATAATGTTCAAATACACGTTTATCCATAATTTTAAACCACAAAGGAGGAATCATGGCAGGCAGCAACATGCTGGCATAACCGCTTGGTAATTCAGGCGCTTCATCAAAATGTCGCAAAGCCTGAAATGGTCGGGTTGGATAAGCATGATGATCGGAATGACGTTGTAATTGATACAAAAACAAATTGGTCACAATATTGTTATTATTCCAGCTGTGTTCAGGCATAGTGCGCTCATATTTGCCATGCGCATCTTTTTGTCTAAGCAAGCCATAATGTTCTATATAATTAATTATTTCAAACAGGCTAATGCCATAAAAAGCCTGTGTCGCCAAATACGGAATGATCCCAGTACCAAAACGCGCCAACAATGCAGCATGAAATGCCGCACTCATGCCCCAGCCTTGTAATAATTCATTGTCTTTCGACCAAAAACTTTTGCCTTTACGTTTTAAACGCTGAGTTTCAATTTGCAGTGCAGACTTAAACGAACCTTTTACCGTGCGGGGCCAAAACTCATAAAATGTTTCTCCCATACGTGAAGATGCAGGGTCTTCAGGTGTCGCAGCACGTTTATGATGCCCATACGGATGCTCAACCCGAAAATGGTTATATCCTGTTGGTGCTAAAGCCAAATGTGACAGTAAGTGATCTATTTTTGAAGATTTATGGCTGAGTTCATGCGCAGTATTGACAGCAATACCATTCACCATCCCCATGGAAATACCCAGAAAAATTTTATCGACTAACGAGGTTTGTGGCCGTCCAACCAAATAAGCTGCATAAATATTGGCGGCATATTGCAAAGGAATAAAACTTTTCACCAAACGCGAATAATACCGATCTTCCTCAAGTCGTTTCACATCTTCATTGCTTGGGTTATTGGCATCTTGACCAATTAAAGTATCAATTGTTGGAATAATCACATGCAATAATAAAGGGCCACCTAGAGCAAAAACTTTTTTCGCAGGCTTCGGAGCGAATTGATAACCCGCCAAAATCCCCATCCCCAATACAGGTAAAAATGGGCTGATCAACCATAAATAACGCTTTTTATCGAGTTGAGCCGCGCTTTTATAAGGAACATCCTGTTCCATCTCTTTAAGCAAATGAAGTGGTGCGTTCATCTTATTTTCTTCCTTCTACGCTGTTCTACCTATATATTTGAGGAAAGACACGAGAATGAACAGTTGCAGACGTCCAAAAAAGCTATGCAAAAGTCTTTGGCGCAAAAATGCGCTATATTGTCCTGAAATCACAGGTTTATTTTTTATAATGATTTATGCTTAAAATATGGATGCTTTAAGTAAAATTTTTGATGATATACATCTGCACCAATCAGAATATATCTATTTAAATCCTCAAGGAGATTGGTCATTTCAATATCGTGACCAAGGGGCAATGCTGGCTTATGTAGTACTACAAGGCTCGCTGCATATCCATTTATCTGCACAGACACACCTTCACATTGATGCAGGTGATATTGTCCTGATTCCATCGGGTTGCAGTCATTACGCAAGTGCAACTGCAGACACTCACTGGACAGAACACTTTGATATTTCGGATTTATTTCAAATTCAGTCACAGCAGTCAATAAATTTTGGCACGATAAATCACACACAAGCTGAAGACGCATTTATTTTGGTGATTCAATGCCACATGGACACCACCATGGCAAAACCGCTTTTAAGTGCCCTACCCGAATATCTGCATATTCCGCATATCATGTGCAGCACAGCGCCCGAGTGGTTACAAATTGGCTTGCAATTTTTAGCGGTGGAAAGTCATCAAATCCGACCGGGACGGGATAAAATATTAGATCACTTGGTCAGTATTTTACTGATTGAATGTGTGCGTGATTATATTTTTCAGCTTGATGACTCAAATAACTGGCTCGGCGCTTTGGCACATCCTGAACTTTCCAATGCGCTCGCAGCTATTCATGGTCAACCCGAAAAAGCATGGACGGTAGAAAGTTTGGCAGAACAATGTTGCATGTCACGTTCTAAATTTGCCAATTTGTTTAATCAGGTGATTGGTGAGCCGCCTTTGGCATACTTACAACAACATCGGCTACGCTTGGCATCGCATTATTTACAGCAAGGACAATTGTCGATTCAACAAATTGCCCATCGTGTCGGTTATTCTTCCGAAACCGCCTTTAGCCAAACTTTTAAAAAGCAATTCGAGCTAACACCTAGCCAGTATCGGCAGCAGTTTCAAAACAACAATGCAATCACGAAATGAACAGTTTAACGATCTAAAATCGCCAAAATTGCTTGTGCAGGGTCTTCGCTGTTATCGGACAATAATTGCTTATGCATAGTGATATGTTGCATCACTTGAATTTGTGCAGTTTCGATATAAATTAACTTTTCAATTTCTGCTGCCAAACGCTCTGGTGTTGCATCATCCTGAATTAATTCCTGAATAACCTTTTTACCTGCAATAATATTTGGCAATGAATAATAAGGAATTTTCACCAACAGTTTCGCAATCCAGTACGTAATGCGATTGAGCTTATAAAACGTAACCATTGGACGATGTAATAGCATCGCTTCTAACGTCGCCGTGCCTGAAGCCAGTGCAATCATATCGGACGCATTCATTACCTGACGACCAATTTTGGATTCTGTGCCACGATTTTCCATCAATTGCACTTTGTCTTGTAATGCACTCGGATAAGACTGCAGTAACGCTTCAATTTGTTGTTTACGTGCATCATTAATTGCAGGAATTAAAAACTTAAACTGCGGATATTTTTGCGTCAAAATATAAGCCGCATCTAAAACTAACGGCCCTAAACGCTCAATTTCACCACGTCGGCTACCAGGCAATAACGCAATATGTTGTTGCTGTTGGTCTAAACCCAATTCTTGTTTTGCTGCAGCAATTGGATTTTCCAACGGCAACTGACTCGCCAAAGGATGTCCGACAAAGGCTGCAGGCACACCCCATTTTTTAAAAAAGGCTTTTTCAAACGGAAATAAACACAGTACCAAATCTATACTGGCTTTAATGCCATGTACCCGACCTTGTCGCCATGCCCATACCGAAGGACTGACATATTGCACGGTTTTAATCGGCAAGTTTTTCTGTTTTAAACTTTTGGCAAGACGTAAATTAAAATCAGGCGCATCAACTCCGACAAAGACATCGACGGGATGTTGAGTCCACTTTTCGACCAAACCGTCCCGTACTGCAAAGAGTTTTTTCAAATCTTTCAGCACTTCAACAATGCCCATTACCGATAGAATATCCATCGGATAATAACTTTTAAAACCTTCCGCAATCATTTGCGGGCCACCAATGCCTTCAAACTCTGCATCAATGCCTTGCTCACGAAAACGTCGCATGAGTTGTGCCCCTAAAGTATCACCCGATACTTCTCCCACAACGATACCTATTTTAAGTTTCCGATTTTGCAAGCGTTTTGTCCTCTAAATTTTAATTGATATGAATTTTTCATATTTTAGCATAGCCTCTGTATTTTGTAAGAAACAGAAAGTAAGCCGTGGCTTGAATCTGCAATCTTTTGCGCTGGTTTTCCACATCGACTATATCTGTTTTAAGAATAAGTAAATCACTAATCAAGACAACAACTTATTGCCAAAAGTCATAATATATTCACGTTTTTTGACTTCGGCATATTTTCATGGTTGGTCCTTTAGAGTTTATTTTGGCAGGTGTATTGGTCGGCTTCTGCGTAGGTGTGACTGGCGTGGGTGGCGGCTCACTGATGACTCCCATTCTGATCAGCTTGTTTAAAATTGAACCGCATATCGCAATTGGAACAGACCTACTTTATGCCGCTATTTCAAAGTTCTGCGGTTCATTGGTTCATGCCAAAAAAATGAATATTGTATGGCCCATTGTCATTTGGCTTGCGGTGGGCAGTATCCCTGCTTCATTTGCGACCCACTGGGTTTTAGAGAATTATTTAAGCCAATCTACCCATTACAAAATGGTACTGACCGTGGTACTGGGCTTTATGTTGACCTTAACTGGCATCTCAATTGTGTTTCGCAGTCAAATTGAAACGTTTTTTAATAAATACCGTAAACAAGAATTGCCCGATATGACCCAAGACCTTGAAAAGGTCAAACTACAGGCTGCAGATAAGCGTGCCCTCATTGTAATTATGGGAGTTGTACTGGGTGTATTTGTCACACTTTCTTCAGTGGGTGCAGGTGCTTTTGGCATCATGGCATTGGTGCTGATGTTCCCGAATCTACCGATGATTCGTATTATCGGTTCAGATGTCGTGCATGCCGTCTTACTTACCCTAGTTGCAGGCTTAGGTCACATGAGTTCAGGTAATGTCGATTTTCACCTATTGGTTTGGCTGTTGGTTGGCTCGATTCCTGCAATTGTGGTGGGAACTTTAGTCAGTTCACGTTTACCTGAAAAAGTGATTCGTAAAGTTTTAGGTATTACCTTATTTATTATCGGGATTAACTTTATGGTTAATCCTGTGAAATCAAAACCTATCAGCACACCAGAAACTGCAACAGCAGTTTCTGAGGCACAAACCAGCCAATAATGAATGCTTTATCTGACAGGATTTTGCTAAAACAGACCGTTTAATTTATCTACCCGATTCATCACTTATTTTTTAAAGAAGTATTCATCTTTTTATAACAAAATACAGTGAAATTCATGTTATATTCAGACTATTAAACAATCTTTTGTATGATCAAACCAGTGACGGCAATGAATACTTTACAGTCTAATCCTCTTACACAATCAGACATCGATGACGTGAATATTGAAAGTATTCAGCCACTCGTGACTCCTGCAGAATTAAAAACTGAGTTACCTTTGACTGAAAATGCTTATCAAACCGTTCTTCGTGGTCGTGAAACAATCCGCAATATTTTAGATGGTAAAGACAAGCGTCTATTTGTGGTGATTGGTCCATGTTCTATTCATGACCCTGCTGCTGCACATGAATATGCAGATCGTTTAAAAGTATTAAGCGAAAAAGTAAAAGATTCTCTTTATATTGTGATGCGTGTTTATTTTGAAAAACCACGTACTACAGTGGGCTGGAAAGGCTTAATTAACGATCCAGACATGAATGACTCTTTTAACATTGAAAAAGGCTTGCGTCTTGGTCGTAAACTTTTGCTTGAGTTAAATGAAAAAGGTTTGCCATGTGCGACTGAAGCACTTGATCCAAACTCACCACAGTATTATCAAGATTTAATTTCTTGGTCTGCAATTGGCGCACGTACTACAGAAAGCCAAACGCACCGCGAAATGTCATCTGGTCTTTCTTCTCCAGTCGGCTTTAAAAATGGTACAGATGGTGGCTTAACGGTTGCAACCAATGCTATGCAATCTGTAAAACACGGCCACAGTTTCTTAGGTCTGAATGATCAAGGTCAGGTTTCTGTGATTCGTACTAGCGGAAACGCATATGCACATGTGGTTTTACGTGGTGGGAATGGTAAGCCTAACTACGATGCAGGTTCTGTTGCAAATGCTGAAAATGCATTAAGCAAAGCCAAAGTCAGCACCAAAATCATGATTGACACCAGCCATGCTAACTCAAACAAAGACCCATTCTTACAGCCATTGGTATTAAAAAATATCACTGAGCAAATTTTAGATGGCAATAAGTCTATTGTTGGGATTATGGTCGAAAGTCACCTGAAAGGTGGTCGTCAAGATATTCCTGAAAACTTATGCGATTTAGAGTATGGTAAGTCTGTGACTGACGGTTGTATCGACTGGGATACCACTGAAAAAGCATTGCTTGAAATGCATGAAGCATTAAAAGACGTTTTAGTGAATCGTTAAGATTTAAAAACGCCATCTTCATGATGGCGTTTCTATTTGTAGCATAGGAAATTCTGCGCGCATGAATGACATTGAAACCCAACTTAGCCAAATTAAAAATTTCCAGTTCATTCATGAGCGTTTGTTTTCTTCAGGTCAGCCCACGGCTGAAGAATTAAAACAAATTAAAGAATATGGTATTGGCACTGTTATTAATTTGGCTAAAAGTGATGCTGAACATACCCTTCCTCATGAGGACAAAATTTGTCTGGATGTTGGACTGAACTATATTCAGCTGCCAATTTCATGGGAAACACCATCTTCTGATCAATGTTTATTATTGCTCGATTTGGTCAATCATTTATTAGAAAGCCAAATGGTGTGGGTACATTGCAGCAATAACAGCCACGTCAGTAGTTTGATGTATTTATATCGTCAATATTTTATGGATGTGGATATTGCAACTGCTCAAGACTTATTACATGATATTTGGAAACCAAATGAAACTTGGACAGGCTTAATTCACGCCGTTTCTTTGCAATTACAAGGTCGTAAAGCCACGCAAGATTTACAACAAGCTTTAGAATCTGCTGAACTTTCTTAATTCAGCAGATTGTATAGATAAAATTCTAACGCGATTATTTTGTATGAGAAATCAATACAATCGCTGTTGCTAAAATACCTTCCTGACGCCCAGTAAAACCTAATTTTTCAGTGGTTGTCGCTTTGATACTGATTTGTGTGACCTCTACATCCAATACATCAGCGACACTTTGGCGCATTTCTAGCGTATGCGGTGCAAGTTTAGGACGTTCGCACGCCACAGTAATATCGGCGTTATTCAGTTTATAGCCACGGTCTAAAATGAGTTGATAAACCTGTTTAAGCAATACCCGACTATCTGCACCTTTATAATTTGGATCGGTATCTGGAAAATGCTGCCCAATATCCCCCAGCGCCAAAGCACCTAATAATGCATCGCATAGTGCATGCAGCACTACATCACCATCTGAGTGTGCTTTTAAACCTTGTGTATGAGGAATTTGAACACCTGCAAGCGTCACAAAATCTCCCGCTTCAAAGGCATGAACATCTAATCCTTGTCCAATACGAATCTGTGCAACCATGTTCAACTCCTGTAGAAATAAATCATTGAAATCTTGTATTCATACTTTCGATTTCGCTATATTAGACCTAGCGCAACATAGTGAAAGTATAAGCGATCATGCTGTTGAAATCTGAGATTCATCTTATCAAAAACTTAAGTACACTGCTGTTATTTGGCTGTTTATATTCATCTTTCTCTTATGCACAAGGGATTGATTGTAGATCTACACCCAATAAAAAGTTGGCGCAGGTGTGCACAGAAAATTTCTCAGAATTGCGTGAAAAATTAAGTGATCAACATTTAACAGCTTATTTGATGAGTGATGCGCCTATTCGCTTGTTAGAAGATACTCAGCAATTGTGGATCCAACGCTTACAGCAATGCAAAAGCTTAAATTGTTATACTCAGCAATTTGATTTTAGAATTGATCAACTGAATTTTTTCACTTCAATGAATCAAAGCATGACTCAACATTATTTAAAATATGAAAATGGTCAATTTGCTGCACAACCCGTACATTTACAAATTCATCAACTCAATAAAAACAGCATTAAAATTGAAGGTATTGCTTATCGCAATCCAAATAACCGCCTTGAAAGCCAAAGTATTGCCTTTTTAGCTTATACAACACCTGATCAAAAAAACAAAATCATCGACAATGAGCACGATTGCAGTTATGAGTTTAATTATTCTAAAGCAATCTTAAAAATTCAAACCAAACAAAAAGGTTGTGAACGCTTTGCGGGCATCTATCGTTTATACGATTAATGCTGAACAATAGATTGTATTAGACAGATTAAATGAGCAACCACAACACAATTGGCAAAGTTAATGCGGCGAATACGGTTTGCAAGCTAATAATTGAAGCCATTAAACGACTATCTCCCCCTAAAACTTGTGTAAGTACATAAGCTGCCGATGCAGTAGGTAAAGCAAAAAACAAGACTAAAATTTGCGACTCCAACACTGGAACATTTAAGCTCTGACAAATTAGCCAAGCCAAAGCAGGCATAAATAACAAACGCCCGAACACATTCAATGCCAATGCGAATACATCTCGTTGCAAGCCATTAAATTGTAATGCTGCGCCCACACACATTAATCCCAAAGGCAAACTGCATAACGCTATTTGACGAATAAAATGCGCTGCACCTTCCCACAAGCTCAAACCTGATAAATTAAATAGACCGCCAACAATACAGCCTAAAATTAATGGATTTTTCATTAATGACCATAAGATTTGCTTTGCCTGTAAAGTCTTAGTATCGCTTAAAGCCAGCACAGATAAAACATTCACCAATGGAATGCAGAACACCAAAATAATCGCAAACAGCGCCATGCCCTGCACCTGAAACAATGCTGCGACCAAAGCCAAACCGATATACGTATTGAAACGTACCATGCTTTGCATATACACCCCAAAACGGACTGCGGGTGTTTTGAAATAGCCGCGCAAGGCATATAACAGACAACTTACTAAAGCCACAATAATCCCTACGACCGACAAAATCTGTGCGATTGATTTCGCTTCAATGTTTGCTGTAGCGAGGTTTAAAAACAACATGCTAGGAAACAAAATATAGTAATTTAACTTTTCTGCACCCTTCCAAAATGGCTCATCCAACATACGTGATTGCTTAAGCAGATAACCCATTGCAATTAAGGCAATCAAAGGGAAAAGTGCAATAAAAATTAAATGGGTCATGGGGTGCTCTGTGTTACTGTTATGCTGTTCTTTTTAAATTATTGCTTAATAAATAAAGTAAATTTACTGGATATTATAAGGATTGTTTTGTGTTTATCCTAATTGCTTAGGCTTTTTAAAACCACAAAAAGAGAAAAAGATGATAATAGCAAAACTCACCTACATCATCTTTCAGATGGATTCTGTATTAACGATGAGTATGGATAGACATCACAATCCCCATACTCGCCAACATGGAAATAACAGCCGTTCCACCATAACTCATCAGCGGCAATGGGTCACCCGTTACAGGTAAAATACCACTCACCATCCCTGAGTTTAGAAATACAAAGAAAAAGAAAGTCAGACCAACCGTGCCTGCATACAAACGTCCAAAATTATGGAAACAATTCATCCCAATCATCAAACAACGTAAAATAATGGCAGCAAACAAACTGAACAGTAAAAATACGCCAATAAAACCAAATTCTTCGGCATAGGTCGACATAATAAAGTCAGTATGATGTTCAGGCAGATAACCCAAATGTGATTGCGTTCCTTCTAAATAACCTTTACCTGTAAAGCCGCCTGAACCAATGGCAATTTTAGATTGAATAATATTCCAGCCTGCCCCCAAGGCATCCGACTCTGGGTCAAATAAGGTTAGTACCCTTTTCTTTTGGTACTCCTGCAAAAAGAACATCCAAAGCAATGGTGCTGCGAGCGCCAATGCAGTGATTGCTCCTAAGATTAATCGCCATGACATGCCACTTAAAAATAGCGCAAAGACACCAGGAATAATCAAACCAATGTTTAAATCGGGTTGCAATGCCACCAAGACAAAAGGAATCATCATAATCACTAAAGCGACAATGATATGGATCAATTTAGGCGGGAAAGCACGACGCGAAAAATACCACGCCATCATCAATGGCATGGCAAATTTCATAAATTCACTGGGTTGCATACTGCCAATACCCGGCAAGCTGATCCAGCGTTTTGCCCCCATACGGGTTTCACCAATGACCAAAACCAAAGCCAGCATGATGACTGCAAAGATATAAAAATATGGACTGGCAGCTTGATATACCTTAGGCGGAATTTGCGCCAAAATAATCATGGCGATAAAACCAATGCCAAAACTGGTTGCTTGACGCAGCACCATCCCCATATCTTGCGCGGTGGCACTATATACCACCATTAAACCCAGAATCGCATTTAAAATCAGAAAACACAGCAACCATGGATCTAAATGTAATTTAGTCCAGCGTGAGGAATCATTTTTAATGCTTCTACCATCACGTAATGAGTGACGTAAAAAACGATACTGCTGCGATGGATTCATGCGACTCAAAGGTATTTAAAATAGACAGGATGGACAATTATAGAAGCAAAGCGGCACAGAGTGAATCATTAAAGCTTAATCGTTGAAGATTCAAGTTTAACGCGGTGTTAATTACACTAGATTTTTATCATCCATGTTGTTGTGAGGCTAAAATTAAACGTGCCAGCTCTAAATCATCGGGATAGGTGATTTTAATATTATCCGAACGACCGTGCACAACATTTACAATTTGCCCTGCTGCTTCTAAAGCACTGGCCTCATCGGTAATCGTCAATTGCTGTTTTAATGCAGATTCAATGGCTGTTTTAAGCACATCAAGTTTAGCAATTTGCGGAGTTTGCGCTTGCCAAAGTTGGTCACGGCTTACCGTGGTTTCAATTTTTGTGCCTTGGCTTACCTTTTTTAAAGTATCACGCACTGGAATAGCCAAAATTGCACTTTGATCTGTTGCCAGTGCAGTCTGATACAACTGTTCAAGGCAAGCAGCTGTCACACAAGGACGCGCTGCATCATGCACCAAAACCCAGTCATCTACATGGGCGATTTCAGATAAATAATGCAGTGCATTCAAGACTGAATTCACTCGCTCTGCACCACCTACGCAAAAATGTGCTTTTTCTTTTTCTGCCAAGTTTAGGTTTTGCGCCACATCATCTGCTTGACCAATCGCCAAAACATAACCCGCTAAAGGCAAGTGATTTAAACGTGCGATGCTGTGCGCTAAGACTGTTTGATCTTGAATATACTGATATTGTTTAAGTTCAGTTCTAGAAAAACGACTACCAGAACCCGCTGCGGGAATAACCGCCCAAAGTTTAGGGTGTCGGGGCGGTTGCTGCTGCAGGTTGTTGTGATTCATTGGTGCGTAAATCTACTGTGGAATTTGGTTGAATATAAATTGGTTTATATTGTGTGCTGATGGTGCTCATTTGCACAAAGGTTTCATGTGGCTTAATTAAGCCTAAATCTAAACGGGCATGCTCTTCAATGGCTTCTACCCCATTTTTTAAATCATAAACTTCTGCTGCAAGTACACGATTGCGCTCCTTCAGCTCTGTATTTAATTCTATTTGTTGTTGGATTTTTTCTGTCAGTGCAGCATGGTCACGATAACCACCTTCACCAAACCAGTGTAAATATTGAAACCCTGCGATCAAAAAGATCGCAAGGCCCAACAATGCTTTACTCGCTTTGGAGTCAAATACATTTAATAATGACATCTACTGATTTCGCTTAGTTCAAACCTTTGAACTCAGCTTTACCGCGATATGCAGCATTCGTCAATTCTTCAATACGAAGTAATTGGTTATATTTTGCTACACGGTCAGAACGGCACAGTGAACCAGTCTTGATTTGACCTGCTGCTGTACCTACTGCAAGATCCGCAATTGTAGAATCTTCAGTTTCACCTGAACGGTGTGAAATAACAGTTGTGTAACCATTGGCTTTCGCAAGGTAAATTGCATCAAGCGTTTCAGTCAAAGTACCAATTTGGTTGTACTTGATCAGGATTGAGTTACCTACTTTTTCATCGATACCGCGTTTTAAGATTTTCGGGTTAGTAACGAACAAGTCATCACCGACCAATTGAATCTTGTCACCTAAGATCGAAGTGAGGTAAGACCAACCTTCCCAATCAGACTCATCTAAACCATCTTCAATTGAGATAATTGGATATTGATTTACAAGACCAGCTAAATAGTCAGAGAATTGGTTGCTTGTGAATGCTTTGTTGCCTTCACCTGCAAGAATGTACTGACCATTTTTGTAGAATTCTGAAGATGCACAGTCAAGCGCCAACATGATGTCAGAACCCGCTTTGTAGCCAGTCTTCTCAATAGCTTCAAGAATAACTGTGATTGCTTCTTCGTTAGAACGTAAGTTTGGCGCAAAACCACCTTCATCACCCACTGCTGTGTTTAAACCTTTTTGATTCAATACAGATTTTAATGAGTGGAAAATTTCTGCACCAGCACGTAATGCTTCAGAGAATGAAGTAAAGCCCACTGGCTCAATCATGAACTCTTGAATATCAACGTTGTTGTCTGCGTGTGAACCACCATTTAAGATGTTCATCATTGGTACAGGCATGGTTAAAATGCTGTTGTTACGAAGGTCTGCGATGTATTGGAAAAGAGGAATTTTCTTTTCATCAGCAGCAGCGCGCGCAGCAGCCAAAGACACGGCTAAAGTTGCGTTAGCACCTAATTTTTCTTTGTTTTCAGTACCATCAAGCGCAATCATGGTGTTGTCGATGTCTTTTTGTTCAAACACAGACTTACCAAGTAAAGCATCACGAATTAAAGTATTGACGTTATTTACCGCAGTTTTAACGCCTTTACCCAAGTAACGTGCTTTATCGCCATCACGAAGTTCTAGAGCTTCACGAGAACCAGTTGAAGCACCTGATGGTGCACATGCACGGCCAACTACGCCAGATGCTAAGATTACGTCTGCTTCGATGGTTGGGTTACCACGAGAGTCCAAAATTTCACGTGCACGAATGTCAACGATTTGGCTCATGAACAATTCCTCAGTTGATTAATAACGTGATGCTTTAGGCATCAATGAGTCTATAATTTAATATGGATCTAATTTAGTGTGTATCTAGCTTTTGGAAACCTTTTACCAAGGTATCCAATTCTTTAAGCTGTGCCAAGAACGGCTCAAGTTGTGATAGACGCAATGCACATGGGCCATCACACTTTGCCTGCTCTGGTTCAGGATGTGCTTCTAGGAATAAACCTGCCAAGCCAGTTGCCATACCTGCACGTGCCAAGGTGGTAATTTGTGCACGACGACCACCTGCCGAATCTGCACGACCACCCGGAGTTTGCAAAGCATGGGTTACATCAAAGAACACAGGTACATTCATTTCTTTCATGATGTCAAAGCCCAGCATATCGACAACCAAGTTGTTGTAACCAAATGCTGAACCACGCTCACAAAGAATCAATTTGTCATTCCCTGCTTCTAAACACTTATGCAAAATATGACGCATTTCGTGCGGCGCAAGGAATTGTGCTTTTTTGATGTTGATAATGGCTTGAGTTTTTGCCATCGCTTCAACCAAATCGGTTTGGCGACTTAAAAACGCAGGAAGCTGAATAATATCTGCCACTTCTGCCACAGGCGCAGCCTGATACGGCTCATGCACATCGGTAATAATTGGCACATTAAAATGCTTTTTAATGTCAGCCAGCCATTCAATGCCTTTTTCTAAACCGGGACCACGAAATGAGTTCAGGCTAGAACGGTTGGCTTTGTCAAAACTGGCTTTGAATACATACGGGATATTTAAGCGTGTGCAAATATCCACATAAGTTTCAGCAATTTCAAATGCAAGGTCTTTAGACTCAAGTACATTCATGCCGCCAAACAATACAAATGGCAAATGATTCGCCATTTGTATATCACCCAAACGTACAATTTCTTGTGGTTTTAATTGTGACATTTCAACTTCCTAGTTTATCCCTAAAGCCATCTTATTTGGTTTTTTGATGCTGTTGTTTTGCCGCACCGATAAAGCCAGCAAACAATGGATGTCCATCACGTGGCGAGCTGGTAAATTCTGGGTGGAATTGTACCGCAATAAACCAAGGATGTTGCGGAATTTCAACAGTTTCAACCAAGTGCTGAATTGGTGAATAACCCGAAATTTTAAGACCTGCTTCTTCAAGCACAGGAATATAACGGTTATTCATTTCATAGCGATGGCGATGGCGCTCTACAATTTCTGCAGAACCATACACTTCACGAGTTTTGGTACCTTCAACCAATTCAGATTTTTGTGCACCTAAACGCATAGTGCCGCCCAAGTCAGAATCGACAGAACGCTGTTGAACTTCGCCGCGCTCATCTAACCATTCAGTAATCAAACCAATAAGTGGCGACTTAGTCGAACGGTTAAACTCTGTTGAACTTGCATCGGCAATACCTGCCACATTACGTGCATATTCAATCACAGCCAATTGCATACCCAAACAGATTCCCAAGAATGGGACACCGTTTTCACGTGCATATTTGATGGCTTGCATTTTACCTTCGGTACCGCGCTCACCAAAGCCGCCCGGAACTAAAATTGCATCGGCATCTTTAAGTACAGTATTAACGTCTTGGCTTTCAAGGTCTTCTGCATTGACATAGTCAATTTCAACTTTGACGCGGTTTTGAATACCCGCATGCAATAATGCTTCGTTTACAGATTTATAGGCATCTGGCAGTTCAACATATTTACCCACCATCGCCACACGAACGCTGTATTCAGGGTTCAATAATGCATCAACTACGTTATCCCAATCAGATAAATCTGCTTCTGGAAGATCATTGAAGCCAAAACGCTCACAAATTAAATCATCAACGTCTTGTTCATAGAATGTACGCGGAATTTGGTAGATGGTTTTGGCATCTTTACATACCACAACCGCACGTGCTTCTACGTTGGTAAATAACGCAATTTTACGGGTAGTGTCAGCATCAACATCATGTTCAGTACGGCAGATGAGAATATCTGGCTGAATACCGATAGATAACAATTCTTTAACTGAGTGTTGAGTTGGCTTGGTTTTTAACTCTGCCGCAGATTTGATATATGGCAATAAAGTTAAGTGCATGAGCATAGTACGCTTATGCCCTAATTCCACCATCAATTGACGTACAGATTCCATGAATGGGAGAGATTCAATGTCGCCTACTGTACCGCCAATTTCTACGATTGCGACATCGTAGCCTTCGCCAGCGCGAAGTACACGTTCTTTAATATTATCGGTAATGTGTGGAATCACCTGAACAGTACCGCCCAAGTAATCACCACGGCGCTCTTTGTTTAGAACGTCTTGATACACGCGACCAGATGTAAAGTTATTTAACTTGGTCATTTTCGCACGACGCAAGAAACGTTCGTAATAACCCAAATCTAAGTCAGTTTCGGCACCATCCTCTGTGACAAAAACTTCACCATGTTGGAAAGGACTCATTGTCCCTGGATCGACATTAATGTATGGATCCATTTTGACCATGGTTACTTTTAAACCACGGGCTTCTAAAAGTGCAGCAACTGAAGCAGCTGAAATACCTTTACCTAGTGATGAAACTACACCACCAGTCACGAAAATAAAATGGGTCATTGGGTTTCTCGTACAATCGAGCCTAAATCGGCCTGCAATGTTGCGCAATTTTACTTTACTCTGCACCAATAAAGCAAAGTCATTCCGCATCAATTCATAGAACAATAAACAATTGGTTATTCTATCAGCATTTCCTATAAAAAATTAGAACTTCTTGAGAGGATTTTCATCTGTCATTTTATTGCTATAATACGTCCGTCTATCCGATCTTTTATTTTGTGCAATTATGAATAAGAAACTTTTAATTTGTGGTGCAATTGCAACGGCGTTGTTATTAACTGCATGTGTAAAAAAAGAACAGCCAAAGCAAGATGAGCAAGAACAAGTAGAGGTTCAAACTGAACAAACTACTGAAACTGCTCAATTTGAACCACTAGAACCTGTTGAAAACATTCAAGATGCTGAACCAGAAGCGCCTGCACAGGTAGAAGTGGAGCGCACTGAAACAGTGAACACCACAACTGAAATCCGTCGTGAAACACCTGCACAACCTGCTGCTGCACCTGCGCCTGCGCCGAAAGCGGCAGCTCCTGTAGCAGAAGATAAACCAACTCAAGCACGTCCAAGCAATAACACAGGTGCTCAATCTGAAGATGATGCTGTTGCCGCTGCGATTGCTGCTGCAACCCCAGCACTTGAGAACTAAGTGCTCACTTAAAACTAAGCTTTAAGTTAAAGTCAGTTTTAAGGTGTAAGTTCTTATCTTAGATTTGAATTGACGTTAAAAAACCCAGTCATTGTGTACTGGGTTTTTTATTCATTTGGATGAGTCTTCGCTGAGATAACTCGTGAATACATTTGCAATACAGCTACCTATTTCTATATAAGTTTGTGCGCTTCACTTTAACTTGCCTGCAGCAACTGCGATTGCACTTTAAAATAATTAGAAATTAAACGCGATGCCCAAGATTTAGTAAAACCGACACCTTCATAAAAACCACAATGACTGCCTTTACGGGTCGTCACTACCATAATATTTGGCATTTTCCGTATGGTTTCTTTATAAGGATCAAAGTTTTTGATGTGGCACACTGGGTCATCTTCTGCATTTAAAACCATAAGCGGAATTTTGACATTCTCAAACACATAAATTGGGTTAATGGCTTGTGTGTAGCTGTCATAATCTTCAAAACCCGCCAATTCAAAATACGCCTTTTCAAACTCTGCCAATGTAGTCGCACTTAACACTTGCGATAAAGATTTTACGTTTTGCCAAATGTCCTGATGGGGCTGAATAAAAAACTGGAATAATTTTTTGGTCATCACTTTACTGTAAAAAGGATGCACATGCTGAAAGCCTAGTTCAGTGTTATATCCTGGGCACAGTGCAAACGCGGCTTTAATTGGGGTTTGCTCGCCTTCTTCGCCCAAATAGCGCACCAATAATCCTGTCCCTGCGGAAGAACCAACAGCATATAATTCAGATTGTGGAAATTGTTGCTGAATAAACACTATTTGTTCACGCAAATCATGCGTCGAACCAAACAGATTCATTTGTGGTACAGGCATAGGTAAATTGCCATGCCCACGACGTAAACATAAGGCAATACGCCACTGTGTCTGTTGATGTAAATCGCGCACCAACTCACGCATACTTTCCAAAGAACCTGTAATGGTATGCATTAAAACAATTGTGGGAGTATCTGCAGGTAAGTCATAACCCACCCAAGCAACTGCGGTGATACCGCCATCTTGCATAGTGAGTTGATCAACCCGATCATACTGCTGACGAATGGTTTTCTTTTTAATTAAATCAAAATATAAAAGATGCGCATGTGTATTGGACAGCCACGGTGTTGGACGGTATTTTTCTTTGAGCTGTGGTAAATAATCCAATACCCGACGGATTTCTCCATGTGGATGATAATACAACGTCGGTAAATCTGCGCCTGTGACCTGATCTAAAACCGCTTGTGTAATTTTCGCTATTTTTTGTAATGTAGACATCATTTTACTCCCAAGCAATACATGCACTTTCAAGCATGCCAACCCGAAACCGATTTCTATAAAACAACTTCATTGCCATACACACGCGGTATTTTATTTTTCGGTTGGCATAAAGGCAGCCATACGTTGTCCCATTTGCACAGCCAATGCCTCTAAACCACTTTTCGGGCGAATCATCACTTCAAAGTCCACAATTTGTCCTTGTGTATTGAATTGAATCATATCAATTCCTTTAAGTTTTTTATCTCCCACATTGGCGGAAAATTCAAGTACAACATTGCAACCATCTTCAGTATAAAACTCACGGTGATAAGTAAAGTTTTCAAAGACCTGAATTACATTGGTCAAAATAAAAAATACCACTTGTTTACCCGCATAAGGTTGGTACGCTACAGGTGAACGAAACACCACATCATCTGCCAGCAATTCACTCAAAATAGACATATCATGGTTTTGCAGCATTGTATGCCAACGCTGTACCGCTAATTTTGTTGTTTCCAAAGTCATGTTAAGTTCCTTTTTTTTGTTTTGATATTTCATTTCTATGCAGAGTCCCTGAGTGAGACTGAAGCACTGCTGCACTGGGCAGAAGCGATTATTAACTCTCTCCCCAGCCCCCTCCCAAAGGAGAGGGAGAAGGAATTACATTAAATTTTCGCTGCCAATTCAGCACCCTGACGAATTGCACGTTTGGCATCTAACTCGCCTGCTTCTTTCGCCCCACCAATTAAATGCACATTTTTGCCTGCTGCCTGTAATTGCTCATACATGGCGGTGTAAGACTCTTGCCCTGCACAAATCACCACATGATCAACTTCGAGCACTGTACTTTGACCATTGACGGTGATGTGCAAGCCTTGATCATCAATCAGGTCATAACTTGCCCCTGCAATCATTTTAACGTCACGGTTTTTTAAACCTGTACGATGAATCCAGCCTGTTGTTTTACCCAAGCCAGCACCCACGGATGATGCTTTACGTTGCAATAAATAAATTTCACGTGGCGATTCTTCAACTTTTGCTGCTTTTAAACCACCGACATGCGCATAATTGGTATCAATTCCCCATTCATCGTAAAATTTTTCAGGATTTAGACTACCACTTTCACCTTCATGGCTTAAATATTCTGCAGTATCAAAACCAATACCACCAGCGCCAATAATCGCAACACGTTGACCTACAGGCTTACGCTCTTTTAATACCTCAATATAGCTCAGCACTTTAGGGTGATTAATACCTGCGATATCCAATTGACGCGGGGTTACACCTGTTGCCACAACCACATCATCGAAGTCAGCATTGAGCAATTGTTCAAAACTAGCCGTATGATTCAATACCAATTTAATATTCGGTTGCAGCTCAATTTGGCGTTTGAAATAGCGCAAAGTTTCGTAAAACTCTTCTTTACCAGGAATGGTTTTAGCAATATTAAACTGCCCACCAATTTGATTCGATGCTTCAAAAATCGTCACCTGATGCCCACGTTCTGCAGCATAGGTTGCAAAGCTCAAACCTGCAGGCCCTGCACCAATCACCGCAATTTTTTTAGTCTGTGTTACTTCTTTAAAAATGAGTTCTGTTTCATGGCAAGCACGTGGATTGACCAAACATGAAGCAATCTTCATTGAGAAAATATGGTCTAAACAAGCTTGGTTACAACCAATACATGTGTTGATTTCATCACTGCGACCTTGCTCTGCTTTTTGCACAAAGAAAGCATCTGCCAACATTGGACGTGCCATCGATACCATATCGGCATGTCCTGCAGCCAAAACATGCTCAGCCATTTCAGGGGTGTTAATACGGTTTGAAGTGATCAGTGGCACTTTAACCAAACCTTTTAATTTCTCTGTCACCCATGTAAAAGCTGCGCGAGGGACTTTGGTAGCAATGGTTGGGATACGTGCTTCATGCCAGCCAATCCCTGTATTGATAATGGTTGCACCTGCTTTTTCAATCGCTTGTGCCAATTGCACCACTTCTTCAAAACTCGAACCGCCTTCGACTAAATCCAACATCGACAAGCGGTAAATAATAATAAAGTTTTCACCCACTTCTGCACGGGTACGTTTAACAATTTCAATTGGGAAACGAATACGGTTTTCATAACTGCCGCCCCATTCATCATCACGATGGTTGGTACGCGCAACAATAAACTCATTAATTAAATAGCCTTCCGAACCCATGATTTCGACACCATCATAGCCTGCGTATTGTGCCAATTTGGCACAATTCACAAAGTCGGCAATGGTTTGCTGTACTTCTGCCGATGTTAGTGCATGTGGTTTACTTGGGTTAATCGGTGCCTGAATTGCTGACGGTGCGACAATATCGGGCTGATAGGAATAACGTCCCGTATGTAAAATCTGTAAAGCAATTTTGCCGCCTGCATCATGCACAGCCTGAGTCACCACTTTATGTTTTTCTGCTTCTTGACGAGTATCAAGTTTATTGCCGCCCGCAAAGGTTAAGCCTGCATCATTCGGTGAAATACCACCTGTTACAATCAGCCCAACGCCACCTTTGGCACGCTCTGCATAAAAAGCCGCCATACGTTCGTATCCACCCAGTGCTTCTTCTAGTCCAACGTGCATTGAACCCATTAAGACCCGATTTTTTAAAGTGGTAAAGCCTAAATCTAAAGGCGCAAGTAAATGTGGATAGTCAGACATAGAATCTCCCTGCTGGCAAAAATGCTGGCTGCTTTATGCTTAATGCAACTTGTTGCATACTTTTATATTCTAGATTTAATTTTTATGCAACATGTTGCATAATTAAAGCTGAAAAAAATAAAGTTGCTCTGTTTATGTCGCTCGCTCACGTTTTATTGACCAGTTTAATTGAAAAACCCAGTAACGGTATTGAATTGGCACGCCGTTTTGACCGCTCTATGGGGTTTTTCTGGAATGCGACCCATCAACAAATTTATCGCGAACTAAATACCATGCTGAAAAAAGGTTGGATTTCAACCTTAGAAGATGAAGATTCTAGCAGTCGTAGCAAAACCTATCAGGTAGAAGCTTTGGGGCGGCATGAACTGGCAAACTGGATGGTCGAGCAAAGCCCGCCTGCACAATTACGCGAAGAACTTATGGTACGTTTACGTGCCGAAGCCCAACTTGGCGGCAACAGCGTCTTACCCGAACTAGAACGACATTTGCTGCTTCACAAAGCCAAGTTGCACACCTATCAACAGATTTTTGCCAAAGACTTTAGCCAAGCACCTGCGAACAACCGTACCCTGTATATTCATAAAATGATTTTGCAGCTAGGGATAGATCAGGAAATTGGCTGGATTGAATGGCTAGAAAATGTGATTCCTGAACTGAAAAAGTTTGATGCCGAAGCCTCATCTTAAAAGTATATTTTTAAGTAATAGCAACCACATCAATGTGAAATCAGGGTTGCTCACCATACAGAAATGATCAGGCTATGCTATAAAGAATAACGCATCTTTAATTACAACCATGCAAGGAAATGCTGATGCCTTTTTACCGCATGCCCGATGGCGAAGCTCTATTTGTACGTGAATTTGGTCAAGGTGAGCCTGTGGTTGTGCTTTCAGGTTTAGGCATGCACAGTTGGCAATGGTTGCCATTTCTGTATCAACATAAAAAGCAGTATCGTTTTATTATTCCAGACTGGCGTGGTTTTGGGGGTTCAAACCTGTGTGCCGTTCCAGAACTGGATGCTATTTCGAGCCATTGGCAAGATTTAAACAGTCTGCTTCAACAACAGAACCTGCAACAATTTAAACTGATTGGCTATTCCATGGGGGCAACCACTGCCATGCATGGCATGCAATATGGACAATTGGCTGCGCATTTAAGCAGTTATTTACAAATTGACCAAGCACCAAAAATTGGGGTAGATGAAAACTGGCCTTATGGCTTATTTGGCAATCAACATCAACAATTTAAACAGTTATTGATTCATCTGTCCGAGTTTTTACATGATCACGCGCAATATACTGATATTCAACAAATAGATGTGTTGCAGCGTAAAAACTTAGTCGAACTTTGGCTAGAATTTATAGAATTACAAGCCAGCAATAAAATCAGTCCGTTTTTATTTAAACTGGCCGTCAAACGTCCTGTTTTACAACGCTATATTTTACCTACACAGCGTTTAGATTATTTACGCTGGTATATCGACAATTATTTACACAATCAGGAAGATTATCGTGAGGCTTTAACTCAACTGGGTTGTCCGACAGTCTTTTTTACAGGCGCACAATCGACCTTGTATGCGGCAGAAGGACAACGTCAAGTGGTAGAAGCTATGCCGAATGCGAAACAAGTCATATTTCACCAATCTGGGCATACCCCTTTACTGACCGAACCGTTGAAATTTAATCAGGAAATTAGCCAATTTTTAAAACTAAACAGCTAAAGTAAAACGGTGGAAAATGTGGTTTGCAATATTTTCCACCGTAGCATCATTAGACCTAGATTTAGTTTAGATCTAGATTTAATTGGCAAAAGCCGCGATACCCGTTTGCGCACGACCTAAAATTAGCGCATGCACATCGTGCGTCCCTTCATAGGTATTCACGACTTCCAAATTGACCAAATGCCGCGCCACGCCATATTCATCACTGATACCATTCCCACCAAGCATATCGCGCGCCATACGAGCAATCTCTAAGGCCTTGCCACAGTTGTTGCGTTTAATCAGCGAAGTACCTTCGAGTGAAGCAATACCCTCATCTTTCATACGACCAAAACGTAAAGCAATTTGTAAACCCAGCGCGATTTCGGTTTGCATATCGGCAAGTTTCTTTTGAATGAGCTGATTGGCCGCCAAAGGACGTCCGAACTGAATCCGATCCATCGTATATTGATGCGCAGTATGCCAACAAAACTCAGCCGCACCCATAGCACCCCAAGCAATGCCATAACGTGCACTATTTAAACAAGTGAACGGCCCTTTTAAACCACGCACTTCAGGTAACATATTTTCTTCAGACACAAAAACATTGTCCATGACAATTTCACCTGTGATTGATGCGCGTAGACCAACCTTGCCCTGAATGATTGGCGCAGAAAGTCCATCCCAACCTTTTTCTAAAATAAAACCGCGAATATCACCCACCTGCCCATCTGCCGAAACTTCTTTTGCCCACACCACAAATACATCGGCAATTGGACTATTGGTAATCCACATTTTCGCACCGTGTAAACGATAACCGCCTGCAACTTTATGTGCTCTGCTGTTCATACTGCCAGGGTCGGAGCCAAAATCAGGTTCAGTCAGACCAAAACATCCGATCCATTCACCCGAAGCAAGTTTGGGTAAATATTTCTGTTTTTGTGCTTCACTGCCAAACTCATAAATTGGCACCATCACCAATGAGCTTTGTACACTTGCCATAGAACGATAGCCTGAATCGACCCGTTCAATTTCACGTGAAATTAATCCATAACTCACATAATTTAAACCTGCACCGCCATATTGTTCAGGTATGGTTGAGCCTAACAAACCAAGCTCACCCATTTCACGGAAGATGCTGCGATCTACCGTTTCATGTCTAAACTGATCACGTACCCGCGGCAGTAATTTTTCCTGACAATAAGCATAGGCACTATCACGAATCATACGTTCGGTTTCAGTCAATTGCTGTTCAAGCAAAAAAGGATCTTTCCAATCAAATTTCACTTTTTCACTGTGAGTTGCAGGCGTGTGATTTGGCGATGGATTGTGTTGTGACATGGCATCCTCTGCACATTATTATAGGTTCTGGTTCATCAATATTTGATTTTGTAGCGTCATACTACTTTACTTTATGTTCTATCATTAAAATGAAATAACAAGCAATAAAAAGTGAACTTTGATTCAATTATTCAGCAAAGTTATAGACAGCACTAAACTTTCACATATTTAGATACTTAAAATTCTGAAAAAATGAGCTGTAGATTTGTGTTTCTATTTTCGGCACTTATACTCAAATCTAACCATCCATCAAGAGAATAAAACATGCGTAAATTAGTGGTTTTTTCGGGTGCAGGTATGAGCGCAGAAAGTGGAATCAACACCTTTAGAGATGGTGATGGCTTATGGGAAAAACATCGCGTGGAGGATGTCGCAAGTCCTGAAGCATGGGCAAGGAATCCTGAATTAGTCCAACGCTTTTATAATGAACGTCGTAAAAACATTCTTAATGCGCAGCCTAACTTGGCGCATCGCTTAATTGCTGAACTTGAAGATGATTTTGATGTACAAGTGATCACCCAAAATATTGATGATTTGCATGAACGTGCAGGCAGTTCAGAAGTTTTGCATTTACACGGCAATATTCGTTTAGCCAAAAGCTCAGGGCCTCATGCACAATACACGACAGAATTTTTTCCAATTGAAGGTGACTCGCTGAACTTGCAACAGGATCTTTGCCCACAAGGCTATCCTTTACGTCCGCATGTGGTCTGGTTTGGCGAAGCAGTTCCTGCCTATGAAGAAGCACTGGATTTGATTCAAGATGCCGATATTTTTATTGTGATTGGTACAAGTTTGGTGGTGTACCCTGTTGCTGGATTAGTACACGAAATTCCTGCAAATTGTCAGGCTTATTATATTGACCCAAAAGCCATGCAAGCCCAACTTCCTGCTCAATTTCAACGGATTTCCAAAACTGCCACTGAGGGCATGCAGCAATTGTTCGATCAATTACATCAAGTTTAAAGTAATTACAGTATCTAAATTTTTCCACTTGTAAGATGTCATCAACATGCTTAGGCTATTTTGACATCTTGCAGGATTGCATCATTTTCATAATAGTTTTAGGTATCTCTTTAAAACTTTGTTACCATCGCTCTTTCTCTGTGTTTGTGATGTTTACTGCATATGACCTCATCTTATCAGCAACAACTTGATGCAAAAGTTGCCCGTATTTCTGCCCAATTTGCCGAATATAACCCGCCTGCCTTGCAAGTATTTGCCTCACCAGAACACAACTACCGTATGCGGGCAGAGTTCCGAATTTGGCATATTGAAGATGATCTGTTTTATGCCATGTTTGAACGCAGTGAAGATAAGCAGAAAAAAGTTATTCGTGTAGATGAGTTTCCGATTGCAGACCGCAGCATTAACTTATTAATGCCAAAGCTGTTAGCCGCCCTGAAAGCCGATCCCGTATTATCGGCTCGTTTATTTGAAGTGCATTTTTTAGCGACTTTAAGTGGCGAAATGTTGGTTTCACTGCTTTATCACCGCAAACTTGAATCTGATTGGGAGCCTGCAGCCCAAGCTTTGAGCAAAGCATTAAACATTAAACTGATTGGACGCAGCCGTGGGCAAAAATTCGTGCTATCCGATGAGTATGTAGTTGAACAATTACAGGTTTTTGAGCGCACTTATACCTATAAGCAAATTGAAAGCAGCTTTACCCAGCCAAACGCGCAAGTTTGCCAAAAAATGCTGGAATGGGCATGTACGGTTGCCGAACATTCTGAGCAAGATTTATTAGAACTTTATTGTGGTAATGGTAACTTTACCCTGCCGCTATCGACTCGTTTCCGTCGTGTACTTGCCACAGAACTGGCTAAATCTTCGGTATATGCAGCGCAGTGGAATATTGAACAAAACCAGATTGAGAATATTCAAGTGGCACGCTTATCGGCTGAAGAGTTTACTCAAGCCTATAACGGTGAGCGTGAATTCCGCCGCTTGCAAGAAGCGAACATTGATCTTGCAAGTTATGATTTTGATACGGTCTTTGTCGATCCGCCACGCGCAGGAATTGACGATGACACCTTAAAACTCCTACAGCGTTTTAAACGTATTATTTATATTTCGTGCAACCCAGACACTTTGCATGACAATTTAAAAACCTTGTGTCAAAGCCATAAAGTGACGAAATTTGCACTGTTTGATCAATTCCCATACACCCATCATGTTGAATCGGCTGTTTTACTGGAAAAGATTTAAACAATTTGTTGCATTTTTCTTCAATATTTACAAGTTCTGCTTTTGAGCACTTGTAAATATTATGATGTAAATGAATCAGTTAAAGCATTACAAGCCCTTTAGCTGTCATAATTTCGTTAAAAAAATGCAATATCATCGAAAATTCTGCAACTCGATTGCTGCTTTTATCACTTAGGTCGACTTGATTTATTTTTTATATTGGCTATATTTCGATCTATGTTAGGTTGTGAATGAAGGCTCTATGAGTTTTTGGCAAAAGTTGTTCTCTACAGAACAGCAAAACGAGCATAAAAATCAAATTGCTTGTGTTGAAAATGATTGCTCTTGCAAGACAAATGAACAACTTCTCGAAGCTTTAACCAAAGCCACAGATGAAGATGTCATTATCGGGATTAAGAAGGTTCTCGCTTCGCGAGGTTATAGCCGCAAAGAGTTAAATGAACTCCAGCATCTACCATTCCAGTAATGGAATATGATAAAAAAGGCATTTAGTTGAACTAAGTGCCTTTTTTAATGGCTGCATATATATTAGAACGATAAATTTTATAAATCGCGACACGTGCTTGAACTTGCACAAAAACGCTAATCTTTTCAAACGCAGTCAATCATATCTTCATAATCATGCGCTAATATTTCTACACATAATCATTACACCAATAAATTCGAATTATTCAAACAGAGAAAATGACAATGAAAAAAACTAGCCTTAGCTGTCTTGCCCTACTCAGCCTAAGTTTAACAGCCTGTAGCCCAATGCCGAAAGAATGTGCCGAAACTTGGGAGAAAATGGAAAGTTTTGCTAAAAACATGGGTATTTCAGATGAGCAACTTAAACAACAAAAAAAGCAATTTGAAAATGAAGTCAAACAAATGAAAAGCGAAGAAGCAGTCAAAATCTGCAGGATGCAAGGCACAGCCTTAGGTTTTATTGGACAATAAATTCAGCCAAGCCAAAACCAAATTCCAATGTTAGGGTTTACAGCCTTGATGATCTATATAAGCTAAAATTGGACCTAAATTGCGATGTGGATGAGTATGACGTTGTAATTGCGGAATATACGCTGTAGAAATCGAACCATCTAAATACAAGGCATTTGGCGTTTGCAGCTCATCTTTAAAAAAGGTGGCAAATTGATGAAAAGTTACGGGCGTCTTGCTAATCACAAAGTACAGGCTTTGGTCTTTTAACCCAACCCCATTTCTAATTTTATAAGAAGTACTGTCTGCCAAAAAACGTGAATTTAACTGGCGATTAATAACTAACATTGGGCCAGACTGTGTCGCATACTGCGCTTTGAACGCTTGATTGGCATATTGTTGGGTTGTTCCTAAAAACACCCGTTGATGATTCCACGCCAGTACACCATTGGGCTGAATTAAAAAATTCCCCCATCCCTGTTGCTGTCGGTTCAGCTTTTTAAGTTGTCGTCCTTGTTCCACATACAAACCCACAGGCGAATAATCTGGATGAAACATGCCTGCATTCATGGCAAATTGCATGTTTTCACAAGACTGTAGATTTTTTTGTAGTTGTGAAATTTGCAGATATGGTTTCCCTTGCCGATCTTTCAGATATAAGCCTAACTGTGACAACTGTGTCACTTCCACCACATCTGCATTGATTTTACTGTTGTTAACCGTCCATGCGCGAATTTCCGCTTGTGCAGTAGGCGTGCAGAATAAATAACAGAGCAATAAGCACTTCCACCGAGAACAAAACATTATCATCTCCATACCTGCTATGTTACAAATTGTGCATATAACTGAATGGGTTATCGCATATTTGCTTCAGACGCAGTACACTATAAAACCTGATTTCTTTTCTCTACTCATGTTACTTTATTGGTCAAGCGTACGATGCTCAAGCAGAAAACACGATTTCCTTTAGGGGCACATTTAATTGTGAAACACTTCGGCTATAGCCATCATGGTATCTATGCCGGGCGTGGTCGCGTGATTCACTATTCGGGTTTTGCACATCTTTTTAAAAAACACCCGATTGAAATGACCAGTATTGAAAAGTTTAGTCACGGCAAAAATATTATTGTGCAGTCGTATCATGCGCCCAAGTATAAAGGCCGCAAAGTGGTACGCCGTATGCGCTCCAGAATGCATGAAAACAATTATCATCTGATTATGAATAACTGTGAACATTTATGCACTTGGGCAATTACAGGTGTGGAAAGCAGCCCGCAAGTATTTAAGATGATGGATCGTTTAACCACCATTGGTTATGTCAGTTCATTGATGAGTTATATGAACAGTATGATGCTGACCCTGACCACCACTTGCTTTGCTTTAGTGCTCTATATTAAGAAGAAACTACGCGATAAAGCCAAAATGCAGTTACCGCAAATCCTGATGAAGCAGGAACAGCATAAAAACCGCTAATCACAGTCATTTTAGCGACACTGTATATCTCACAAAATATTCTATAAACCTCAAATAGATAAAACCAAAAGCCCAACCTGAATTGATCAAGTTGGGCTTTCAAGTTGCAAGCTAAAACTTAAATAAGGTGTTACTTGCCAGGTTTGAAGCTGTCTTTTAAGTCTAAAATGCGGTTAAACACTGGTTTTTCCGCACTGTGATCATACTGATCTGCAACAAAATAACCTTCACGTTCAAATTGGAAACGATCTTCTGGTTGTGCTGTTGCCAATGCAGGTTCAACAATGGCTTGTACCACAGTCAACGATTCGGGGTTTAAATTCGCCAAGAAATCATCACCCACTTCTGGATCAGACTCAGTAAATAAGCGATCATATAAACGAACTTCTGCCGCAACGCCTTTACTTGCAGATACCCAGTGAATCACGCCTTTGACTTTACGACCTTCTGGGTTTTTGCCCAAAGTTTCAGGGTCAATTGAACATTTCAGCTCAATAACTTCGCCGTTAGCATCTTTAATCACTTCATCACACTTGATTACATAAGCATGGCGTAGACGCACCTCACCTTCTGGCACTAAACGCTTGAAACCTTTAGGCGGCACTTCTTCAAAGTCTTTACGGTCAATATAAATTTCAGAAGTCAGTGGAATACTACGCTCGCCCATATCTACATTTGGATGACGTGCATGGACTAAATCCAGTGCTTCAGGCAAATTGGTCAAAGTCACTTTAAGTGGATTCAACACCGCCATGCCACGTGCTGCAGTATTTTCCAATGACTGACGGATGCAATATTCAAGCATTGCAACATCCACAATACCATCCGACTTAGACACACCTACACGCTTACAGAAATCACGCAAACCTTCTGGTGTAAAGCCACGACGACGCATACCTACCACTGTTGGCATACGTGGGTCATCCCAACCATTCACAAAACCGCCTTCAACCAATTTACGCAATTTACGCTTAGATGTGATGGTGTAATCAATATTCAAACGGCTAGATTCATACTGACGCGGCACAGCCTCGGATTTCACCTTTTCCACCACCCAATCATAGAATGGACGATGGTCTTGGAATTCTAAAGTACATAGTGAATGAGTAATGCCTTCAATGGCATCTGATAATGGATGCGCATAATCATACATTGGGTACATTTTCCATTTATCGCCCGTTTGGTGATGCGATGAATGTAAAACACGATACAAAATCGGATCACGCATGTGTACGTTTGGTGAAGCCATATCAATTTTGGCACGGAGTACTGCCTGACCTTCGCCTAATTCACCATTGCGCATTTTTTCAAATAAAGCCAAGTTTTCTGCTACTGGCGTATCACGATATGGCGAATTTTTACCCGGCTCTACAAAAGAACCACGATTGAGCTTAATCTCATCAGGGGTTTGCAAATCGACATAAGCATCGCCTTGTTCGATCAGCTGAATTGCCCATGTATATAATTGATCGAAATAGCTTGATGCATAGCGTGGTTCGCCATTCCACTCAAAACCCAGCCATTTCACGTCATTGGCAATACCATCAACATATTCTTGTTCTTCTGCATCTGGGTTGGTGTCATCAAAACGTAAGTTACACACCCCTTGATATTCTTGTGCGATGCCAAAGTTCAAGCAAATTGCTTTCACGTGACCAATATGCAAATAACCATTCGGCTCAGGTGGAAAACGTGTCACCACCTGCTGAGTGCGACCCGCCGCAATATCATCGGTAATGACTTGACGTATAAAGTCCAAGCCCGGCTGTTGTTCTTGCTGCACAGCATCGACAGAGGCATTTGAACTTGGTGTCGGGGTGTTTGGCAGAGATGCAACAACATCATTTGGCTTCATAGCAATAAAATCACTTCTAAAATAAAATTGGATAAACTAGGTTACAGAAACTTCAGTAGTGAAGCATACATCACCCATTAGAACGCTTTTCCTTGTTTTTAACAAAGAAAATAACGTTTTTACTTGCCTTGTAGTTTACAGTTTGCTTATGCTTCTCTCAACCAAAAAACCCATGGCATTCGTGTCCATGTTTAGGAGATTACACAATGAGTTTTCCTCAAGTCGAATTAAACACCAATAAAGGTCGTATTGTTTTAGAATTGAACGCTGAAAAAGCACCAATTACAGTTGCTAACTTCTTAGAATACGTTCGTGATGGTTTTTATGACGGCGTAATTTTCCACCGTGTTATTGATGGTTTCATGATCCAAGGCGGTGGCATGGATGAAAACTTCAAAGAAAAAGCAACACGTGATGCGATTGAAAACGAAGCTGACAACGGCTTAAGCAACGATGTTGGTACAATTGCAATGGCACGTACCCAAGCACCTCACTCTGCTTCTGCACAGTTCTTCATTAACGTAAAAAATAACTCTTTCTTAAACCACACAGGCAAAACTGCACAAGGTTGGGGTTATGCCGTGTTTGGTAAAGTTGTTGAAGGTATGGACGTTGTAGATGCAATTAAAGGCGTGCGTACTGGCAACCGTGGTTATCACGCAGATGTTCCACTAGAAAATGTGGTGATTGAATCTGCAAAAATCATTGCTGAATAAGAATCTTACCCGACCTCGCTTACGCACATCATTTTAAAGTACTGCTTTAAAATTCGTTTAGGGAGGAGAAATCCCTCTTTTAAAAGAGGGATTTCGGGAGATTCCAAGGAATAATTCGTGACCTATCTGTTTATCGCAGATTTACACTTGTCACCAAATCACCCTCGACTTGTTCGGGGGTTTTTAGATTTGCTAGACGCTTATCAAAATAAAAACACCCAACTGTATATTTTAGGCGACTGGTTTAATGCATGGATTGGCGATGATTACACCGCAGCGTGGCTCGATGAAGTTGTTGCACGTTTAAAGCAATTTAGCCAAGCAGGTAATCAAATTTACTTTATTGTCGGCAATCGTGATTTCGCTTTGGGTCAGAAATTTTTAGATCAGTTTTCAGGACAACTCCTGCCCGATGTGTACACGCTGCATATTGGTTCTCAACAGGTACGTTTAGAACATGGCGATGCACTGTGTACCGATGATGTGTCCTATCAAAAATTCCGTAAAATCATTCGCAATCCCATCATTTTAGGGATTTTAAAGAAAACACCTTTGGCTTTTCGGCAAAAACTTGCACAAGGTTTCCGCAAAAAAAGTCAGCAAGCCAATCAAGTCAAAAGTTATGACGTCATGGACGTAAATGCAGATGCTGTGTCACAAGCCTTGCAGCATGCAGATGTGTTAATTCATGGGCATACGCATCGTCCAAATATTCACAATGAACACGGCAAACCTAGAATTGTATTAGGCGATTGGCGCGCAGATGCTGCACTAATTTTAGTAGTTGAACCAAATCAAGCCTTAGCAACTTGGCAACTGAGCAGCTGGAACTATTAAGCGCAACATCTTTACATAAAAATAATGGATACAACGCTAAAGGTACTTCGTCAGGTACACCAAACTAAAATCTACTTAGTTAGCAGATTAATACCCACCTTCCGTTTTAATCACTTCGGCATCAGCTTTATATTTAGCCAACAACTCACGCAGCGAAGTCATCAACACACTGGTATCTACCCCAACTGCCACAAATTCTGTGCCTAAATCCAAATACTTTTGTGTCACTTCATGTTGGGTCGATAAAATCCCTGCTGCTTTGCCTGCTGCACGAATCCGTTGAATCGCATCGACCACAGCGGCTTGTACTTCTGGATGGTTCGGATTACCTTCATAACCCATCGTGGCAGATAAATCCACCGCACCAATAAACACCCCATCAATCCCATCGACTTGTAAAATAGCATCCAGATTTTCTAAACCTGTGACCGATTCAATTTGAATGAGCAAACAAATATTTTCATGCGCTGTCGCGTAATAATTTGGAATACTGTTCCAGCGAGTTGCACGTGCTAAAGCTGCGCCTACGCCGCGAATACCTTCAGGTGGATAACGTACCGCTTTGACCATCAACTCAGCGTGTTCAACGCTTTCAACCATAGGAATCAGCAAAGTTTGTACGCCAATATCCAACAGTTGTTTAATGAGTTGCACACTGCCAATCGGCGGGCGCACCACCGCTTGAGAGGGATAAGCCGCAATACTTTGTAATTGTGACAAAGTGGTTCTTAAATCACTCGGTGCATGTTCCCCATCAATTAAAAGCCAGTCATAGCCTGCATTGGCAGCAATTTCAGTACCATACGCATCTGCTAAACCTACCCATAAGCCAATTTGCTGCTGAGTTTTTAATTTACGCTTAAAATAATTGATATATTCCATCCATACACCTTTGGGATGCACCATGCTCAAGTTTATATTTAACGCCTATTTGCTATAAACAACCAATAGTGAAAACGTCTTGCATGATTGAATTTAACACTAAGTTTAAAGATGTTTATGTCGTGCTCATCTCATCTTAACCGCATAAATAGCACATGGATTCATTCCGTTAGCATAGCGAGGCATGTTAAGCTTTTGGCGCACACCTGCCCCAAATATAGTCTTTAAATGGAGATGATTCATGGATTTGCTCAACGTTGCACAAACTCGTTATACGACCAAAGCCTATGATGCGAGTCGCACTATTCCTGCAGAACAATTTGAGCGTTTATTAGAAATTCTGCGTTTAGCACCATCTTCCATTAATATTCAGCCGTGGCATTTTTTTATTGCAGATCGCCCTGAAGCCAAACAACGTATTGCTAAAGCTTTAGTTGGAAAGTACGCCTATAACGCCCCTAAAGTTTTAGATGCTTCGCATACCATTTTATTTTGCACCAAAGCTGACATTAGCGAATTACATTTAGAAAACCTGCTTAATCAGGATGCTGCTAGTGGACGCTTTAAAGATGAAGCCGCTAAACAAGGTCAGAAAGACAGCCGCACAGGTTATGTCGATTACTACCGCAATGAAAAAGGCGATATTCAGCGTTGGGCAGAAAATCAAACCTTTATTGCACTCGGACAAATGCTTTTGGCTGCAGGCATTGAAGGAATTGACGCAACGCCAATTGGTGGTTTTGATGAAGCAATTTTAACTCAAGAACTGCAACTAACTGAGCAAGGACTGATTCCTTCGGTTTTATTGTGTTTAGGCTATCGTAGTGAACAAGATTTTAATGCCAAACTGCCAAAATCACGCCTTGATAAACGCGAGATTTTCACGCAACTGTAAAACAAACATGCGTTAACACTAGGGACAAAATTTGTCCCTATTTTTTGGTCTGAATTTTGCTTTATCTATATTTGCAATCTGTACTCAATCTCTATCAAAAATAAAAATGAGGTGTATGATGCTCAATTTAATGCCGCTAAAACTAGAATGCCGACGTTGTAAAAAACTGTATTTATATCAAGCCAAACCAAGCTATCCAACCCTGCGCTGCCCGATCTGCGATAGAACCACAATGCTGCATGGTCTTGCAGAAACTGCAGATTTATTGCGACATCCTTTTCGCTTTATGTTGAGTTATCTTAAACCGTCATGGCATAAGCGAGGCAAAGCACACTAAGCAATGCCAAGCCTAGCCCAATAGTGGTCGTGCTTTTCAGCTTTTCTTTAAAGAACAATACACCACTGATCACGCCAAATAGCACCACTAAAATATTCATCCCTGCAAATACCACTGCAGGGCTGTCTTTGAGCAGCATGTGAGCTTTGACATACAAGGCAATATTGGCAAAATTCAGTGCACCCAAAATTAAACCTGCACTTATATTTTGCATACTGCCCATGCTTTTATCGCGGATTAAGATATAAGCCATCGCCAAAACAAAAGCACATACAAACATCAAATTCAGTGCAACTGCAAATTGCAGTCCTAAACCTGTGGTGTATTTAAGCAAAACATCAATCAGTGCATAACCCAACCAAACACAGCTCAAATATAAGATGCCTTGTTGCGCTTTAGCAGACTGCCCTGCAGCACGATGCGAATACAAAATACATAAGACTGCGATAATCCCAAGCGCGATTCCCACAATTTTCAGTTGGCTAAAATTTTCCTGAAAAATAAAATAAGCGGCTGCCAAAGACAAAACCACTGACAAACGCTGTGCAATTTCAGTTTTTAAAATACCTGCGCTGTCTAACGATTTTGCTAATGCTAAAAAGACACTCGGCAACAACACACCCAAACTAATAATGAGCCACCACGGCGTATGTTGGATTGAGATCGTGCCCAAGTTGGGTTTAAACCAGTAAAAACACAACACACTGGCACTGACATAATTCCATGTGATCATCTGCATAGGGTTAAAACCCTGCATTTTGCAGACTTTTAATAAAATAGAGACCAGTACACTACAAAAGGCTGCGGCTACAATCAGTTCCATGACATGCTCGAGGATTGTTTTTGTTCTTGATTGGAAGTTGTGGATTCATCAGTAAAAAGCCCACAAGGACTGTGGGCTTTCGAGTTCTTAATCAAATTAAGAATTACTTATAGCGTTCAACCATTTTCTCTAAAGAAATTGGGCGAATTTTGTCTGCATTACCTGCAGTACCAAATGCTTCATAACGGTCGATACAAATTTGTTTCATTGCATCTACAGTTTTTGCGAAGAATTTACGTGGGTCAAATTCGCTTGGTTGTTCTGCCATCATACGGCGCATTGCACCAGTAGAAGCTAAACGTAAATCTGTATCGATGTTGATTTTACGCACACCATGCTTAATTGCTTCAACCAATTGCTCAACAGGTACACCATAAGTTTCTTTGATGTCACCGCCGTATTGGTTAATCACCGCCAACCATTCTTGTGGTACAGAGCTAGAGCCGTGCATTACAAGGTGTGTATTTGGCAACGCATCATGAATTTCTTTAATACGGTCAATTGCAAGAATATCGCCTGTAGGTGGACGAGTAAACTTGTATGCACCGTGCGAAGTACCAACAGCAATCGCTAAAGCATCCACATTAGTATCTGCAACGAAGCTACGTGCTTCTTCAACAGATGTTAACAATTGAGAGTGGTCAAGTACGCCTTCTGCGCCCACGCCATCTTCTTCACCTGCCATACCTGTTTCAAGACTACCTAAACAGCCAATCTCACCTTCAACCGATACACCACACGCATGCGCCATTTGCACAGTACGACGCGTCACTTCGACGTTGTATTCATACGACGTTGGTGTTTTACCATCTTCACCCAAAGAACCATCCATCATTACTGATGAAAAGCCTAGTTGGATCGAACGCTGACATACATCAGGGCTTGTACCGTGGTCTTGGTGCATAACCACTGGAATATGTGGCCACTCTTCAATTGCAGCCAAAATCAGGTGACGCAAGAATGGCGCACCTGCATATTTACGCGCACCTGCCGAAGCTTGAACAATTACAGGTGAATTGGTTGCATCTGCGGCTAACATAATTGCGCGCATTTGTTCTAAGTTGTTGACGTTAAACGCTGGAACGCCGTAAGCATGTTCACCGGCATGATCCAAGAGCTGGCGCAATGAAATAAGAGCCATAATATCCTCCCAAATAATGTTGGTTATTCTACCCTGTGATTTGTTTCAATTCAGCAACAAATCGCCTTTTTCAAAAAAAAGTCCCTGCAAAAGCAGGGACTTTTAAACAAATTACTACAATTTGTCGTTTTTCAGCACTTATTGCGCTTCAGAAGCAGCAACTTCTGTGTCTGCAGTCGCAACGTCAGCAGGTGCATTTGCAACGTCTTCAGGAATATCGGTGTTGCCTTCATCCAAGATTGGTTGGTCAATTGCGTCGATTGCAGCTTGTTGTTCTGGTGTAACTTGAGCGTTATCTACAACTGCAGAAGATGCATCAGTTTCAGTCGCAGGTGCGCTTTCTTTTTTTGCACAAGCAGTCAAGGCTAAAGATGCAGCAATTAAAGCAGCAAGTGTTAGTTTTTGAATCATCGTCATTTCCTACAGTTAGGTCATTCATTTACTACAGTTTATTGCACATTTATGACATTTTGATGACTACGGCATGACATAAATATAAAAAAGTTGACCGAAGTCAACCTTTTTAAAAATTATTGATAAATTTTCTAGATTTAAGCGCGTTCTAATAATACCGCAACTGCAGGTAAGGTTTTACCTTCTACAAATTCAAGGAATGCACCTCCACCTGTAGAGATATAGCCGATTTTGTCTGCAACTTCATACTTGTCAATTGCAGCTAAAGTGTCACCACCGCCTGCAATAGAGAAACCTGCAGATTCTGCAATCGCCAATGAAAGTGCTTTCGTACCTTCACCAAATTGATCAACTTCAAATACACCCACTGGGCCATTCCAAAGAATTGTTTTTGAAGTTTTTAAAATTTCAGCAAATGCTTTTGCAGTTTCTGGGCCTACGTCTAAAATCATATCGTTGTCTGCAACATCTTCAACTTTTTTCACAGTTGCTTTCGCTGCTGCCAATGAACCCAAGAAATCTTCAAAATTAATTTCAGCGGCATCTGCAACTACAACATCGGTTGGCAGTGGTACAGAAACTTTTGCGGCAATTGCTTTGGCAGTGTCAATCAAATCATTTTCACATAATGATTTGCCCACGTTATAGCCTGCTGCAGCAAGGAAAGTATTGGCAATACCACCGCCTACAATTAATTGATCGCAAATATCAGACAATGAAGTCAATACATCTAACTTAGTCGATACTTTAGAACCTGCAACAATCGCCACCATTGGTTTTTCAGGTGTTTTTAAGGCACGACCCAAAGCATCTAATTCCGCAGCCAATAATGGGCCTGCTGCTGCCACTGGTGCTAAACGTGCAACGCCTTCAGTAGAGGCTTCTGCACGGTGCGCGGTACCAAATGCATCCATCACAAATACATCACACAATGCTGCATATTTAGCGGCAAGTTCTGGGTTGTTTTTCTTTTCACCGTGGTTAAAACGGCAGTTTTCCAATAAAACGACTTGACCAGGAGCAACGTCTACACCATCTAAATAGTCAGTGATCAGTTGAACATCTTGACCTAATGCTTGGGTTAAATACGCAGCTACAGGTGCTAAAGATTGTTCAGCTTTTGGCTCACCTTCAACAGGACGACCTAAGTGAGAATACACCATCACTGCTGCACCTTTGGCAACAGCAGCTTGAATCGTTGGCAATGCCGCACGTAAACGTGCATCGCTGGTGATCACACCATTTTTAACAGGTACGTTTAAATCTTCACGAATAAGGACACGCTTACCTGCTAAATCGAGGTCAGTCATACGCTGAAAGTTCATGTATAGCTCACTTTATTGATATCAAAACGCCACGATTTTAAATGATTATGCAGAAAAAGGTTAGCAACTTTTGTAGAATTGCTGTTTAAAGCAAAACTTTTGATTATGATAGAGAAAAGCTACCATCTTTCTCGCACTTATGTCTATTCATCCCGATCCAAATATCAATCGTTTAAATGTTTTGGGCGAACCTCTCGCCAGTTGTTGCTTTGATCCTATTACTGGATATTTTCGTAACGGTTTTTGTCATACCGCCCCAACCGATTTAGGTCAGCACACCGTTTGTGCGCAAATGACCTCTGATTTTTTAAATTTCTCGCAAAAAATTGGCAATGATTTAATTACGCCAGTGCCAGAAGTTGGTTTTAACGGCTTACAGCCGGGCGATTTTTGGTGTATTTGCGTCACTCGTTGGGTTGAAGCCTATCAGGCAGGTCAAGCGCCACCAATTAAAATTCAAGCCTGTCATCAGTCAGTATTGTCTTATGTGCCTTTAGATATTTTGATGGATTATGCGGTGTGATGATCTGATGCAACATCCTGAAATTATTTTAGCGTCTGGCAGTCAAACCCGTCAGCAATTGATGAATCGTCTGCATTTGGCTTATAAGTCAATTTCTCCTGATATTGATGAATCTGCGCAGGGTGAATTGCACGCAGATGATTTAGCGCAACGCTTGGCTTTTGAAAAGGCACACTATATTGCGCAGCAATATCCTAATGCGATTGTAATTGGTTCAGATCAAGTGGCATGGCGTGAACAGCAGCCAGATATTTTTATAGGTAAACCGCTCACTTCAGAAAAAGCCATACAACAATTACAAGCCAATTCAGGTCAAACGGTTTATTTCAGCACTGCGCTGAGTGTGCAGCAGCAATCTACAGGCTTTGAACAAACAGTTGTAGAACACTACACCGTTAAATTCCGCAACTTAACCGACAATGAAATTGCACGATATGTTGCAAAGGAACAACCGCTACATTGTGCAGGTAGTTTTATGTGCGAAGGTTTAGGTATTAGTCTGTTTGAAGCCATGCAAGGCAATGACCAAACTACTTTGATGGGTCTGCCGATGATTCAGTTATGCCGCATGTTAAGAATGCTGAATATTCAGGTTCCTTAAGTTTAAAACTGTGTAATTTAACAGCCGTGAATATTTATAAAGACTATAAATCACCTTGCCCTTTGCAGCGACAAATCAGACAATATTGAGATTATTGATAAAACTTGCTTAGGCTATTTTATGTCGCAACCTTTAGATGTTTTGGGCGGAATTACCGCAGAACAATTCCTAAGTGAATATTGGCAAAAAAAACCACTTTTGGTACGCAATGCACTCCCAGAAATTGCCAACCTACTTGAACCTAGTGATGTAATGGAACTGGCACTTGAAGAAGATGTGACTGCCCGTTTAATCAAACAAAAAGATCGCGATCCAAATCAATGGACTGTGAAATCATCACCGCTCATTAAGGCTGATTTTCAAAAAATGCCAAAGTTGTGGACGCTATTGGTACAAGCCGTTGATCATTACTCTTTTGATCTCGCTGAACTTTGGAAAAAATTTCCTTTTATTCCGCAATGGCGACGTGATGACATAATGGTGTCTTATGCCCCTAGAGGCGGCTCTGTAGGTCAGCATTTTGATTTCTACGATGTGTTTTTGCTACAAGGCTATGGACATCGTCGTTGGCAACTTGGGCAAATGTGTGATGCTGAAACTGAATTTGTCGCAGGACAACCGTTAAAATTATTGCCTGAAATGCAGGTCAATTTTGATGAAGTTCTTGCACCTGGCGATTTACTCTATGTGCCACCGGGTTTGGCACATTATGGCGTGGCGGAAGATGATTGTCTGACGTTCTCGTTCGGTTTCCGCATGCCGAATATTAGTGAAATGATGGATCGAGTGAGCGATAAATTCTCTGCCGATGAAATGTTACGCACGCCACTACAAGACCTTGTTCGTAAAAAAAATACCCAAATTGGCGAAATGACTGCGACAGAATTGGATTATCTGAAAGCAGAATTGTGGGCGCGTTTACAAAACTCATCGGTGTTGGATGATGCGATTTTAAGCTTAATGTCTGAACCGAAATATCCTGAAAATATTCCTGAAGTAGATGAAATAGGTGTAGGCGATTTAGAAGATGCGCTAGATCAGGGTTATCAAATCATGTTGGAACCCGCCTCTCGCCTACTTTATGCAAATCAGCTAGATGAAGTTTTATTTTGGGCGAATGGTGAAGCGATTTGTGTCGCAGAAGCATCTATCCCTACGCTGCAAAAAATTGCCAATGGTGAACGCGTGCTGCTCGATGAAAACCTTTACGACGCAAATATTTTGGAAGATTTGGTACAACTGCTCAATGAATCCATTTTAATGTTGTTACCTGCTGAAGACGCTTAAAATATTCGTTTCAGCCCCCTCAAGATGATCAATTCATCTTGGGGAATTTAGATAAGCGGGATCTAAAGTTAAAACTGCCTGAATTAACGTATAGCCAGGTGTCGAATTTAATTTTAATTGCCCTCCAACCCGTTCTAAACGCATTTTCATACTGCGCATCCCAATACTCATGCCATGTTCAAGCACGCTATTGGCTTCAAAACCTACACCATCATCCTGAATTTTAAGTACCAATTGCTTAGGCGGTACAAATTGCATACTGACGGATACATGCTTGGCTTGGCTGTGTTTAATCACATTGGTTAAACTTTCTTCTAATACCCGCATCAAAGTTAAGCACTGTAACGAATTCGGCTCAATCACCCATTCATTTGGAAAATCCCACTTGGAATGAATATCCATTTCATCCATCAATTGACTAAAACGATGACGTACTGGCGCAACCCAAATTTTAGGATTTTCAGGCACTTTAGAACCAATGGAAGAACCACTATCAATAATTTGACGTAAATCATCACGCAGTAATTTCAGCATAGATAAGAACTGCTGATTACTCATGTTCTGTTCGCTTTGGTCGACCATAATCATGGAACGTACCAAAGATGCACCCAAACCATCATGCAAATCATGCGATAGATGAATCCGCTCTTGCAAACGCACATTTTCCAATTCTAAATAATGCTTTTCTGACATACTGCGTTTTAAATCATCACTGACTTCAAAAACTTTAAGCTCTAAATCTTGATTAAATTTCTCAATTTTTTGAATATTTCTTTTTAGGCGCATGCCTAAAATAATCGCAATAAATAAAGTAATTACTGGCGAGGTATACGGTGATAATGGCTGATATAAACTTGCCGTTGCCGCATTACTTAAACGAAATACATCTACACCCGCAAAAAAGCCAATCAAGGTTAAACAAAATAGCAGCAGATATACTTCTGTTTTTGGGGATTTATACGCTAAATACGCCAAATAAAAATAAACCACGACTAGTAAGCTGGCATAACTTAAAAAGACAATCCCAAATACCAGTTTGACATAATCTAAGGGTGTTAAAAACACACAAACGATTACCGCTAAACTCAGAATAAAAATACTTTCTTCCAATATTGGCAAGCGTTGATTGACAAACCTAATTAAATACAGACTAAAAGCTAAAACATAGAGGATAAAAAAGCTTAAATTGGCTTGAGATGCCACCAATACACTTGGGTATGGAAAGGTTTCTGTAGTTAAAAAATGAGAAATAAATAATAACCAGAACATGCAACTCAACGCGAACCAACCAAAACTCTGATCACGGCGTAAAAACAGCCAAATAACCAAACATAAAATGCCTAAAGTGGCAGATAAAATCGCATTAATTTCAAATAAAGTACGTTTATTCCATATACTTTGCTGGTGCTGTTCAATATTGTTATGCACATTATTAAAACTTATTTTTCCTATACCCGCATTTTGAAATGCATATCCATTTACATAGACCAATATTTGATTTTTACCTTGTTTTAAGCCTGAAATAGGTAAAATCCAGTAACGTGGCATATTCCAGTTTTTTGACAAAGGCTCTTCTAAATGTTGACTTGCCCAAAGTAAATCTTGATTCAGATAAACTGCCCCTGCACTATTTAAAAAATTCAGTGCAAAAACGATGGGTTGATTTAAACGATGATCACGCTCACAAAACCACTCCCACTCTATTTTGTACCACGCCCCACCATTATAATTTTTCCAGCGATCATCCCAAACGTCGGGCAGTTGAACATTTTCCCAACCCGTTTCAGGTTTTTTATTATGTGATGCTGTTTTGGCAGAGCTGATTGAAAGTACATGCACATTGCAGTACTGATTAATTGGGTACACCACTTGCTGCGCATAGCTTTGCCACGCACAGAACAATAACAACACGCCCAAACCACACTGCCAAAGCCTTTGAATCATAAAAGACCTAAAGTTCTAGCGGTACTGACAGCCTTAGTGCGTTTAGTGACCGACAACTTCCGATAGATATGTTTAATATGACTTTCAACGGTATAACGCGACACAAATAATTGCTCAGCAATTTCACGGTTACTTAAGCCCTGCGCCACCAGATTTAAAATTTCTAATTCACGATTGGTGAGCTGTTCATAATGTGAGTTGAATGCTTGAGCATCGGCGCGATCTGATAAATCTTCGGTCAGCACGGGTACTTTTTGATGTGAAATTTGCGATAAAATTTCACGGGCGATAAATGGGTCTATCGGTGCACCACCTCTTAAAATGCTGCGTATTGCGATAATAATTTCAGCATCATCACGTTCTTTAAGCACATAGCCTGTTGCACCTGCTTGAATTGCAGAAAATAAGCTGTCTTGGGTGCTCCATGCAGAAATCACCAAAATTAATGCGCTTGGATCTCTAAAATGTAATTGTTCGATTAGTTCTTTACCATTGCCATCGGGCAAGCCTAAATCGACTAAAGCTAAAGCAATCGGATGATCTTCTATACACGTCATTGCAGCTTTAAGATGACTCACGAAAAATAGCATGTCATCTTGATAGCCAATATCATGCAAAATTTTTCTAAGACGTGACTGAATAATAGGCTCATCTTCAACAATTAAAACCGGTACGGGTAATATCGCTTCCATTTCTGCCATCATTCATCCCCTTGATTATGTTTGTAAATATATCAATCGTTTTGATGTAAACACTATCCCTAGAATTAAGGAGTTTTTCAAATTTAGCTTATTTTATAAACATGAGCATAGCACTGAAACATGAAACTCGAGCATGAAATAAAAAATAAATGTGAAGTACTATTTTATTTTAGAAATCGCTTCACATTTTAATGAGCAGCGCAGCATAAATATGCTTTGATGCCGAGAACAGCATCAAAGCAAATGTAGAGCCGTATTTAAAAGATGGTTGATAAATTAATAATAAGTCTTAGAGCTATGTGCATGTAAAAATGCAGGAATCAGCCCTGTTAAAGCCGCACGAATATCCGCACGTTCATTGATTAATTGATGCGAGCCTTCTTCTAACATGAGTAAGGTTTGCAGGCGGAATTTACGCCGAATAAACTCAATGTTGTAGCGCCAATCTACGGTTTGATCTTGCGCCCCTTGTGCCAACCAAACAGGAATACGGCAAGCTGGACGTTCTTCCATCTCCAACATCCATTTAGACATGGCTAAAATCCAATCCATGCCCATCATTCTAGGTTGCAGCGGGTCTTTTAAACGCACAAAGCGTAAAAATTCAGGATTATGATTATTGCGTCGGAAATGTCGCGGCACTTCACGCTTAATCCGACGGATAATGCCCAAACCAACAGAGTTATGCCACCATGCCGATTTTGCAGGACGAATCAAAGGCGATAACAACAACACACGCTCTACAAATGGATTTTCACGGCGCTGAGCAAATTCCAACAAGTGATGCATCCAAATTGCACCACCTGTACTTTGCCCAATGCCCAACCACGGTTTTGGCAATTGATCGGCATTTTTTACATATTGATAAACCGCATGTAATACTTGCTGATAATGATCAAAATTTTTGATGTTGGCAGGATAACCATCACTCAATCCATGTCCGGGCAAATCATAAGTCAAAACACTAAAGCCCTGCTCTAATAATTCTTTGACGATAGGTTGATAAATCCCGCTATGTTCCAAATAGCCATGCAGTAGAAATACCGTGCCCTGCACCTGATCAAATTTGGTTTTGCTTAAATCGGGTTGAAAAATTTGCACATGCAATTTAAACAACGGCATTTGCACATAGCCTTGCCAATGTTCACAGTCCAACAAATGAAAACCATATAGCTGTCGATAGGCTTGTAACTCAACACTCGGTTCAAAACCACGATTCAAATTTAAAGGTTGTAGAATTTGTGGTGTGGTTTCCCTACTCGGCACTGGCAAATCTAATTGCTTCAACACGCTTGGGTTTAAAAATGGAATATCAGGCATTATGGCACCTCGCGACATGCGCTAGAACCAATCAAGACATCCCGAATGGCGGCAAGCATTTCATAATTGGCACGGCGGCTATGATCATAGTTTTGTTCACTTGGACGCCATGCGGTCAGTTGAGTCGGCATTGGAGCTTCGACAGGAATCGTTTCAATTCCATTTAAAGCAAATAAACGGCGGGTGCGTGGCATGTGATAACGATCAGTAATCAAAATCACTGTCGGTGCTCCCCCTTTTTTTTGTAATAATAAAGAACTAAAACGTGAATTTTCACAAGTATTCATGCTGCGATCTTCTAATAGTTTTGCATCGACATCATATTTTTTTAACCAACGCTGCATATATGGTGCTTCGACACCACTTAATACAATTGGCAATTGATATTGTTTGACAACAGCCAAAGTGGTTTCCAGACGCAAACGTGTGTAATGATTCACCACAATATCTTTGCCATTTTCATCTAGAGTTAAACCGCCACCCAATACCACAATTGCATAAGGTTTCGAGTTTTCAGGTATTTTTGGAATATTTTGTTGATGAATCAAGGCAATATCTTTAAAGATTTCTTCATCTACAGGCTCACTTTCGGTTTCGGCAATTTTATGAGTGCTTAAAAATGCCAAGTATTGTTCCATCAGTGCCTGATTTTCATGACTATCCAAATTGAGTAAGGCTTTTACATTTTCGGATGGGTCTTCTACAATTGCTTCCGAAGCTGCATTAGACACCAACAATGGGACTTGCGGCAACTCTTGTTCTGAGGCTAATTTTTTTTGCGTTTGTTCTTCTAAAATAAGCGCTTGTAAGGCTTTATAACGAGCCTGAATTAAAGTTAAATTTTTCGAATTTTCAGATTGAATCTCTTGCTCCATCAGCTTCAAATAAGCTTGTCGGGCAATCCATAAATCTGAACCGGGTTCCAAGCTGTCTTGATCACTAAAAGCCGCCATTTGCTGACTTTTTGCTGCCACTTGATTCACTTCTACAGGTACCAAAGTGTTCAGCGTTTTGACCACCAAAGTAGAATAAAAAGGTGAATAGATAAAAATCATGAACGCTGCAAACAATACAAATAGCACGGCAGCAATTTGTACCAATCTGAGCATCCAATGATTCTGTTTCATCTTCACTTAACCTACCGGTTGATGTGCACGAATCAAACCTGTTTCATCAAATAACACAGGTTCAGGTTCTAGTGAAATACCAAAACGACTCAAAACATCTTGCTGCACAGCACGATAGGTGTGTTGCACATCTGCCAAAGTGGCATCGGCATAATTGACTAAAACCAACGCTTGTTTATGAAACATACCCACCACACCCAGTTGTTTTCCCTTCCAGCCAGCTTGATCAATCAACCAGCCTGCTGCAATTTTAACTTGCGCATTAGGCTGTGGGTAATGGGGTAAATTTGGAAATTGTGCTGCAATTTGGTCAAATTGCTGAGTCGAAATCACAGGATTTTTAAAGAAACTACCTACATTTGGATATTCTGCAGGATTAGGCAGCTTACTTTGGCGAATTTGAATGACTTGTTGCTGCAGATTTTCAGCAGTTTGCTCATCGCCTACAGCAGCTTTTAAGTCGCCATAATTTAATTTTAACGCAGCCTGTTTTAACAGTTTAAAAGTCACATGGGTAATGATGTAACGGTTGGGATGATCTTTAAAAATACTGTGTCGATAGGCAAACTGACAATCTGCAGCAACAATTGAGCTGAATTGTTGGCATTCACGATCATAGACCTGCACAGATTCAATAAACTCACCGACTTCAACGCCATAAGCACCAATATTTTGCACAGGTGAAGCGCCGACCAAACCTGGAATTAAAGCCAGATTTTGCAGACCATATAATTTTTGTTCCGTGCTCCATAACACAAAATCATGCCAGACTTGTCCTGCACCAACTTTTAGGGTAATACTTGCATCATCTTCAGCGCATTTTTCGATGCCCTGAATATCCATGTGCATGACCAAGGCATGAATATGTTCAGGCAATAACATATTGCTACCACCCGACAAAATCAGCACATTTAACTGTTCTGTCTGAGCAAATGCCAAAGCATCCTGCACATCTTGGATATTTTCAACTTTGACATAATGCGATGCAGTTGCATCTAAATTTAACGTATTGAACGGTTTGAGTTGCATGTTGTGTTGAATGTGCATGACTTAAACCTTCAATTCAAATTGTTGTTGTAAAACTTTCACCCATGCGCGACTACTCGACTCGCATTGATCGAGCACCCGCTCAAAACCATCGGCTTCGCCATAATATGGATCGGGTAATTCTTGCTGCGTATAATGCGGATCGTGTTCGCTCATTAAGGCTATTTCAGCGCGCAAACTGCCCAGTTCAGCTTCAGCACGGCGCATTAAAGATTGAATATTGCTTAAGTTTTCAAAATCCATCGCCAAAATCAAATCAAACTCGACAAAGTCTTGTATACGTAACTGACGCGCGCGCAATGTAGATAAGTCATAACCACGTTTGAACGCATGTTTTTGGCTGCGTAAATCTGGGGCTTTGCCTGGATGATAATTACTGGTTCCAGCAGAATCTACCAACACATTGAGTTGTTGTTCATCACAAAAATGTCGAAGTACAATTTCTGCCGTTGGAGAGCGGCAAATATTTCCCAAACAAACACATAACACCTTATATGGCGTTTTGGATGACATAAACAACCTCAAAGCTACTTTATTTTTAAGAGTCTTATGTTAAGTTATTTATGATATGAATCCTATATCGTGACCCTACAATAATGTTGAATTAAGTATAAAAATTAGGAATAAAGACGATGCAGCATTTTCAATTTCAAACAGTTGGCAACATTATTTCTGGATTGGGTTCAATTTCTAAACTAAAAACGGTTTTAACCGAAAAAAATTATAAGCGTTTGTTATTGGTCACCGATGCTGGCATTTTACAACAACAATTACATCAACCTATTTTAGAAATTTTAATGCAACTGCAACTGGACTATGCCATTTACTCGAATGTGCAAGCCGACCCCGCAGAACAGATTGTGTTAGAAGCAGTTGATTTTGCCAAACAGCAAAATATTGATGTTGTATTAGGTTTTGGTGGGGGTAGTGCGATGGATGTCGCCAAAATTATTGCCGTGCTGAGTCATCCTGCACAAACTCAACAACTGTCAGACTTGTACGGTGTCGGCAATGCGAAAGCACCACGTTTACCGCTCATTCTAGTTTCCACTACAGCAGGCACAGGTTCAGAAGTCACACCTATTTCCATTGTCACCACAGGTGCAACCAGTAAAACAGGCATTGTTTCTCCTATTTTATATGCCGATGTTGCCATTTTAGATGCCAATTTTACCCGTCATCTACCTGCACAGATTACCGCAGCCACAGGTATAGATGCGATGGTACATGCCATTGAAGCCTATACTTCTAAAATCAAAAAAAATGCGTATTCAGATTTTCTGGCAAAACATGCGCTGCGTTTACTTGATCAAAACTTAAAATTAGTGCTTGAAGATGGCAGCAATATGCAAGCACGGCAAAACATGCTGTTTGGTTCAATGCTGGCAGGACAAGCCTTTGCCAATGCTCCTGTGGCTGCGGTACATGCGCTTGCCTATCCTTTAGGCGGACATTTCCATATTTCACATGGGCATAGCAATGCATTGGTACTAACCGAAGTTTTAAAATTTAATGCGCCTGCAGCCAAACAGTATTATGCAGAACTGATGTGTTGGTTAGACCCACGCAGTAAAGGCTGCACAGATGGATTATGTGATTTGTTTATTGATCATTTACAAAATCATTTAGATCAAAGTGGCTTGGTGTTAAAACTCAATGCCCTAGGCATAGCAGAAAACATGCTGCCACAACTGGCAGAAGATGCGATGCTGCAAAGCCGTTTATTGCAAAACAACCCGAGAGCAATGCAAATGCAGGATGCGTTACAGATTTACCAAGCCATTTATGCCTAACATTTACGCTTAACGTTCTGTATTTAACTTTCTACATTTATTTGGGATGATTTCCACCCATTAAAGCATGACACCACGTCGATAAAAATATAGGTAAACTTGTGAAACCTGACACCAAAACCCGTGAGCAATACGCTTTTTTCTTTCCCATCCAAACTCGCTGGGCAGACAACGATATGTATGGACATGTCAATAATGTCACTTATTACAGCTATTTTGACAGCGCAGCCAATGCCCTACTGATGCAAAAAGCAGGCTTTGAACCCAAACGATCACCCTGTATTGGTTTAGTGGTCAATTCCACCTGTCATTTTTTGCAGGAATTGTCCTATCCTGAAATGATTGAAGTAGGTGTTGCTATTCAAAAAATTGGAAACTCATCCTTAATTTATGATTTGGCAATTTTTAAAAACAATCAAAATCTTGCCGCTGCACAAGGACAAGTGGTGCATGTATTTGTAGATCGAATTACACGCCAAAACTGCCCGATTCCTGACTCCATCCGCGAAGCATTACAGCCATATAAAAGCACAGATTCAGCTTGCGCTTAGCAAAAAATAAGGCTCGTTTGACCCAGCCTTAAAATTCTGCAAACAAAAGCTAACAACAGGTTATTTCAACTGAATGTTATGTAATTCGCCATCAAAGTTTTGCAAAATATCTTTCACAATCGGCTCTTGATGCAATAAATTTTCAGCCCGTTGATAAGCGCGTTGTTTGCGCTGTTGCTGCAAAATGTACGGTGTCGTGTCATCCACATTTTCATATTGCACTTTAAACAGAGTTTTACTCCACTGTTCTTTTAAAGCACTTTCTAAAGCATGTTGCAGTTGAGTCAATAACTGCTGATATTGCTCAGGAATATGAAAAACCGATTCAGCATTAATCTGCCCCGTCATTACGCCATGCTGCGCCAATTCTTGCACTGCAGGTGACAACTCGCTGTGTCTAAACCAATATTCCCACTTGTCTAAAGTCCACTCACCTTCTAAAACTTGCGGCTGTAAACGCAGAATATCCTGCGGCATTAATTGATCATCGGCATTAGATGCTATGGTTTGCTGCGGTTGTGCTGTCGCACTGGCAACATTCGGTTCGACTTCAGTCGCTGCTAAATCAAATAAAGCGGTTTCTGCATTACTTACATTTTGTGTAATTGACGGTGAAGCATTATTCGATTGTAGTGTAGATGAAACTAGCGATGTTTCGGCTGATGCAGCAAGATCACCTAACGGTGCAACGGCATCAAAACTTTCCAGTAAAAAATCATCATGACTTTGCACATCAGATGTAGTGCTTACCGATGAGGCATCTTCATCTAAACCAAACAATTGTGCATCTGCATTTGGATCAAACACGATAGATTCAGATTGCTTATCCTCAGCCTGTATTGCAGTTTCTTCATTCACTGCAGGTTCTGACATAGATTCTGGTGAAATCGCAGCTGTTGAGTGTAGCGCTTGCGGAGTCGGTTGTTGCGCTTGAATCGACTGTTGATCTTGATGTGTTAAAGCTTCAGGCTCATCCTCATCTAAAAAATCATCTGAAGAAGGTTCTGCAACACTGGTTTGTGTCGTGGTGTGATCTGAATAATCGTCATCCTCATAGTCAAATCCATCAAGATCAGGTGTTGCAACCGCATCTAATTCAGTTACATGCTGTTCCGCTTGTGCTGTATTTTGAGTTGCCACAGCTTGTGGAGTTTGCTCCATTTGAGCAACTGGCTGGGAAGCCGCTGTTTGTGCAGTATTTTGTGGCGCAGCAACCAACACTTCATTGGCTTGCAAAGGTCGAAATGCCAGTAAACGCAGTACACACATTTCAAAGCCTTGTTCTTGGGTTACGGCAATTTGTAAATCGGCGCGTCCTTTACAAGCAATTTGATAATACAACTGTAAATCTTGTGCAGAGATCAGACCCGCAAGCTGCTGAATTTTTTGATTAATTTCAGCACTGTATTTTAGGTTTAAATCTGGCAGATATTGCATGATTGCCAATTCATGCAGTGTCGAAATTAACTGATCCAACACCAAAGACACATCTAAAGCTTGCTGTCTAAATTGTAATAACAACTGACTCACACGCTGCTGTTGGTTTTGATGAATCGCTAAAATCAAATCATAGATAATGGTGCGATCAATCAAGCCCAGCATGTCTTTAACATCTTGATGATGAATTTCACCCTGACCATAAGCAATGGCTTGGTCTGTCAAAGACATCGCATCACGCAAAGAACCTTGCGCAGATTCAGCAATCTGCCAAATTGCATCTTGCTCTGCAACAATCTGTTCTTTGGCTAAAATATCCGTTAAATGACTGGTAATTTCATCGACCTGCAATGGACGCAAAGTAAATTGCAAACAGCGCGAAATCACAGTAATAGGGAGTTTTTGTGGGTCTGTGGTCGCAAACAGAAACTTCACGTGCTCAGGCGGTTCTTCCAAAGTTTTTAGCAAAGCATTGAACGAATGCGTAGACAGCATGTGCACTTCGTCAATCAGATAAACCTTAAAACGTCCCTGAGTCGGTGCATAAGGTACGTTATCGAGCAACTCACGTGTGTCTTCAACCTTAGTACGTGACGCCGCATCAATTTCGATTAAATCAATAAAACGACCTTCATTGACCGCAGTACAGGTCGGACACACTTCACATGGGGTAGATGTCACGCCTGTTTCACAGTTCAGGCATTTGGCCAAAATACGCGCAATGGTAGTTTTACCTACACCACGTGTTCCCGTAAAAAGATAAGCATGGTGCAAACGCCCACGTTCCAAAGCACTGGTCAATGCCCGTGATACATGGTTTTGTCCCACCAATTCATTAAAATTACGAGGACGATATTTACGCGCAAGTACCTGATACATGAATGCTCCTTTTTACAGGTCTAAGCATACTGTTTTTTTGGCAAAGAGTGAACGTACAATCACGCCTAAAACCAGCCTTTACGCCCTTGCAATTGCCGATCTGCACAGCGAATGGCTTCCTGACTCAGTCCCCAAAGTCGATAATCACCAATTAAAGAACCTGCAGCAAAATTATGGGTATAGGCAAAACTGAGTTGACGGTCAGGATCACACCACGCGCCTGAACCATTAAAACCCATGTGTCCAAAACCGTGAGAGCGCTTACCCAAACTTAATACACGGTGATAGCCTAATCGCCAATGCATCGGGATAGGCATAACCCGATCACGCTGTACATATTGTACTTGGCTCAATTGCTGAAAAACTTCAGGCTGAATCAATTGCTGACCTTGCCATGATCCACCCTGCGCCAACATGGCATAAATACGTGCCAAACTTTGGGCAGTAAATACACCATTGGCAGCAGGAATCACAGCTTGCAAACCAGTATCACTAAAAAAACTAAAATTTTTCATGCCTTTGGGAATCATGCCATCCTGAAAGTCTTGCGGATTTTGCCCACTCCATGCAATGACTTTATCGAATATTGATACAGGACGTTTGCTCGATTTAGCTTGGTTTTGAACTTTAGCTGTCTGTTTATTTGTGGGTGATGAATCTGTTTGCACTGATGTCACAGCAGTTTTAAATGGTCGTGCGACACGCGAAAGCTCAGATGCAGGCACACCAAAATAAGCCCCATCCAAAGCCAAAGGTTCAACCAAGTATTGCTGCATCAGTTCAGCCAATGTTTGACCTGTAGCTTTTTCTAAAATCCCACCGACCAGCCAGCCAAAAGTTAAAGGTTGATACGCTGCCTCACTTGCTACATCAAAACGTGGCTTGGCTTGAGCCAACACATCCAGCATGTGCGACCAATCTGCCATTTCAGTCGCATCGGCAATGATATTACGGATGTCATATAAACCACTTTGATGACTCAGCACATGCCTTAAGGTCATCGTTGCTTTGCCATTTTTGGCGAATTCAGGCCAGTATATATAAATGGGAGTATCGTAATCGACCAGTCCTTGACTGACCAAAATATGTGCCAGTGTCGCTAATACACCTTTGCCTGTGGAATAACATACCGATAACGTATCGGCTTGCCAGTCTTCATCTGGCGACTTTTTGCCTGTGTAAATATCGACGACTTTCTGACCTTGAAAGTACACCGCTAAAGCAGCCCCGCCCTGTTGGCTACGTGCATTTTGCAAACGGCTAAATTGCATCGCTAAATCATGAAATTCAGGCGCAACCCATCCACGATAATTTTCAGTTTCAGCAAAAATATAATCCTTTAAATGTTGCATCGTCCTGTCTATCTCGTTTTTATTATTAATAAAAAGCTAGCGCAAATAAAAAGCCTAAATCCAAAGGATTTAGGCTTTCGATCACTGAATTAAAGCGCGGTGACAACACCTGTCACATGCGGTTTTTGGTTTTTACTGTTTCGAATTAAAAAGTCTGTATTTTTAGCGTCCGTTGCAGTTAAAAACTCAACTTTAGATGGCAAATACATAGGTAACTTAAACCACACATCGACTTCATAAGCATCTGGCAAAGTTAAACTAGATAAGGCTTTGGCTTTGCTCCACATGCCGTGCGCAATCGCTTGTTTAAAGCCAAATGCTTTTGCAGTAATCGCGTGGATATGAATTAAGTTAAAATCGCCAGACGTTAAAGCATAACGGCGACCTGTATTTTCAGAAATATCCCATTCAGCTTGAACGGCATAGTTTAGCGCTTTGCTTTCTGCAGGCTTTGCAGCAGCTTTAGTGGTGGTTTTTTGACGTGCTAAATACGTGGTCAAACCTTCAATCACCACCTCATTGCCTACTTTAACAGTGGTAATAAAATCAAACTGTACGCCTTTATCATGTGGTTGCAATTCACCAAATTTACACGACAAGGTCAGTTGTTCATTCAATCCAACTTTACGGCTTTGTTTGACTTGGTTGCGAATATGCACCAAGCCCAAAATTGCAAATGGAAATGCTTCTTGGGTCATCATGTGCATTTGCAGACTTTGTGACAATACAGCCAAATAAATTGCAGGAATATAGCCGTTATTTTTAAAACCTGTCACTGCATTATAGGCTTTTAAGTGCTTTTGATCGACCTTGAATGAATCCACCACATATTCAACTTGCGGCAGAACTTTTTCACCTTTTGGCTTTTTAAAAATTAAGCCCTGAATCACTTTTGGATAGGCTAAATAGGGTTTTGGAAGTTGACTAAAATGGCGAGTATTCATACTGAACCTTTGAGAAGTTTTTCTAATTTATTTAATGGAGTTCTTTCTCCCGCTGGGAGAAAGCTAGAGAGAAGGGTTAATAATCTATCCCCTTATCTCCCTCTCCTAAATCCTCTCCCCAAGGGAGAGAACTTTGAAGGTGTTAAGCCCCTAACAAGCTTTGACCACAAACACGTACCACGTTACCATTAATACCTGTCGATGCCGATGAAGCAAAGTAAGCAATGGTTTCTGCAACGTCTACAGGTAAACCACCCTGACTCATAGAGTTCATACGACGACCTGCTTCACGAATGGCAAAAGGAATTGCAGCAGTCATTTGCGTTTCAATAAAGCCCGGTGCAACCGCATTAATGGTGATACCGTTGTTTAAAACAGGTGCGGTAAATTTCACGACACCAATCACGCCAGCTTTAGATGCTGCATAGTTGGTTTGACCCAAGTTGCCTGCAATACCTGAAATTGAAGATACGCAAACGATACGACCATTGGCATTTAAACCATCATTTGCCAATAAGTAATCGTTCACACGCTCAATTGCAGACAAGTTGATGTTAATGACTAAATCCCAAAGCTCTGGTTTCATATTTGCCAAAGTTTTGTCACGGGTAATCCCCGCATTATGCACAATAATATCCAAACCACCTTGCGCAGCGGCAGCTGTTTTAATTTTCTCGCCTGCATCTGCAGCAGTAATGTCAATTGCTAGTGTTGAACCACCGATTTCAGCGGCAACACGGTCTAAATCTGCTTGTTGTTGTGGAACGTCTAGGCAAATAACGTGTGCACCATCACGTGCCAACACATGCGCAATCGCTTCACCAATACCACGGCTTGCACCTGTCACCACTGCAGTTTTACCTGCCAATGGTTTTGCCCAATCTACATCTACAGTTGCAGCACTCGACACACGAATCACCTGACCTGACACATAAGCAGAACGTGGTGAAATTGCAAAACGTAACGTAGATTCTAAGTTTGCTGCAGCACCTTGATCGACATAAATTAAGTTAGCCGCAATGCCTTTTTTAAATTCTTTGCCTACCGATTTTACAAAACCTTCCAAAGCGCGTTGTGCAATGGCTTTTTTCACACTGCCTGCAGTTTCTGGTGTAGTACCAATCACCACCACGCGACCAGAAGCCTGAATTTGGCGTGCGATTGGGTTAAAGAAATCATAAAGCGCTTTTAATTGTTCTGAGTTTTCAATACCTGAAGCATCAAACACCACCACTTTAAATTTAGATTCTTTATCGCCCGAATTGAACGCACCTAAATTTAAACCTACTTTTGCCGCAGCTTGTTGCAATTCTGCATTGTTGCCTGCATAACTATTGGCATGTACATTGGCTAAAACCTGTGCAATTTCAGCAGATAAATCACTTGCAGGGGCTGCACCTAAAAGTACTGCACCTTTTACCACTGGTGTTGCAGACTCGAAACGATCTAAAAAAGTTGGGGATGGTAAACCCAAATTTTTAATGACAAATTTACCAATAGGAGATTTTGCAAATGTTTGGTATTGATCAGTCATGATTATTATCTCTCATAAATTCATTTTTTGATGGATTACACGATATCTTTTAACATCAATATGATGCCAAATGCCCACATTTCAATAGCGTTACCCGTTTGTGCTAAATCATACTTGAGTTAATTATCAGATGTCTTGACCTGAATGCATTCTGCAATGTCATTGTAGTCAATTCAGCTGTCATACTATTGTGCTAATGTACGCATCAAGTAGACCCTTAACATGCTTGGAAAAGCCTTATGAGCAAAACAACTCAAGAAAATCCAGCAGTGGAAAATTCTGCAACGGATTCTGTGTCAAATACATCAACTGCTAAACGTACAAGCAAAAGTAGCAACACTGCAACCCGTTCCAACACGAGTACGACAAAAACTACACGTACCCGCACGACTAGCCGTGCTAAAACAACTGCTTCAACGCAAACAAAAGCACCATCTAATACCAATACCTCTGTTCAACAGGATAAAATTATGAGCCAAAACACTGTTCGCCGCGTTGCTATTATCGGTGGTAACCGTATTCCATTCGCACGTTCTAATGGCGCTTACTTTACTGCATCTAATACAGATATGTTTACAGCAGCATTAAATGGTCTTGTTGAACGATTCAACTTACAAGGTCAGCGTTTGGGTGAAGTTGTTGCAGGTGCAGTGCTCAAACACAGCCGTGACTTTAACATGACTCGTGAGTGCGTACTCAATACTGCCCTTGCTCCTGAAACACCAGCTTACGATATACAACAAGCATGTGGTACTGGCTTGCAGGCTGCTTTTTTAGTTGCGAATAAAATTGCACTTGGTCAAATCGAGGTTGGTGTTGCAGGCGGTGTAGATACGACTTCTGACGCACCAATCGCTTTTGGTGATGGTTTGCGTAAAGCATTGCTCGAATTGAATATTGCAAAGACAGGTAAAGACCGCTTAAAAGCATTAACCAAAATCAATATTAAAGATTTAATGGATGCGCCACGTAACGGTGAACCACGCACAGGTTTATCAATGGGCGACCACCAAGCCATTACTACGTTGGAATGGGGCATCTCTCGTGAAGCGCAGGATGAGTTAGCAGCTTCATCTCACCAAAAAATGGCAGCTGCCTATGACGAAGGTTTCTTTGATGATCTCATCACGCCATTTTTAGGTTTAGAACGTGACAATAACTTACGTGCAGATTCTACTGTAGAAAAACTAGCGAAGTTAAAACCTGCTTTTGGTAAAGGCGACGCGCGCACTATGACTGCAGGTAACTCTACCCCACTGACTGATGGTGCATCTTGCGTATTACTTGCCTCTGAAGAATGGGCAAAAGCCAATGGTCATGAAGTCTTGGCATATTTGACTTTCCAAGAAACTGCCGCAGTTGATTTTGTAGGTAAAAAAGAAGGTTTGTTGATGGCGCCTGCATACGCTGTCCCACGTATGCTTGAACGTGCTGGTTTAACATTACAAGACTTCGACTATTACGAAATTCACGAAGCATTTGCTTCACAAGTCTTGTCGACCTTAAAAGCATGGGAAGATCCGAACTTCTGTAAAGAGCGTTTAGGTTTAGATGCACCTTTAGGATCAATTGATCGTAGCAAGCTGAACGTCAAAGGTTCATCTTTGGCAGCAGGTCACCCATTTGCAGCAACAGGCGGACGTATTCTTGCCACTGCGGCGAAACTTCTGAATCAAAAAGGTTCAGGTCGCGTATTGGTGTCAATCTGTGCAGCAGGCGGTCAAGGTGTAACAGCCATTATTGAAAAATAATTCTGCCTAGTTCCAATTTAGATAGCAATAAAAGCCACTTGATTCGCTCAGGTGGCTTTTTTATAGCGCTTAATTTATAGCAGCTCACTTTTAATTAGCCACTAGCGTTTTATCTGACTGAATGTTGCGGGGCATAACCCAGTTTCGCTTCAATATGGTCATAACAATATTGAAAAATAAAGGTATAGAGCAAAATGCTGAGCGTCATCAGCAAATCAATCAAAATTGCCTGCAGCAGGGATATTTCTAAGGCATACGCCACCATGGGAATAGTGGCGAGCATTAAGCCACCTTCAAAACCGATTGCATGTAAAACGCGGATTTTAAAAGTTCTGCGTAATTGGTGTTGCGCTTCAAACTTTTCAAAATAGTGATTGAAAAACATATTCCACAGCACCGATGTCACCGCCATCGCAATGCCTAGACCACCTGTCACTTGCATTGGCATTTCAAACACATAACTTAATGCCAAAGCAATGATGACCAATAAAATCACTTCATAACTCAGGGCATGTACCCATCTTCTTTTGGAAATCAACATCTGCTTACTCAAATACTTATCCTTCCCCGCTTATTTTATTTTCATTTAATTGACCAATCGAGTTAGAATCCATCAATAATATTGAAAAGTGAAACGAATGCTCAGCCATGAATATCAATCAAGATCAGCTGATTATTTTTATCACCGTCATGGAAACGGGTTCTTTTTCTGCAGCTGCACGCCAATTGGGCAAGGTGCCTTCGGCAATTAGTATGTCCATTGCTAATTTAGAAATTGATTTAGACCTAAAACTGTTTGAACGGATTGGGCGTGAACCTTTGCCTACCCCACAAGCGCAGAGTCTTTACGAAAAAAGCAAACAACTGCTCATAGAAATGAAGCAATGGAAACAACATGCTTTTGCGCTCAGTTCTGGGCTGGAAGCACACTTAAATATTGTGGTGGTGTCTGAATTACTACACACTCGCTGGACAGATTATATTGTGTTACTAGAACAGCAATTTCCTGAATTGCAGATCAATATTTTCTCTGCGCCACAAGAAGATGCACTGCATTTACTCATGACTCAAGCAGCGGACTTGGCCTTTATGTTTGAACGCGAACAATTACAAAGCAGTGAACAATTTGTGGAATTAAAACGTGAAATTTTAGTGCCTGTCGCTGCCCGACATTCACCGCTGGCTGAATCTGATCAAGTCAGTTTTGAACAGATTTTACAAAATCGGCAAATTGTAGTGGCGAGCCGTGATCGGCAGATTAAACCCGAGTTGTTATTTTCTAAGCACTATTGGCGTACCGATAATCATCATTCTGCCTGCAGTATGATTAAGCAGGGTTTAGGCTGGGGTGTCTTGCCCTTGGAAATGCTGAATGAACATCCTGAACTACAACACGAATTAAAAATTTTACAGCTGCTAGATTTCACCCCAAAATTTGAATATTTTGTCGATTTGGTCTGGAGCCGAGAACATCAATTGGGCGCTGCTGCTCATTTTTTGATTAATCACGTCCGAAATCTGAGAAAAACTGGTAAATAATCCACAAACCCTCTTACTTGGTACTTGGGTTAAAAGCTGTTTGTGATATAACTGAATGTATAAGCAATAACCTAAGAACTAGATCTCGAATGACACAGACAGCCTTAAATCAACTAAAAAACTTAACCACCATTGTTGCAGATAGTAGTGACTTGGCTGCGATTGAAAAGTTTCGTCCTTTGGATGCGACCACCAACCCATCACTCATTACGGCGGCTGCAAATCAACCTGAAAATAAAGCGTTGATTGAAGCTGCATTTGAGCAAGCCAAAGCTGAAGGTTATACAAATGATCTATTGGTTGAGCGCAGCATTGATATTTTAACGGTCAAATTTGGTGTAGAAATTTTAAAGCTGATTGAAGGTCGTGTTTCGACTGAGGTGGATGCTTCTTTGTCTTATGACACTGATGCGACCATTGCCAAAGCCAAAGAACTTTTAGCACTGTACCAAGCTTATGGTGTTCATTCAGACCGCATTTTGATTAAGATTGCATCGACATGGGAAGGCATTCAAGCGGCGAAAGTGTTGGAAGCCGAAGGCATTCACACCAATTTAACCTTATTGTTTGGTTTGCATCAGGCACATGCTTGTGCAGATGCCAAAGTGACGTTGATTTCACCATTTGTGGGTCGTATTTTAGATTGGTATAAAAAAGCTGAAAATGTCATGTACTACCCTATAGAGAAAGATCCGGGTGTACTTTCGGTGAAGAAGATTTATCAATTCTATAAACAGCACCAAGTACAAACTGAAATTATGGGCGCGAGTTTCCGCAGTATTGATCAGGTTTTGGCGTTAGCAGGTTGTGATTTATTGACCGTTGCACCAAATTTATTGGCAGAACTTGAAGCTGATGAACGAGAAGTCGCTGCAGCGTTATCGACCAATGGCATTCAAGTTCAAGCTGAACCACTGGCAGCAATTGAAAAGGAACAATTCAAAGCGCAACTTGAGGCAGATTTGATGGCGTTCCAATTGTTACAAGGCGGCATTGATGGCTTTATTAAAGCGCGTGAGCAACTTGCCACCCTATTACGCCAGTCTTTCGGCTTAGATGCAGAGATTAAAGCTTAAGCTTTAACCTATCCCAGTAAAATTCCAAAATTTTTACTAAGCCACAAAACCGATGTTGTTATACTGCAACATCGGTTTTTATTTAGGTGAGTTTGCGTGTTTGGTATTAGTGACCTCAGCACTTTTATAATTGGCACAACCTTAATTGTGCTCTTGCCTGGCCCAAACTCACTCTATGTCATGTCAGTGGCTTCACGCTTTGGGATACGCACAGGCTATGCAGCTGCTTTCGGTGTATTTACGGGTGATCTGATTTTAATTGTGTGCACCATTTTAGGGGCAGCCTCATTATTGCATGCTTTTCCATGGCTATTCACCTTATTAAAAGTAGTTGGTGCGCTCTACTTAGGCTATTTAGGTATTAAACTACTGATTGCAGCCTATAAAACATGGTTTCCACAAACCAGAACTTCGCACGCCAATCTTTCTACAACAGCAACGAGCAATACAACTGAACGGGTTCATCCCTACCGAACTGCTTTAATGATTAGCGTTATTAACCCAAAAGCAATTTTGTTTTATTTGTCTTTTTTTGTGCAATTCGTCAATCCTGATTACACCTACCCGATGCTGAGCTTTGCTGTTTTAGCCATCGTCCTACAAATCATTAGCATGGGTTATTTATCTATCTTGATTTTTTCAGGAGTCAAATTAGCCAGTTATTTCAATCAACGCTATAAAATTGCAGCCATTTGCGTTGCAAGCATTGGTATTTTGTTCTGCGGTTTTGGCTTTAGACTGGCAAGCTCAACGCTATAAAAAAAGTATAAAAAACACTTTTGACTATTTGTTCAAATGTGTATGATCTGTTCATAAATTATAGAAAATATGTCTAAGAAAGCATGCAAAAACTTTTAAATGACTTCTCTGTGCCTGCAGTATTTGCAGGTTTTATTACCTTCTTGGTCGGTATTAGTGTTTCCGCGGTTTTAGTCATTCAGGCAGCACAAATTTTAGGCGCAAGTGCTGAGCAAATCAGCTCTTGGTTTTGGGCGTTGGGTTTAGGTATTGGTCTAAGCGGGCTGATTTTATCTTGGAAATTTAAATATCCTGTGGCGACCTCATGGTCTACCGCAGGCTTGGCACTGATTATCGCCACGGGCAGCGGTTATAGCTTACACGAAGCAATTGGCGCATTTTTGTTTTGTGGCGTACTCACAGCAGTGCTTGGCTTTTTGGGTATTTTTGAAAAGGTACTGACTTATATTCCACAAAGCTTAACCAGCGCCATGTTGGCAGGTGTGCTGCTTAAATTTGGGATTGCCCTATTTACCAGTCTGCAAGAAGCATGGGCATTTATTTTGTCTTTATTGGCAGCCTATGTATTGGCAAAACGATTTAGCCCGCGTTATAGCATTGTTTTAACTGTATTGATTGGGGTCGCACTATGCCCAATCTTCTTGCAATTTCAAATGCCGAGTGTGCAATGGAGTATTGCACAACCAGTTTGGATGCAACCTGAATTAAGTTGGTCTGCTATTTTAGGTTTAGCCCTGCCTTTGTTTGTCATTAATATGGCATCGCAATATTTACCCGGTCTTGCCATGATCAAAAGCTATGGTTTTAACCCAAATGTACGTCACTTAATTGGTTGGACAGGCACAGCACAAGCTATTTTTGCACCATTTGGATGTTTTAGTGTCAATATCGCATCCATCAGTGCTGCGATTAGCTTAGATGATCAATCGCATCCCGATGCCAGTAAGCGCTATATTGCGGGAATTAGCTGCGGTTTGTTTTATATCTTGATGGGGATCTTTGCTGCAACGCTCACCAGTTTGTTGATGTCATTCCCAGCTGTTTTTATTACTGCTTTGGCAGGAATTGCACTGCTTGGCACTATTGGACACAACATCGCCCTCGCCTTTCAGCACGTTGCAGAGCGTGAAGCCGCTTTATTGACCTTTTTATTTAGTGCTTCTGGGGTGCAGTTTTTTGGTATTGGTTCTGCATTTTGGGGACTGATTTTTGGTTGTGTGGTTTTGGCAGTTTTAAAGTTTAAACAAAGCAAAAGCTAAATAACTTAAGCAGTTAAAAAACACTTTTTCTGAAGCATCGTATTGATTTATTGTATGCGCGATACATTAGGGTCTGCTGTGCTTCGGATAAATTCTACTGTTTTAGCAAAAGTTTGCTGGCTTTCTTTTTGGTGCATAAAAAATTGATATTCGTGAATTAACCATGCTTTTGTATCTGGATAAAATGCTGTCGTCACAGGAATCTGCTGTTGCTGTAAAGCATGCAGCATCGGCATAGATTGAGTTTCTGTTAAAAAGTCTTTGTTACCACCACTGATAAATACCGCAGGATAGTTTGCCGTTAAATGTTGAATAGGCGAAATATTCTTCAGAAATTCACTGTCCTGTTTCCGATCTCCCGTGTAAGCCTGCACCAAATTATAAACACCCCACTCTACGATATTCATTTCATCTGGCGCAGTTTCAACAAACGCTTTTAGATCATAAATCCCGCAGTGCAAAATCAGCCCTTTAAGTTGTTTGTGCTGAATAGTCGGTTGTAAATTAGACTGCTGTGCAAATGCAGGATTACTCAATAATGCGGCATAATGGCTAGCTAAATTCGCCCCTGCAGAATCACCTGCCAAATATAATTGTTGTGGATTAAGCTGATACTTTTCTGCATGTTGCGTGATGTAATTTAAAGCCTGATCAATTTGTTGCAACTGAGTAGGATAAGTTGCATGCGGGGCGAATTGATATTGTACTGCAATTACATTAAAGCCCTGCGCGGCTAATAATTTAAAATAGCCACGTGCATGTGCTTTTGAGCCAGCAATCCAGCCACCACCATGAATCCAGACAATTGTCGGGCGTGCGGCTAAATCTTGCAATTGACTGTTTTGATACAAGTCAAAACTCAAATTAGGCTGCGTTGCATACACAATATCATGTTGCACTTGTATATTTTTGGGTGCATAGCGATCCATGATTTTCTGCTGCAAGCCTGTGGTGAGATTAAATGCACTAGCAATGATTCGACTGTTCTGCTGCGTGGTTTGACAAGCACTTAACAACATAAAACACAGCAACATCCAAATTATTTTCAAACCACATTTCCCTCAAGATTCATACGCCCAATTCAAACCCAAGTAATTTAAAATTAAATTATGAAGGTCTATTTATTTTTGCAAATTTAGCATCTTATTTTATCGTATAGCTTTGCCGTTGAGTTGAGTAAATTCATCATCTTCAGCTTATCTTTTCTTTCAGCAAATTTGGCGGGTAATTAAATGAATTATCAATCTTTTTTCAGATTTTAAATTGAACCTATATAGACTATATGCTATCAATAAAGTGTAAGGCGAATAATCATAATTTCTGGAGTTACCCGCATGTCGTACCAAAATATTTTAGTCCCTGTAGATGGTTCACAAATTTCTTTTTCAGCGGTCAAACATGCAGCTGAAATTGCCAAAGTATTTAACAGTAAACTCACCTTAATTAGCCTTGTTGCGGAAGACCCATTTACTGATTCTGACTTTTACTATAATTATTCATCTGCCATTATGAAAGAATACTTTGTGCAAGCGACAGCCAATGCACAAAAGGCATTAAAAGAAGCAGATGAAATTGCGAAAGCAGTGGGTGTAAATGCAGAAACTCGCGTGGTTGAGGGTTTGGTATCTGCTGAAGGTGTAATCAAAACTGCGAAAGACTTAAATGCCGATGTGATTGTGATGGGTTCACATGGTCGTAAAGGTTTCCAAAAATTATTATTGGGTAGCTTTGCCACAGAAGTATTACGTCATACAGAATTACCTGTGCTTGTAGTTAAAGCTTAATCACTATTTTAAGCCATATTTTCATCATAAATTTTTAATAAGGATTTGCCATGACAACTTATAAACACTTACTTGTTCCAGTAGATGAGTCACCTATGTCTTATGCTGCAGCCGAACAAGCACTTTCATTGGCAAAAGATCTAAATTGCCCTGTTACTATTATGAGTGTAATTGCAGTTGACCCTTTTGTAGGCGTGGACTTCTACAAAGTTGCACCTGCAATTACCGATTATTTCATGCAGGCTGAACAAAATGCACAAAATCGTTTGGCTGAAATTCAGCAATCCTTTAGCCGTGAAGGTATTTCGGTAGATACCAAAATTATCCGCGGTGTTGCAGCCTCTGAAGGGATTGTACAAATTGCCAATGAAATTGGTGCTGACCTGATTATTATGGGTTCGCATGGCCGTACTGGAGTGAAAAAGATGATGCTCGGTAGCGTTGCCCAAAACGTACTGACTCAGTCTCCTGTTCCTGTTTTGATTGTTAAGGTTTAATTCATTACCAACTGTGCTCTGCCACAGTAAAAGATAAAATAAAAAAATCCCGTTCGCCAATGAACGGGATTTTTCTGGATAAAACTTTTAAAAGCTTTTCTAAATTACATATTATGCAATCCAGTTTAGCTAGGTTGAATATTCATTTCAGACCAAAACTTAATTAACCCGATGCGGTAAACGGAACATTTCATGCGTATCGGTATAAAAACTGCGACCATCTAAATTCAGTTCAATTTCCTGACCACATTCCAACAACACATGTTTTCCGACTTCGACCCATTTAAAACCATCACGGGTATTTTGCTTTTTCTTTGATGCCACCAAAGACACCATAATTTCGCGACCATTCACTGCTTTCGCAAGCATTGTTTGCATTTTTTTCAATATTTACACCAATTCATTTATAACTTACAAATCAAGCTCAAATTAAAATTTTGAGCATAGTTTTTAATACAACAACATTCATCACACTTAATTTGCAGTGCATAGAAAATAAATGCAGCACAGCATGATGATGAATAACTACGAGAGAATAGAGATATTTTTATTGTACAAGTTATATTATAACATAGATTTAAAGTCTTTGCAGCATGGACTACAAAGTTGTAAAGATAAACTTAATAAAACAAAAATTTCTTAATCAAACCTTAATCATTTTCGTGAGATAATCTACCCCAGACACAATGGATGGTGTTTGATCGCACAAGCCCACTTCGGTGGGTTTCTTATTAGGCTAACTAAATAACGATAACAAACTTTATCTTTCTGACGTTTATCTTCTGATTTTTTATCTACAAATTTCAAAAATAAAAAAGAGTATGGATTTTTTTAACCCATACTCTTTGTGTGCGACTACGCTACTCCATTAGCGCATAGTCACAAATTCTTCTGCAGCAGTTGGATGAATTGCGACAGTATTGTCAAAATCTTGCTTGGTCGCGCCCATTTTGACCGCGACTGCAAAACCTTGCAAAATTTCATCCATGCCATAGCCAATACCATGCACGCCCACGACTTTCTGTTCATCACCAACGCAGACCAATTTCATTTTAGACACTTGACGATGCTGAGTTACAGCCGTGTACATTGAGGTAAAAGAAGATTGATAGACTTTGACCTGATCTTGCCCAAACTGTTCAATGGCTTGCGCTTCACTTAAACCCACCGTACCAATAGGCGGATGACTAAAGACCACCGTGGCAACATTTTGATAATCTAAATATTCATTAGGTTTGTGATTGAATAAACGTTCAGACAATTTACGTCCTGCGGCAACAGCAACGGGTGTCAGCTCAATTTTTCCAATAATATCGCCCACCGCATAAATACCTGCTTGGCTGGTATTTTGGAATTGATCTACAACAATATATCCTTTTTCATCAATCTGCACATTTGCAGCAGCCAAGTTCAATGCTTGTGTATTTGGTTTACGTCCAACTGCCCAAATCAGACAATCGACCTCATGCTGTGAACCATCTTCAAGATGTAATAACAAAGACTGATCCGCTTGGCGAGTGACTTTCTTTGGAATGGCTTGCGTATGCACTTGGATATGTTCATCACGCATACATTCAAGTAATGTTTCACCTAAAAATTGATCTAAACTACGCAGCGGCAATTGTTTACGAATAAACAATCCAACTTCTGAACCCAACCCATTTAAAACACCTGCTAACTCTACGGCAATATAACCCGAACCGACAATTGCCGTGCGTTTTGGTAATTGTTGCAATTCAAAGAAACCGTTTGAATCAATTCCTAGCTCTGCCCCTTCAATATCTGGACGTGTTGGCTCAGTTCCTGTGGCTATTAAAATGTGATCTGCAGTGTATTGCTGCTGATTTACTTCAACTGTTTTTTCATTTACAAAACGAGCAAAGCCCTGAATCACATCAACATTGTTTTTAGCTAAACCTGATTGATACGATGCATGGATACGCTGAATATAAGCTTGACGATTTTGAATTAACGTATTCCAATCATGCGATTTTAATTCAGTATTAAAACCATAATCTGGGCCGTATTTTTGAATAGCATCGGCGATTTGCGCAGAATACCACATCACTTTTTTAGGCACACACCCCACATTGACACAAGTCCCGCCCAAATCTGCAACTTCAATTAATGCACATTTTTTACCATATTGCGCCGCGCGATTGGCCGAAGCAATACCACCACTTCCTGCCCCAATTACCAAATAGTCATAATGTTTAGCCATTTCATGCCTCAATTTTTCGTGATTTTTTAGATACTCATCTGCAGAAATTCAGCGCAGAAAAACATTCATTTTCATCAAAACTAACACATAAAACTGCATTTCCCAAGTCAGCCATATTGTCTAAATACACAAAATCGACACACTGTCATTCAATTGATTTCACTGCCAATAAAACTGACTATTCACTTAAATTTTACGCTTTTAAGGCTATAATATAAATTTGATTTTTTATCATTGGGGTCAATGTGAAGCAGTGGGTTTACGTTCTGATATGTAGCTTTATCACTTTCGGCTGTTCCCCATCCCAACCGTCAGATCAAGCCCCAAGCTTGTTTGATGAACTCGATCTCATCAATACCAAAATGAATGAAATCTTGCTTCGCGATTTAGATAACTATTCTGCAGATGAGCGCAAACATATTATTTGTGAAGAATATACGCAGATTTACAAACATGAATATATGCCAATTGTACTTAAAAATTCTAAACCTGAAGATCGGCAATATAACGAGAAAAAATTACTTGCTGAATTAAATGAAACTTACACCAACTATAAAAATGAATATCAAATTCGCTGTGACTAAGCTAGATTATTTTTAATATATTCCAGCCACAAAAAAGCCATTTCAACGAATTGATGAAATGGCTTTTAGTTTTTTAACTTAAACCTCTAACATACTATTTAGGGTTTCAACCACGTTTTTAGATTTCACCACAGACTGCAAATTTAGCAACGCTGCTTGCACTTGGTTACGTTGTGGCTCTGCCAAAGTGTACCAACGCGACAACACCTGCAATAAACGCGAACCTACAATTGGGTTTTTCTCATCTAAATACTTGGCTAAGTCAATAAAATGCTGAACACCAAAACTCCATGTATTCACAGGGTTGCTATTTAAACCACCACTGACTGAACGAATACGGTTAGGTGTACCCAAATCATAATCAGGATGTGCAGTTAAAGCCTGAATGGTTTCAGCTGTCGCTTTTGGATGTGAAGCTTGAACCATAAACCATTGATCAAGTGCTAAAGCTTCATCTTTAAAACGTGTATAAAAATCTTCCAAAGCAGCTTTGGCTTGCGGTGCATCATTCCACACCAAGACACGCAATGCCCCTAAACGCTCAGACATATTTCGAGTGGTATGGTATTGCTGCTGTGCCAGCTCAAACGCTTTGGCATCGCCCTGACGTGCCATTAACGCCAACATGATATTCTTTAAAGCACGTACACCCATTGCCTGAGAGAAATCTTGCTGCATGTCTGGATCAAGGCTTAAATAGGTTTCTTTGCAGAATGCACCAAGTTCGCGCGCCAATGTATCTAACAGCGCATTGCGTTGTTGCTGAATTTTTTCAGGTTGATAATTTTGATCAATACGGCTGCCCAAATAGCCTTCAGAAGGTACATCAAAAATACGTGATGCCAACAAAGGATCTTTTTCAATTAAAGCAGGTACTGTATTTTTCATGGCTTGCAAATAAGTATCTGCTGCATGTTCTTCCAATAAAATACGTTCCAATAGAGTCTGAGTCGCCTGCCACTGGTTAAAGCCATTGGTTTCGTGCTGCATTAAAAATGCCAATTCATCATTAGAATAGTTAAATTCTAAATTCACAGGTGCAGAAAAATTACGCAATAAAGAAACAACGGGATGCGCAGTTATACCGCTAAATTCAATACTTGCTTGTGCCTGATCAAACAAATACACACCATCTTTTACTGAGTTTTCAACCAAAGCTTCAGACTGCAAAATATATTGCTCGCCTGTTTCTGCATTGAACAATGCCAATGCAACAGGAATAGGCAATGCTTTTAAGTTTGGATATTTGGCATTGCTTTTCAGACTTTGTTTTAAATTTAAACGATAAACCTGCGCAGCCGCATCGTATTCGCCCTGCACTTCAAGCTTTGGTGTGCCTGGTTGATTGTACCAAGTCAGGAAATTAGATAAATCAACACCTGAACCTGCGCTTAAAGCATTGACCCAATCTTCAACCGTGACTGCTTGTCCATCATGACGACGGAAATATTCATCACTACCTTTACGGAATTTTTCTTTACCGAGTAAAGTCGACATCATGCGGTTAATTTCCGCACCTTTTTCATAGACTGTTGCGGTATAGAAGTTATTAATTTCTACAAAATGATCTGGACGTGGCGGGTGCGATAACGGGCCAGAATCTTCGGGGAATTGATGTGCTTTGAGCACCGCCACATCATCAATACGCTGTACTGCGGCAGACTGTAAATCTTCAGAGAAAGATTGGTCACGGAACACCGTTAAACCTTCTTTTAAACACAACTGGAACCAATCGCGGCAAGTAATACGGTTACCTGTCCAGTTATGAAAATATTCATGCGCAATCACGGACTGTACGCGCATAATTGCGGCATCTGTGGTGTATTCTTCATCGGCCAATACACATGACGTATTGAAAATATTCAGACCTTTATTTTCCATTGCGCCCATATTGAAGGCACTGGTCGCCACAATCATATAATTATCTAAATCATACGGCAGACCATAGTGTTCTTCATCCCAACGCATCGAATGTTTTAACGCTTGCATAGCAATTTTGCATTTTGGAATGTCTTTTTCTTCTGCATAAATTTCCAGTGCAACATTACGCCCTTCAGATGTCACATAATGGTCTTTCATGACTGCCAAATCGCCAATCACACAAGCAAATAAATAGCTTGGCTTTTTGGTCGGGTCTTGCCAAATCGCATAATGACGACCTTCGCCTGCTTCACCTGTTTCTAACAAGTTGCCGTTTGCCAATAACACAGGATATTTTTTATCGGCTTCAACACGTGTGGTAAATACCGACAATACGTCTGGGCGGTCAGGATAGAAGGTAATTTTACGGAAACCTTCAGGCTCGTTTTGGGTAACAAATAAATCAGAACTTGCCTGATATAAGCCTTCAAGTTGCGTATTGCTTTCAGGATGAATGATCACGATGGTTTCTAACATGACTTGATCAGGTGCATTTGCAATGCGAAGCTGCTCACTATCTAATTGATAGTCACTTTCCAATAATTCCGTGCCATTCAAAATAATAGATTTCAATTCTAAATCACGGCCCAATAACACCAAATCGCCTGCAGTCTGACGCTGCATTTTCAATGTTGCACCCACTTGGGTGTAATCTGCATAGACTTGAATATCTAGCTCTACAGCATCTACCAAGAATGAAGGTTTTTGATAGTCTTTTAAATAGATAGTTTGGCTGGCTTCAACCATAGGATTTGCTGCAATATTCATCTTGTCCTCATTCTTTGTGGCGATGCGCTTGTTTTTGTAAAGTTGCAATGATCATACGACAACTTTCAACATCTGTCTGCGCACAATCTATTTCAGTCTTGTTCAACAATGCTGATTTATATGGGCGCTCAACCCAAGCTTTTCAATCCTATCTGGATTAATCCTGTACAAGTAACATAAAAGCAGACTGTTTAAATCAATACCTGTATTGCTATTACGCGTAAATTTAATATTTTGATATGCAACTTCACTTCAAATACGACCAACACAGGCTAATTTTGATGATGATCAAAAGCACAGAAGCTTCCACCTTTCAGTACACAAGCCATGTATAATGACATATCACGATTTACTTGAGCTTCTATTTCACAATGCTACAAATTCTGCAAAAACAATTAGATGAAAGCACATTATGCCCTTTGTGTCAGGCATCTATGTATTGGGTAGAAGCAGAACAATATGAGCAGGAATTAAATTTTCACCAATGTAGTCATTGTGAACATCGCATCTTTCAAAATAGCCAACAACAAAACTGTCATTGCGCAAGCTGTACCCAACAACGCAAAAAAATCATGGCGGAAACCCGCTTGCAAGAACAACAAAAATTCAAAAAACAGGATGCACCTGAACGCGAATTAAATCAGCTGCGTTTTATAGATAAATTATTTTTATTGAGTATTTTAGATCAGCATGCACAGGAACATATTCCACATGAAGAATTTATAGATTGGGAAAAAATCAAGTATTTAAATATTACCCCCAACTATTTTTTCCAGCACGGCATGATCAAACATTTGCTAAAAGAGCAAATATTAATTGCCAAAGATTTTGCCGAAAATGCGCAGCAATATTATATCAATGTCCGTTTAGATGGTTATTCTGAACCAAGCTTATTCAGCATTGCACAACAATTACGTTATTGGTTTTATGAAAATCTGAGTATGGGCACACCGTTCAAAACAGCAGATGAAGTCAAAGATGCGCTGTATTTATTGCTGTATCAAGAGATTGTGCAGTTTATGCAATTTTATTGTCGGACTTGGGGAATACAAATTGCGGGCAACCATAGTTTTCAGAGCTTTTGCTACCGACTTTTAGATATCTTGGCGGTTGGGCAAATTTATTACTTGGTGCAAACTGCTTTGGAATTTTTATACCAACAAAAAGCACTCAAACCGCGTAATGAAAACTTTATTAATACCAATTTACTGAAAAAGACTGTGCAGCAATACCGAGAACGGTCAGTGGCTGAAAAATGGGAGACCTCTACCCTGCCACGCCCGCCTAATTTGCCTTTCAGCTATATGAGCGAAATTTTATTCTTCCGCTTTTTGGGTTATGACGAAAGGATTTTCTTTCAACCTGTGTGGCGTTCTTGGCGAAAAATTGAAGCACGACTTAAATTTTATTCACTTAAACGCTGTATGCACTGCGGATCGGATGAACTGACTGTCGATTATGACGCAGAAAATTATGTGTCCTTATTTTGTCGCAACTGCAAACATCAAGATCATTATTTCACTCAATAAAACTTTGGTGAAGATGATGGTTACACCCCATCACTGCCCAAATTCATCATCTACTGCAGTATAGAGTCAACAGGATACGTACAGAGGATTACAGTTTTTCGATGTGATAAGCACCTAATCCACTTTTCTGTTTAGTGCTAAATTGAGTGCCGTTTCAGATAAAGTTTTACCGTCTAATTTACAAATACACATAATGCCCCAACCATCAAAATAATCAGGCGCGTGCTGCAAAAAGAAATTGGAATGTACATCTTGCGGAATTCTCAAATGCATCAGTTGCTCAAAACTTCGTGCTGGAGAATGAGTTTCATGCACATATACGCCTTCACCGCGCTTTTGAATTTCAGGATACCGTGCCGCCATAAGCTGCAAAACTTCATGATATTCCTTAGGCATAGTTTTCCCGACTCTTGGGAAAAAACTTTTAGAACGCGAAGCAAACAAAGAATAAATCTTCGGTTGATTAATGCTAATCACAAACCACAATGGAATAAATGGATTTTTTAAGCGTCGATTCAACATGGCTTTGACTGCACTTGGAATCGTCAAATTTTGTTTTTGATATTCAGACAAAAAACCCGCTCGTGAATTGACCACATGCATAGGCTGTTCATTATAATGAATCAAAATAAAAGGAATAACATTTTGCCCAACCACTTGATCTCGATCATGATATTGAATAACCGTGACTGCGATTGCATCGGGGTCATAAACAAAGGCTTTAAATTCTTCTAAACTCGAATTTGGAAAGATTTTTTGATCGAATTGATAAATTTTTTCAAAAAAATACGATTGCTGCTGCATTGAAAGCGCTTTAAAGTCAAAAACTGTTTCTATTAAATTCATAAAAACAACCCAGTTTCATATTTAAAGAGAGACGCAAAATTTTTTTAATTGGTCAATGCATTAATAATATGACACATTTTAATTACATAATTTTACAATCATTATAGTAACCCCAGTTACGGATAAGCCAAAGATTTAATCACATGAATTTTAGGCTTATTCTTTTGGCAAAGTTGATACGCACATAGTGAAGAAAATACGCCTGCTAAAAAACCAGCAATCGAACGATGTTTA
>NZ_VOYT01000009.1:0-109968 GCF_013420145.1 Acinetobacter sp. YH12021
CTGAGATAGCCCTCGATAGCATTCTTTCTCATCTGTAAGAGACGCTAATTCAATTGTTCCATAAAAGATATTGCTAATCTCTTTCAAAACTTTTTTATAATCTTTTGGAAAAATAAAACCTATTTTTCGTTCATAAGCAGATATGAAAATATCATCAGGTAGTTCTATGTTTAGACGACTATTCCCAGATAGTTCTTTTAATTCTTGAATAATGTTATCAAGCTTATTTTGCATATACATTCTGCTCTATCGCATTAAAGTTCTTACTACAATTTAACATAATGGCTGTTATGCGAAATTCCATAGATATTTTAATTCTCTTGAAAATAAATATTTATAAATCAAACATCTCTAAAAGGAGCTGTTTCCAATACTTTTTTTATCTCATTTTCTTTTTTTACTTTCCATTGATCACTGATTAAACCAAAAAGTTCAATTTGTTTTGAAAAAGCGAGTCGACGGGAATCTTGTCCTCTAGTTCTATTCTTAAGTTCAAACTCAAACGAATAGCTAGATATAAAATTATCCATTATCCAATAAAGCAACTCTTCAAAATCCTTAGTTGTTTTTTCAAAAAAAACTTCTCCTCTTTCTTCAGAAATATACCAATATTTATTTTCATGGATTAATACATATGGAGCTCCATCATTCTGAACTGCGGGCCAAACTCTTTTTTTTTCCAGCCCAATTTTTTCACAAATTTGATCAACCTTACGTTGAATTTCTAAAAATGTAAGCATTATTCTTTGATTCTCCAAATGTTCTTAATATCTATTTAACATAAAATCTCTTATACGCAATGCTTTTGAAATTGTGTTATAATTCAATTTGTTGATTCAAGTTTTATAGCCCATTCACCCTCGAATGGGCTTTTTTTATGACTTTTCATGTTCCACGGTTTTAATAAGTTTTGATGAACAATCACTTGCTTTGATCTTGGGCTTTCTGGCGCTGATCCTGCTCCTTTTTAAAGGCTCGTTGATCCATAATGCTGGCCATAATCATGATCGGAATCCCGATAAATAGAAATGCAATACCTTGTAGGATCTCTTTCAGTTTTTTCATACGTAATGCTCCTTGGGGGGCTTAGTCCTCATCGAATACCGCACTCAGTACTCGGCCAAATAAGCTACGCTTTTTCTTGTCTCATGATGTGTCTGTGATACGTTTTTTGGTGCTTCACTGGTATGTATCGTTACTGTTTCATGAGATAATGAATTTGGCTCTATGCTTTTATTTTCAATACTTTCACTTGAGTCATCATTGTTGTCACAAGGTGTTTCATTGAAATGTCTCTTTAGTGTGTCATGAGACATTTTTTCTTCTGACTCTTTATGTCCTAGCAACAATTGGAAGCGGTCTATTTGGTCTAAATAACGTTTTTCTCTATCCTTGTATGATTCAATCTCTTTTCTCATGAAGTCAACCAACTGACGCAAATCCGCATCATCTTTGAGTGAGGTTATTACTTGGTTTGGCTCGTGCTTTTTAATTGGCTCTCCAAAGCAGCGAATGACTTCTGCAATGTCAAAAAGACCATCAGCACTTCGAGATATACGTCCTTCTTTGATAGCTCTGTATAGTGTAGAGCGGCTGACGTTAAAGCGGTTGGATACTTCACTTAGCGATAACTTAGCCATTTACCGTGTCCCTTTTATTTGATGGCATGTATCCCACTTTCTTGAGGTGTGGGTATAGCTCTATGATGCGCTCAGGATCTTGTAGCATCTCAGCAATACGTATAGCAAACTGTTGGTAGCTTTTAAACCACAAATTCTAAAAAATACTGCAACAGGAAAATAGTTAATGAAAGATCAGGAAATATATCAAAAAATTGGTGAGCTTTTATGGTCAATAATGCCAAAGGAAGCAACAGAAATATATTTTATTGGTGATATATATTCAGAACATTATTCTGGTGGAGCGGAATGGCTTTTGAAAAATGGAAATATAGAGTCATTTCCATTTGGCGAGCGTGCAGATGAAATTGAGGAAAACATTCGTGAATTGATGGCAGAATTGAGATCGTTGGAGATGTTTGTAGAAAAATGGACAAACTATAAAATCACTCTAACAGAAGAGGGCAAGTTTAATGCAGAATTTGCTTATATACCTGAAGAAGATCATTGGCCGACTTTATACATGCGAAGAGTAAGTGACCTTAAGGAAGAAGAGCTAGATCAATATTATATTCCTGTAGAAGAATGGAAAAAACGAGTTGCGTTAAGAGAACAGAATAAATTATAGAGAGGTTTTTTTAGAAGCTTTGGGTTGTGTGATTCAGAGCCTATAAATTATTCTGTGTAAGTTCGATTTTTTATGAATGATATTTTAATCGATCATCGGACTGAATTGTGAATCAATTCATCGCTAAATGATATGAGTAGCGCTGTTGTACAATATTGGCATTTGAATACTTTTTATGAGGTTCATTCTTCTTGTAATTCTATTACTGAATAAACCCTAAGTGGCCGATGAACCGTACCGAGTTTGTTGGAGCCCCATTTTCTTGAGATAAGAAGGATTGCTTCGCAAGACGTAGCAAAGCGTAGTGTCCCGATGAAAAAAGTAAAATATACCCCCGAAATCAGAGAAGGAGCAGTTCAATAATTAATAGAATCCGAAAAAGATTATCCATCGAATTGGGCCGCAATTACAGCTAAGATTGGTTGTACGCCTGAAACACTTTGTATTCTTGTCAAAGTACAATAGATAATAGTCTGACCATTGAAAATAAGAGGTATTTTACTATTAAAATAGAATTATAGAGGGGTATACAACACACCATGGAAATCATAAATTGATCAGTAAATTAATCAGTTTTAAAAAGTTCCTCTTGGTGTAATGCAGCGATAGGTCTATGCAGGGTAACAGGCGCTATGTCATCTAACTCATTAAGCTGAACAGATCGTGGGCGACCAATACATGCTAGATGTAAGCAAAATTTAAATGCAGCAAGAGCATGACCATCTTTTACTGAGTAGAGTTGTAGACGAGGAAACTCCTCTAGAGTCGATGGATGTTTATCTGTTGATGCTTTTGCTAATTTGAAAAGTTGAGGCTGTTGTTTAGCATCTAACTTTGTTTGCAAATCTTGTCCAAGTAAGTGCCAAAATTTGGCAGGAAATAAAGCCTTAACTTGGGAGTAAAAATGTTCGAGTTGATCGATATCCTTCCAGCGATAATGGATACCTGTGTGTGATGCGGTCACTCGATTTAAAAATACATTCAGGACGCATGCAATTTGTATTTGATTTTTACGAGCTATTTTCTGTAGATGCTCAAAAAAATAAGTCACCGCATGAAGCTCTTCAGCGCTATCAAGCATTGCTGGTTTTAAGTGGGTTGAGCTATCAATACTAAATAAACGTGGATTCCCTTTTTTTGATTTAATGTTTGCTAAATTTAGAGCATTTTCATACCAATAATTGACGAGTTCTTCTGGCAAGCACATACGTTGAGCTGTACTTTTAGGATCTTTAGTAGTCTCCAATATATTGAGCGTTTCATAGAAGCGTTGAAGTGAAATTTTAGAATCTTCTGTTCCAACAAAGAAATCAAAAAAATCATGGGATTGATCTATTTGTAACGACAGTTCATCTAAAATGTCAGTAGCATTACTTTGAAGCCATTTTGTTTGATCGTTCAATAATATAGTTGCTAGAACGGCCTGGTATTTTTCAAAATTAAAGTCTTTTTCATCATTTGTTATTTGCAAATTTTTAAACGTTGCATTGTGGCCCATAATTTTTTTAGCCAATTCATTAGGCATATCTGGATGATGTTTTAGTAGTTTTTGACCAGCAATTAGATAACTTAAATGAATATAGCTTTTGAATGTTTCAACTGGCTCTATATGTCCTAAGAGATGTGCAATAACAAACCAATGGTTTTGTCCATGTTGATTTTGAAGTAGCTCAGCTCGAATTTTTTGATATTCGTTTTCGCTATAGTCGGTTAGCTTTTGCACAAGTGGTGCATATTCACAGTTCAGTAAAAGCGATAAATGATTCGCTGCAGTGTGACGAAAAGAGTGAAAGGAGTAATGATGCCCTTTAAAGACCTGATTTAATATCAGTTTTAGGGGTACGGTGACAGTGTGTTTATTCAGTTTTTTATTTTCATTCAAGTTGCTGAATAAATATAAACTTTTCTTATTCTCTAAACGTTTTTCAACAACAAAATCGCTAAAGAATTGGTACTCATCATCTTTAAGCAAAGCGTAGGCAGGCACAATCCGTTCCGCACTATCCGTTTTGAGCAGATGTTGATTCCCTTGTTTTTTTGAACCATAAGGTTGAACCCAGATAGAAAATTGATTTAAACCCTCGATATCTTTTACACGTAACCCGAGTATTTCGTTAATACGCATACCAGTACGGTAAGCCAAAATATAAATAATTTTTAATAATTTATAGTGATGGTCTGAGATGGATTGGTCATGTAAGAGCTGATTTAACTTCTTTAATATGACCTGGAAGGCTGTATGACCAATGATGCGTGCACGAGGTCTACTTTGCGATGCAATAAATTCAAGTTCGAAATCTTCTGCTTGAAAAACAATTTGTTGAAAGGTGTGAAAGCGTTTCAACATGCGGATTGTTTGGTCTTTAGATTTTTTAAACTCAGGTCGATCTGCTTCATCAGCAAGTCGTGTATTGCTAATGATTTGTTGATAGATTTTGTTCAGCAGATCATTAATGTCATCGTCGGCATCGAAGTATTGTAAGGCATGAGTTAAAAACGGTTCTGCGATCCGGGTGTAGTATGTATAGATTGAACTATCTGCGAGTTTTTGATTGTCTTGAAATGCCTTCGTGTACTGAGTTGTATCAAAATCAAAGGTGGTTGATAATTCTTTTATTTGCTCTGAACTTGGTCGATAGAGACTGATGAGCCATAAAATAATACGTTTAGAAAACTCATTAAACTGCTCTTGGTGACGCAGGCAAAAATCAATAATGAGTTCAGCAATAGGTTGGTCCGTTGATGATGTGCGAATTATTTTCAGCAAGTTTTTATGAATAAATATCACATTCTCTACCGCTTCAGACGTATTGAGATCTGGTAGGACTTTGGCTGTAGAAGAGACATTTCGTTCGATTTCATCACTTAATTGAGTTTTAAATTTTGGGAATGCAAAGTTTTCAAACTCATGTTCTGATAAACCACACGTGAGTGTGTTTTCTAACAAACATTGTGAAAGGGCAGGATCAACATCTGCATTCTGCAGTTGTAGCCAATTAAAATTGGCGTAGTCACGTAAAAACTTAAAAGTCTTTTTGGTGTATGGATGTTTTACTTTTTGAAAAATGAGGTGCAGATACGCATTCACGTCTAGACTGATGTCACGAATTTGTCTTGTATTGAAGTGAATGAGCCAGAGTCGTGTGAGTTGATCTGGAACAAAATTACGTGATTTTCGTATTGTTTTTTCATCAACAAATAGATCGCCATAGCTTGGAGAAAGTGGCTCTAAAAAGATGATATTAAAATCGCAAATTTTTTGGATTTTTTCAGGGTTTTTTAAATGTTCGAGCAAAGCCTTTAATGAAGCTGTTTGATTTAATCCACCGTATAACATTGAGCAAAGCAGAATATTCCCAATAATTTCATCATCAGAAAAAGCGGAACTATCTTGAGCAAGAATCCAGTAATCCCACAGTTTTTCGAGGATGATGTCAATTTCATGACCGGCTTGGATCCAATCTAGGGTGAAAATTGGTTCATCGCGTTTCATCTCAAAGGTGAGATAAGGTAGTGGGAGGTCTAGGTTATTACTTTTATTGAGGTCTTTGATATATGTTCGGAAGAATTCATGAGCATATTTTTTCCAGGCAAGATTCGGTGCTTTACGTTTAATAAACTCATAAATTGCAGGATAAGCTTGAATTAAGTCTTCATTTGAGAATTTTTGTTCATCAAAGTATTGTCGGAGCTCTTGTTCTGCATTAGCTCGTATGTCCTTTTTAGGCTCATCTCGTTTGAATTGACGTCTGTCTTCAGCATAGCGTTTTTCTGAGATTTTTTTATTGCGTGATGACATGAGCTTCAACACCTGTAATTTTAAAATATGTTTTCATTTGCTCTAAAATATCTGCAATTTTAGAAAATTGTGAGAGCGATAAACTGGAAAATGGATGTGCTGCTTCTTGTTGCATGAGCTCATGCCCAAATAGAGCTAAAATTTCAGGTTCAGAAAATCTATGAGTCAAAAATGCACGAGCTGTGTGGCGATGCCAATTTTCATGAGCAAGTCCTAATTCAGGATGGAAATTTTTGACTGTATAAGGTCTTAGTGGTGTCCACTTGTTATTTTGAATGATTCCAAGCAAGGGTAACTTACTTGTTTCTATTTGTTGTATGACATCACTTAAAGCAGGATGACTCATCATGATTTGAGTCGAAAAATATTCTAAAAATTTAAGGAATTTTTTTATCTCTTCAACTAAAAATGAACAAAGCGGAATGAGGCGTCCGAATCCATTACGGCCGCCTACTTCTTTGTCAGAAACCATCAAAATTTGGCGTTTTAAATTAAAGTTTTTAAGAAATCCAGGGAATTCAGCAACGGGGCGTGCTGCTGTAAAAAGAAGGAGGATATGCCATAGCCAGATATTATAATGATTAAAGATTGAAATTAGATCATCTTCGGCTTGTGAAAAAATATTAAATTTCAATACAGCAAAAATCTCTGTAATGACCTGTGGTTTTGGAGCTTTACGACTACCAAAATGAGTTATTGAATCAGGGAGCGAACGTACACAGCTTTCATATGTGCTTGCTATATCTGCACAAAGTGATTTTAGAATATCAACATATTGTGCATGTAATCGTGGAATATTCTGATGACAATAAGAAATAGAAGATGACTGATTGGCATCAATCCCTGTGATTAAATCTGCGAGTTGTTTATTCCCTGTTTTTGCAAGAACCGTATGATGCAGTAGAGAACTTACCTTTACGACAGACAGTTTTGGAATCAATAATTCTTGTCTTAATTTGCGTAAATATTGCTGTATATCATCGAAACTAACCGAATCCATTTTGCGGAGATCCTCAATGAATAGATTCGGGATTGGAATGTCTAAATAGATCGTCTGATTAAGTAAGCTTGTTGAATACTCAAAATCACGGTTCTCAAATACATTAAATTTACTGCTTAAGAAGAATTGATCATTTTTATGGATCAATTTTTGGCGGTTATTTAAGTTTTTAGCTCGCTTGCTTTGTATACATAGCCACTCATTCACACTGTTGCCTGTCAAAAATGCGAGCATCAGGATTAAAGCACTTTTATTTTGATGTTCAGAGTAGTCCACATGAAGTCTTTTCAGTAGATGGTTCACGCTAGATGGATTCGGAAAAAAACTACTCGACGTAAGTAAATGTTCTTTGCGTTGAATATGTTTTGCAACAAGCGGTAGAACATAGTTTTGACTTGTTTCTGAATGTGCTGCGAGTGGTGTGACGTCAGTTGGATTGACAACAATTTGCCGATTAATCGGCTTATCGATTAAGGTTTCTATACTCAGTGCCTTAGGCGAGGCCCCTTTTTTTATTTCGATACTTTCTTCAATGAATTGTTCTTCATCAAGAAACTGATGTTGAAGCTGCGTATCGATACTTGCACGTGCAATCTTACTTGTTGAGCTATTCCAGTTAAATAGGCATAAAACCAAGTGCTTGTAACTGACTCTTGTAAACAACTTGTCACCAGTTTCCCCGTTGAAAGCAAACACCCCATGACATTAACTCGTTTTAATCTTATTGCATCAACCGCATGAACATCACCTATCTTTGTCCACGCATAGCGGTTATCAGGTGTAGATGAAAACCCTGTTTCATCAACATAACCTAATATAATTTCACCACGTGCCGCTTGCTCTCGTAATTTTTCAATCTGCTGTGTTGCTTGTTCAAATGCAATCGGATCTCTTTTTTTTCAAGCTATGACGGGTACGCTTGAAGACCATACCTGAATCACGTAAAAACTTACGAATGGTTTCAACAGACACGGACACTTCGTATTCTTCATGTAGTTTGACTCGGATTTGTTCTGCATTGAGTGGACTTGTATTGACCCAATCTAGGATTTTCGCCTGATAGTCTGAGATCAATGTATTGGGCCGACCTGAGCGATGACCTTCTTTAATCGATTCAAACTCATACAATTCCCAACGTCGGCGTTGTAGCCTTATGGTTTCTGGGATACGTTCTTGTAGAGTGGCAACTTCCGCAACACTTTTACCTTCAGAAAGCCAGAGAATAGTTTGGGCACGTTGTCTTTCACGCCAATGTTTTGCATGCTTGGCCAGAAAAATGAGTCGTTCTCGCTGTTCTAAACTAAGTGGTACAGAAACAATTCGAGGCATGTGTGAACATCTGTTAACTAAAAAAACTTTTTCGCATGATTAGTTATTTTTGTCAACTTAAAACAGACTTATAACCTTCCATTGGTTCTTATTGTTGATAATGCCTCGATTCATAGAAGTAAAAAGATGGCTGATTACAGAGAGCTACTTAAAAGTAACTTTTCGACGAATTTGTATTTTATTCCAGCTTATAGCCCAGAGTTAAATCGAATCGAGATGGTATGGAAGCAGATGAAATATTATTGGCGAGATTTTCAAGTCATGACAGCTGATAAAATAGAGCAATGGGTGGAGAGAGTATCAAACCAATTCGGAAAAGAATACATGTTTACTTTTTAATGACAGCTTAATGCGGTTATTGTTTTTCCTGATCCCGTTGCATGTTTTAATATACCTTTAAACTCATTAGCCTTCCATTTTCTCAAAGCTACTTTTTGATGATCTCTGACTTTAAAAGAGTGTATACCTATGTGTTTAGGTAGTTCAGGTGTATTATCATTATTTGAGTTTTTTTCTTCAATCTCATTATCTAAAGTAGTAAATATTTTTTCTAAATCTAATGGATTGGTGTCTTTTATGATGTTTGATTTTATGAATTCATTTATTTTTTCATATTGTTTGGATAATACATCAATAGTTAGGGTGTTCTTGTTTTGATTATTCCATAAGTTCTCAAATGCATTAATATATTCGTTACCATAATCATTGAAAATTTCTTCATTCCAGCTTTTATAAACACTTATACATTCAGAATTAATGTCTTCAAAAAAAGCAGATGGTGTTTCATTTGCAGATCCTTGAAAAACAACAATATTATTTTCCTCATCATAAACTATACCAATTTTTTCATGATACATTCCTTTTCTTCTAAGAGCATATTTAATTTCTATTTTATTTATACTGATAAGATAGCCTAAAATTAATAGCCGTTGATTATTTGATTCTTCAGATTTCATCATATCTAGTAAATCATCTATATATTTTGAAATTAAATCTTGTTTTTTTTGAGAAGATGAATTCTTTATAATCTCATATTCATCGCGCTCTAATGGGTGGCCGATAATTAGCCTTATATATCCATTACTTTGTACAATTCTGCTAATTCCTTTTAAGCTACTAGTTAGAATGGATGATGAAAAAAAACCAACGGCACGATCATATTTCACCGCACAGGATAAAATAGGCCGATAGAATTCACTATAGAGATTATTGTTCTCTGTGCGATAGACTGAAAGTAGGTTTAATGATTTTAATGTGTTCATATTCGAGAATGCGTATATTCCTAATACTTAGAAAGTTTGTTTTAGATTACAATCGATTTAAAAATTTATTCAACTCATTAAAAAATACTTTTACTTTTACGAAATCGGTATCAAACCCGATACTTAATCTTAAGCTATTCATGCTTTCTATATAATTTAAGCCTATAGAGGTTAAAACATAAGAAGGTTCAATATTTAAAGATGAACATGCAGAACCTTGGGAACATAATATTTGAGAATTTGTGATGAATTGATTAGCATCAAAATCTGGAAATCTTATGTTTATGATGTGAGGGATATAATCTATTTCTGGGGAGTTGATTAATCCTTTCATGTTGTTTGTTTCAGTCCTAATAAATTCATTTATTTTCTGAATTTGATTAAAACTATTTTCAATAGTCTTATCTTCTATTGCGGCACTGAAACCTAGAATTAGAGGAGTCGCTAATGTGCCTCCACGCAATCCAAATTCTTGCCCAGCTCCATGAATTACAGGTTGTATCCTTGTTTCTCGTAAATCTCTGATATAAAGAGCACCTATCCCTTTAGGGCCATAAATCTTATGTGCTGAGAGTGAAAGAAAATCTATATTCAGTTCATCTACGTCTATGGGTAACTTTTTATAGGACTGGGCAGCATCAACATGAAGTCTAATATCTCTTTCTACACATGCATTGCCAATTTCTTTTATAGGTTGAATAGACCCTAACTCATTATTCACATGCATTATGCTGACAAGAGCAGTATCTTGCCTCATTGCATCTATAACATTTTGAGCTTTGATAATCCCATTGGCTTCTGGTGCAATATAGGTGATTTCATAATCATGTTCTTTAGCTAAAAAATTGCAGATAGCTAAGATACATTTATGCTCAATAGAAGATGTTATGATGTGTTTCCCTTTATTTTTATTAGCTAAAACATATCCTTTAATCGCTAGATTGTTTGATTCAGATGCTCCACTTGTAAAAATAATTTCACTTTTGTAAGCGCCTATTGAATTAGCAACTACTTCTCGCGCATATTCAATTTTTTCTGCTGTGATGCGACCATACTGATGTGCTGAGGATGGATTTGAGTAATCTTCTTGAAAAGAACGAAATAATTCGGTTTCAACAGAAGGGAGTAAAGGGGTCGAAGCAGCAAAGTCTAAATAAACCACGTTCTACTTAACTTAAATTTACGATTATATTTTGATGATACATCTTGAAGTAGAAGTTTTCAAAAAATAATAACTATATACGTCAAATTATGTCGTTGAATCGCTTTTGTTTTATTTTTAATAAGTACGCTATTCGGTAGTAATTATTTTGATACAGGTAATTCATTAATGAACTTCATGATTTTCAACATAAAATGATAGGATTTCCTCTCTTTTTCTAGAATTTTTCTGTCTATATTTTAGAGAATAAAGTTGAGATTTTTAGAAATTAATTATAAAAAATGCCAATTATATCAATAAGATAATTGGCAGTAGTAAAGACTTCTTTTATCCGGTGATGCGTCTATCATCCCAATAACACGGTACTACAATCAAATTGTTTTCATGTAATCGTGACCATAATCGGACACCTAAATCTCGCTGCATATTTTGGACTGTGAAATTGGAAATCAGCAGAGTAGATTTCATGTTGTCATAACGGCTATATAAGACTTTATGCACCATCTCCAGGCGTTTTTCATGCCGGTCATGCAGGCCATATTCATCAATCACCAATAAATCAAAACTGGAAAAATGGTCGATGACTTCTTTCTCAGAGCGTGAAGTATCTGACCAAGTATCCATCATTTTTTGAGCAATTTCTGCGCTGGTATAGTAGCGTGCAGATTTTGTACTGTTATGCAGAATGTTGCGAATAATTGATGCACTCAGATGGGTTTTACCTGTACCCGGTGTACCAATCATCAACATGTTCGGGTTGTGGTTAGAAATAATTTGCTGTGCAAAGGCCTGACATAGCTTGATGGTATTTTCTTGTGCAGGGCATGCAGCTACATAATTCTTGAAGCCACGATCCAGGTAGCGTTTATTGAGCCCTGAATTTTTAATTTTCTGTTGTAGCAATCGCTGTTGCAGTTCATTCTCATAGGCTGCATGTGAGTGATGAACAGTTTCTTTGGCACACAATTTACAGAGCCTGTGACCTGCAATTTCCATCAGGGGTATATGATGGGTAGGGCAAAGTGTTTCCGTTGTTTCTGTGCGAAACTGGAGCGTTTTAAGCATGGTATTCATGATCACTCTCCTAAATCCATTTGGAATTTTCTAAAAAATCCTCATTTTTTTCTTCAAAATTTGAAGATGAAGATGAAGATGAAGATGAAGATGAAGATGAAGATGAAGATGAAGATGAAGATGAAGATGAAGATGAAGATGAAGATGAAGATGAAGATGAAGATGAAGGGCATGGTTCAAGCATGACTTGAGTAATACTCGGGTTCTTCTCAGGAGCTGCTTGAGCATTTACTTTTCGTTGCTTGGCTGATGCTTGAGCATTACTTGCGGATTTCCCCCAACGTGCTTGAGCTGCATTTTTAGCTTTATCAGATTTCATTTGCTGATTTTGCAATGCCTGGCTTTTTAAACTGGTTAAAAAATTTGAATGAATCTGCTCAGATTCGACTTCAAATAATTCCAGGGCCATTAGCGTATTCAACAAAGTTTTAGCCTTGGTATGTTGCGATAATTTTGTGATGCTACATACAGTAGCTAGGTCATGAGGAATGGCACCATTTTTCCAGAAATCCATCATTAATAGCAGTGCAGCACCAATTTGTTCTGCTGTCATTCGTGCAAATTTTGCCTGTAAGTCGCCAATATAGAGTGGCATCCAAATTGAAATATCTTTATGCATGTGTTCACCTTTTTATAGGTATAAAGGGGCTGAGGTCATCAATTAGATGACCTTATATGTTTGTTTTATGAGTGAGCGAGACTCATTAAGCGGAGACGGGCCTGTTGAGCCAAGTCATCGTAATGAGCTTGCCCTTCATCCAGCATTCGCTGTAGCCAAAGTCTCAATGCTTGGTGGTCATCGAAGCATTTATTGATTTCCAGCAAAAAGGCCAGATTGTGCAGTTTGGGAATGTGAAACTCATGAATGAGTTCACGAGCGACCAAATCTGCTTCAGGACTGACCACCACACCACCAAAGAAAGCTTTACTATTCATGTGCAAGCTCCTCTGCAGTGAGTCTCTCCAGCATGGCTTCAAAAGCACTGCCATCGCGACGGGTAACATTCGGAATGTAGCGGCTATAGACCCGGAATAACATTTCAGTGGTTGAATGCCCCAATTGGCGAGCGACCCATTCTGGATTTTCACCTGCCGCCAGCCAGAGCGTTGCTGCTGTATGACGTGTCTGATAAGCACGACGAGGCGTTAATCCTAAAAAGCGCAGGATAGGGTGCCATACACGTTTATTAACTAAACGGTAGTCTAGAGGACCACCATCACGGTTGCAGAAGACGAAGTTCGATTTTCCGTTGTTGAGGCTTTTCTGTTGCAGAAAGGCTTGGTACACCCGGTCATTCATCTGGATCGTGCGGTCAGAACCATACGTTTTGGTTCCACCAAGAACACCATTCACTAACGCTTCACGGATATGGATCTCACGACGTTGCAAGTCGATATTTTTCCATTGAAGGCCATCGATTTCACTGGTGCGCATACCCGTAAAAAAGCGGATGGTGTAATAAGGTTTAAAGTCGTCACGAACAGATGTAATAATTCGCTGAACTTCTTCAAGAGAGAAAGGCGTGACTTCAATCCGACCTTCTTTCAAACTTTTTATGTTTTTGTAAGGGCTATCAAAATCATATCGTTCGGATGCGCTATCTAGTATCATACGAAGTACTGTCATAATCTGGTTGATTCGTGATGGTGAAAGGCATTCTTGGTTATTTCCGTATGTCACTTTGGCGAGGGATGAACGGAATCCAAGGATGTCTGACTTTTTGATGTTAATAACAGGAATTGTTCCGAAATATGGAGTTAAATATTTTCGAATAACAATTCTAATTTTTTCTGCATAGCTGTTACGCCATTCTATTTCTTTATCAGCAACCCATATTTCACAGTACTTAGAAAAAACAGGTGCTTTAGAACTCACTGCATTGATTTGGTTTTCAGCAGCTTTAATTTCTGCCAGTCGAGCACTTTTGGGAAAATATTTTGCATAATCAAATACACCTAAGAGCATTTCAGCTTCCATACGTTCAATCGCTTTTTCAAGTTTTTTACGATTGGTAGGTGTATCTTCCATTGCAGTTGTTTCACGGCAACGCTTATTTAAGTACCGAAAATCAATTGTAAGCTTGCCGTATCTTGTACGGATTGAGGCCATGTGATTGAGCTCCTATTGTAGTTGTAGGCTATGAAGAGAGCCGAACGAGGTTTTTGTCATATCTTCCTCAATGCGTTCCCAAACATAAAGAATTTTGCGCCCACCAAATGGGCGAATGTAATGAACGCCTTCAATTAAGACGCTATCTTTGAGTTGATTTCGGATAGTACGCTCGTTGTAATGAATTCGTTCCGAAAGTTCTTTTGTAGTAAGATACGTGAAGTTCATATGTATATCCTTTTAAAAAGTATCACAATGATGTTATTTAAGATTACAATGCAATACTATAAGCATTTAATACATCATGCAAGTACTTTATTACACAATGGTGGTAGTTAATGATAGTTTGCAATTTACCAGTTTTATTAGCAGAACGCAGAATGAAGGTTGCGGATGTTGCGCGTGAAACAGGGATGAGTAAAACCACTCTGCATAAACTTTATAATGGTCAATCGACTCGTATTGATTTTGAAACTATTGAGAAGCTCTGTTTATTATTAAATGTAGAGGTAGGAGATCTTCTGAAATTACAAGCTGAAGAATCTTAAGACGATGAAATATTTATGAAATTAAGGTGACCAAATTTGGTCACCTTATTTTTTAGAGTATTTTTTGATTGTGAGACAAGTAGTAGATATTGAGTTAAGTAGGGCTGAATTTTAAAAACTTAAAATGATCTGTAATTGTGAGAGTTTTATTGTGTGATCAAATTTGGTCACGATCCTAATTGATCTTGAAAAATATTGAATTGAAAATAATAGAAGTCTAATGACATAGAGATTTTCGGTGGAATAATTTTTTAGGCAGTTTTAGAAAGGGGTTCTTATCTTTTTGATTTATTGAAGGCACCATTTGGTCACCATTTGGTCACCAATTTTGATATAGCACTTTTGTAAACTTACTTTTTTAAGAATAAAGATCTCTTATGAAGAAAAATATTGAATAAAATCAACAAAAAAAGCCTCAATCTTTCGACTGAGGCTTTTGAAATTCTGGAGCGGGAAACGAGACTCGAACTCGCGACCCCAACCTTGGCAAGGTTGTGCTCTACCAACTGAGCTATTCCCGCATGCGGTGTATAATACATGATGCAAAAATAGGGTCAATCATTTTTTGCATGTCATTGTACTGACTGAATAAATAAACAACATTTTTAGAAAATAGTGTGGTTAAATGACTTAGGTTATTTGTTTTTATAAAAGTTTTCATTGTCTGCAAAAGTTTCAATATCGCTTGCTATGCACTGTAGTTATGCGAAAAATAAAAGTATCAGACATAAAAAATCCGCAGTACTAAATTTCTAAAAATGAAGCCGACTGCGGATTTTTTAGGTGATTCAAAATAATTTTATTAAATTTAAATCATTGAATTTAATCAATATTATTCCACTGTTACGCTTTTTGCCAAGTTTCTAGGCTGGTCGACATCTGTACCACGTAAAACCGCCACATGGTAAGACAACAACTGCACAGGAATACTATACACAATTGGCGCAAGCAACGCGCTGACCTGTGGTACATAAACCACATGCTGGCGTTCTTTATCTGCAGGAATGCCGCTGTGTTCATCTGCAAATACAAACAGCTCACCACCACGTGCCTGTACTTCTTCCATATTGGATTTCAGTTTATCCAGCATGTCATCTTGCGGTGCTAAAATCACCACAGGCATGTCATTGTCTACCAATGCCAATGGGCCGTGCTTCAATTCACCCGCAGCATAACCTTCTGCGTGAATATATGAAATTTCTTTCAGTTTTAACGCACCTTCCAAGGCAATTGGGAATTGTGTGCCACGACCCAAGAACAAGCAGTGATTTTTCTCTACAAACAATTCAGACAAACGTAAAATTGCCGTATCATTTTGCAAAGTATCTAAAATTACTTTTGGTGTGTGCCACAAGTCTGCAATAATTTCCGCTGTTTCTGTCGCTGCAATTGCATTTTTCACCTGACCAATTTTGAGCACCAACAGCATTAATGCTGCCAACTGTGTCGTAAAGGCTTTGGTCGATGCCACACCAATTTCAGGACCCGCAAGCGTTAACAAACTATGGTTAGTTTCGCGTACCATAGATGAAGTCGCCACGTTACAAATAGTCATGGTGGTGATGTCTAAGTCTTTTGCCGCAGCACGTTTCTGGGTATCGCGCAAAGCAGCTAAAGTGTCTGCAGTTTCACCTGATTGTGAAATGCACACATACAAGGTGTTATTCACAATGACTGGCGTACGGTAACGGTACTCGCTGGCAATTTCTACATGGCATGGCAAGTTAATCAGCTGTTCAAACCAGTATTTTGCAATCATACCCGCATGATAGCTAGTCCCACAGGCAATAATCTGTACCTGTTGGATATTGGCAAAATCACCTTCAGCATCTTTCAGGAAATCTTCACGTAAAGCATTGCCATTCAAGGCTTGCGAAATGGTTTGTTGAATGGCTTCAGGTTGCTCATAAATTTCTTTGAGCATATAGTGTTTATATTCACCCTTCGATGCATTACTAACAGTGGCATCCAGCTCTTTTACAGGACGTTCAACCGCTGCACCATTCACAAATACTTCAATGCTGTCGCGGGTTAAGCGAGCAATATCACCTTCTTCCAAGTACATGAAACGGTTGGTGATCGGCAATAATGCCAATTGGTCTGAACTGATAAAGTTTTCGCCAATGCCCACACCAATCACCAAAGGAGAACCTTCACGCACGGTGATCAACTCATCTGGATAATCGGTATGGATAATTCCAAGTGCATAAGCACCTTTCAGTTGTGGCACGACTTGCTGTACCGCAGCCAATAAACTCGGTGCAGTTTTAAGAGCATGGTCGACCAAATGGGCAACCACTTCAGTATCCGTTTGAGAACTGAACACATAGCCTAAAGTTTCCAGCTCGTCTTTCAGTTCTTGATAATTTTCGATAATACCGTTGTGTACGACAGCAACATTGCCAGAAATATGCGGATGTGCATTGTTTTCAGTCGGTTTACCATGTGTTGCCCAACGCGTGTGCGCAATACCGAGTGAACCTGTTATTTGAGAATCTAGTACTGCTTGCTCAAGATTTGCTACTTTACCGACACGACGCTCACGCAAGACCTGACCTTGACTAATCAATGCCAAACCTGCGGAATCATAACCGCGATATTCTAAACGCTTTAAACCTTCAATGAGGATATTGGTAATACTACGTTCTGCAACGCCACCGACAATACCGCACATAGGAACTTCCTCTTATTTTTTCAATTTTTGTGGACGTTGATAATTTTCTTTAGTGAACTGTTTAGAACGTTCCACAGCTAAACACTGTTCTGCAACATCACGGGTAATGGTCGAGCCTGCGCCTACCGTTGCACCATTGGCAATGGTGACAGGTGCAACCAATGAACTATTTGAACCAATAAAAACTTGGTCACCAATAATCGTTTTAAATTTATTGGCACCATCATAATTGCAAGTAATTGTACCTGCACCAATATTGCTGCCTGCACCCACTTCGGCATCCCCTAAGTAGGTAAAGTGGTTGGCTTTGGAGCCTAAACCAATTTGACTGTTTTTCACTTCAACAAAGTTGCCAATATGCACTTCATTGGCCAATACTGCACCCGGGCGTAAACGTGAGAATGGGCCAATTTGCGCAGCTTCGCCTACAACCGCTTGATCAAATACGCTATACGGCTGAACTTTAGTGCCCGCAGCAATTTTGGTGTTTTTAAGGATACAACCTGCACCAATTTCTACGCCATCACCTAGTTCACAATCGCCTTCAATAATTACGTTAATGTCAATGCGAACGTCTTTACCTACAGTGAGATTACCACGTAAATCAAAACGGGTTGGGTCAATTAAATGCACACCTTGTTGCATGAGTTGCTTGGCTTGGAAGTTCTGGAATTCACGTTCTAAAGCAGCCAATTGCACACGGTCATTCACGCCTTCTACTTCAAAAGCCAGTGCGGGTTCTACCGATGCAACTTCTAAACCATCGGCAATTGCCTTTGCCACAATATCGGTCAGGTAATATTCACCCTGCGCATTGTTATTGCTCAGTTTTGGTAGCCATTCATGTAATTTGGCATTGCTGACGCAGTAAATACCCGTGTTAATTTCCTGAATTTGACGCTGGGCTTCAGACGCATCTTTATGTTCAACAATCGCTTGAATTTTACCGTTTTCACGCACAATACGACCATAACCCGTAGCATCGGCAAGGGTGAGTGTCACCAATCCAATTTGGGTTTCACGTGAAACATCGAGCAGCTTTTGTAAAGTTTGCTCTGTAATGCAAGGTACATCTCCAGATAAAATTAGGGATACGCCTTCATGTGGTAAAACAGGCAAAGTCACTTTGACTGCGTGACCTGTGCCGAGCTGTTCCGCTTGTTCGACCCACTGCACCTGTTCATGTGCAAACGCATTTTGAACCAAAGTACCGCCGTGACCGTAAATGGTAATAATATGATCGGCTTGTAATTTTTTTGCGGTATCAATCACGTGACCCAAGAGTGGGCGTCCTGCAAGAGGTTGTAATACTTTTGGTAAATTTGAACGCATGCGCGTGCCTTTACCTGCTGCAAGAATAATCACGGTGGTAGACATGTTGAATCCTAGTGATGGCTAAACCAAAGTAAAAGATAAATAAATATAAATACATAATGCGGCCCAAAGACCCGCAATAATATCGTCCAGCATGATGCCAAAACCACCCTCGACCCGACGGTCAATCACACGTATTGGCCAAGGTTTCCACACATCAAATAGTCGGAATAGGGCAAAACCCACAATTACCCAGACCCAGCTGATTTGATTGATAAAAATCAGGGGTAAAAAGGTAATCGATTGTCCTGCAAATTCATCCCAAACAATACGACCATCATCATGTACGCCCATAACCTGTGCAGTACGTCCACAGATATATATGCCAACGAGGGACATGATGGCAATGGCAAAAAGGCTTGGAATGAAACCAAGCGCGAACCAAATGGGAATGAACAGTAGGGCAAAGGCCGAACCAAAGGTACCGGGAGCTTTGGGTAGTAGACCTGAACCGAAGCCAACACCACAGCATACAATCAGTCGGTCAGTCCAAGACATGGCTTTGAAATTAATCGCGGGTTTTTGCAAAGTGTTGGTATCCATGAAAATGAAGTGAACGATCTACGCCATTCTGTTCAAAGCTTAAGCGGTTTTGATTGTTAATTTTGCCAATAATATGAATAGGGGTATTCAGCGGTTTTTGCAAAAGCTGCTGATAATTTTGTGGGCTTATTGTAAAGCATAACTCATAGTCATCGCCACCTGCCAAGGCATATTGCCACTGCTTTTGTTGTGGTAATTCGGTTAATGCAGCATCTATAGGCAGTTGGCTGAGTTCAATACAAGCACCGACCTGAGAGGCTTTGAGAATATGCCCTAAATCTTGTGCCAAGCCATCTGAAACATCAATCATGCTTGAAGCCAGACCTTTGAGTTGTTGTCCAAGTTGACAACGTGGTGTTGGGTAGTCGAGACGTTGTTTTAAAGGATGATCGAGATGATCTAAACCAAAAGCGGCATCACCGACTTGTCCGCTGACGCAAATATAATCACCGACTTGCGCGCCTGAACGTGGAATGGCATGTCCTTGTTCAATCCAGCCTAAGGCGGTAACGGAAATGGTGAGATGCGGGCTTTGTGTGGTATCTCCACCAATTAAACTTACCCCAAATTGATCGCAACAATCATGTAAACCCTGACTAAACCCTTTGAGCCAGTCGTGATCAATTTGGGGTAGGCTCAATGCCAATAATATACTGTGTGGGGTGGCACCCATGGCGGCAATGTCAGATAAATTGACCGCAACCGATTTCCAACCAATCGCATGTGGGTTGGTATCGAGGGGGAAATGTCGTCCAGCGACTAAAGTGTCGGCACAAATGACCAATTGTTGTTGCGGCGGAGGGGTGAGCAGAGCTGAGTCATCACCGACACCTAAATCGACTGCATCGGGACGCGGTCTGTTGAAATAGGTCTCAATAATGGAAAACTCAGCCATACAACAATCGACTCAATACTTTGAATTAGTTGCTTTGTTGCTTTTCTGCTGCACGTAAGCTGTTGGCAAGACGGTCTAATACACCATTGATGTATTTGTGGCTGTCTGCACCACCAAAGTGTTTTGCCAATTCAATCGCTTCATCCAATACCACACGGTATGGAATTTCCAGATGTTGTTCTAACTCATAAGCACCTAAACGTAAGGTGGCGAGTTCAACACCATCGAGGGCTTGAATGTCACGATCAAGAACAGGCACCAGTAATGCATCCAATGCTTCATGATTGGCAACCACTTGAGTCAACAATTCATGATAATAGCCGAGATCCACTTTGTGCATGGCATTTTCCACACGGGTACGTGCTTCAATTTCATGTACTGGATTGTGGCTCATCTGCCATTCATAAATACCTTGCACAGCAAAACGACGTGCTTTACGTTTTGCTGCATAAGTTGCTTGAAGTGTTTGCGACATAGCGTTAAATAGCCTTTAACAAGTTAACCATTTCAATTGCAGTTAAGGCAGCTTCACTTCCTTTATTACCTGCTTTTGTTCCAGAGCGTTCAATTGCTTGTTCAATACTATCCGTAGTCAATACACCGTTAATCACAGGTAAGCCAGTATCTAAACCAACCACACCTAAGCCTTTGGCACATTCGCCTGCAACAAAGTCAAAGTGTGGAGTGCTACCGCGAATCACTGCGCCGAGTGCAATAATGGCATCATAACCATTCGATGCAGCTAATTTTTTAGCCACAACAGGAAGTTCCCAAGCGCCTGGTGCATGAACAACGGTGATATTATCCTCTGATACGCCATGACGTTTCAATGTGTCAATTGCGCCATCAAGCAAATGCTCAACCACAAAACTATTGAAACGACCGACTAAAATCGCATAACGGCCTTCGCTAGCGAGATGTAATAAACCTTCAATACGGCGAATTGCCATAGCAACCTCGATTATTTCTCTGATGTTGGATCTGCGGTGATATATTCCACCACTTCTAAGTTAAAGCCTGATAAAGCATTGAAACGTAATGGTGAGCTGAGTAGCTTCATTTTTTCAACGCCTAAATCACGTAAAATTTGTGCACCCACGCCAATGGTTTGGTATTGCTGTGACAATGCAGCATTGGCTTTGCCTTGTTTCGGGGATTTAAGGCTGTCTAGGGCAGGGCCCAAGTCTTGCAATTGAGCTTGACCAATCCAGACCAAAACACCACGTTCACTGTTGGCAATTTCTTTTAAAGCACGGTCTAAATTCCAAGTTGCCGAACCATCTGCTTTTTTCAGCTTCAGCAAATCACGGGTTGGATTAAAACCATGCACACGTACTGTGGTAACGCCTTCTTTCGGCTCGCCTTTGACCAATGCCAAGTGAATGTCTGGGTTCCCCAGTTCACGGTAGCGATATAAGTCAAAAGTACCATATTCGGTGTCGATGCTTTGCTGATCCAAACGCTCTACAGTTTGTTCATTGGTCATGCGATAGTGGATTAAATCGGCAATAGTACCAATTTTTAACCCGTGCTTTTCAGCAAAAATTTCTAAATCTGGACGACGCGCCATCGTGCCGTCTTCATTGATGATTTCACAAATTACCGATGCAGGCTCTAAACCTGCCAAACGGGCAAGATCACAACCTGCTTCGGTATGTCCTGCACGGTGCAATACACCACCTGGCTGTGCCATGAGTGGGAAAATATGCCCAGGCTGAACAATATCGGCAGGCTTGGCATGTGCAGCGACAGCGGTTTGAATGGTATGCGCACGTTCTGCGGCAGAAATACCCGTGGTAATGCCTTCAGCAGCTTCAATCGACAAAGTAAAGTTCGTACCGTGTTGTGCACCATTGGCATCAACCATTAACGGTAGGTTTAATTGCTGGCAACGGTCACGACTTAAGGTTAAGCAAACAAGACCACGCGCGTGTGTGATCATGAAGTTGATATCTTCAGGGCGAACGTGGGTTGCGGCAATGACTAAATCACCTTCATTTTCACGATCTTCATCATCCATGAGGATGACCATTTTTCCTGCACGGATATCTGCTACAAGCTCTTCGACAGTATTGAGCGGCATCAACCTTCACCTTCTTATTTGTCTGAAACGACATTGAATGAGAGAGATGCATAGTCTAACGGTTTTTTACCTGTTTTGCCTATGCTTATCATTTTCATTGCGTGACTTATGGTTATACACAGTGTCATCAGGCTTGGAAAGAGGTGAAAAGGAGGATTTGCTGCGTTGCTGTAGATTGTTTAGGCAATTAAGATGAAATGCAAAATCTGTGAAAAATAAAACTGTAGAGGGCATAGGATATTATCGCCCTCATTCTCGCCTTCACTTGAGCCCAGTTGGGTTTTGGGAGAAGGCAAGAATCAGAGATGAGATAATTCATTAAATTCAGGTATAAGAGAATTTCTGTTTAGCGCTCACGTAAGGCTTCTTTGGCTTTGTTGAATGGTTTGATCAGATATTCCAACACCGTTTTTTCACCCGTTTTAATATCGACTGTTGCGACCATGCCCGGGGTATATCAAACGCTTGTCCTGCTTTGTTGCTGAGTTTGTCTGAATCGGTACGGATATAAACCCTTATCTTGGGATATTTTCTATTTCATATTACATCTTGTTTTGAGCGTTTTGGTTGTAAAATAAAACTGATTAAAAAATCCACAAAATGATCAACCTTTTTGACTGAGCGCTGAAAACATAAAAAATAAACGCTTTTCTGTGATTAATTGCACAATAAATGCAAAAAAGTCATGTCTTGCATATCCTTAATTGTCTTTGTGTGGTTAGAATATAACAACTGTGCCCAAGATCTCTCACGTCTGTTATGAATATATTAATCGTTGATGATCATCCGCTGTTTCGCCATGCCTTAATTCAGGCGGTTCGTTATAGCTTACCGCAAGCTCAAATTCATGAAACTGCTGCAGTTAATGAATTGTACGAACGTTTGGAAAATGGACCTGAGCCTGATCTTGTTTTATTGGACTTGAATTTACCAGGGGCATCGGGCTTTTCTGCATTGGTGCATGTGCGTGCGCAATATCCATCTATCCCAATTATTGTGGTGTCCGCTCACGAAGAAGCATCGATTATTCAACGTTCAATTGCGCATGGGGCGATGGGTTATATCCCAAAATCGGCACATCCGAGCCATATTGGTGAAGCAATTCGTCAAGTTTTAGAAGGTGAGATTTGGTTGCCGCCAAACTTGGCTGCGAATGTTAACTTTGACCCTCGCGCTGCAGATGAAACAGCTTTGGCTGAACGTATTCAGTCTTTAACACCACAGCAATTCCGTGTATTGATGATGGTGGCAGAAGGTTTGTTGAATAAGCAAATTGCCTATGAATTAGATGTTTCTGAAGCGACGATTAAAGCGCATGTGACCGCAATTTTCCGTAAATTGGGTGTGCAAAATCGTACTCAGGCGGTATTGGCAATCAATGCGTTAAATATTGAAGAAAAGAAAATGTAAGATGTGACTGATCTGTAAAAGATGAGTTTAAAACCGCTGTGTTGATCTGGAAGATTGAGCAGCGGTTTTTTTATTGGGTGGGTGGTTGGCTGATTATGACCTTTTTAAAAAGCTAATTCGCTTTAGGATGTGACATTTAGCGTTCAGGTTGTTGATGTGCTTAAAACCTAAAAGGAATATTGTCTTATTCCTTTAGCTGTATGGCATAAACATATTCAGGCTTTCATGTCGATAAAACTGACAAAAATCGACATGAGAGAGTTGTCATGTCGATGACATAAACATATTCAGGTTGTCATGTCGATAAAATGGGTAAAAATCAACATGAGCTGAATAGCTATCAGTCTAATGCAGGCGATATGCTTCTTTCAGATTCTTAGGCTTTGATTGTATCTGTACCCATAAATCCAATAGTGTGAAGTTGTCCGCAGCGGGAAAACCCGCCACTAATAAGAAATACATAGAAGGACGAATATATTTTAATAGTAATAGATGAATGGTGATTTGAATAAATCATACCTAAGTGAGTAGGGGGCTTCCCCCTATATGGGTTCAACTTTTAGAATTCACGATAACCAAGCCCGCCAGCCGTGATATGTGCTAGATTTCGATCATAGGTAATTATTTGGCTTTCTTTTCCGATGGTTTTATTTTTCTGACTTGAGCATCTGTAAGCATTGCAATGATTCCACAGAATTGGGGGTATAGTTTTGGGGGTAATTTATTATACCCCTAGTTATAACCCCAACTAGATCAAGCTTGCAATAGATAAAGTGGATTGCATTAAACATAAAAAAGGCCTAAACCCTTTAGATTCAAGCCCTTAAAACTACGGGATAATACCGTAAACAACTAATTTGGCGAAAGAGGGAATCATATTTTAAAAATAAGTTTATGATAAAAATAAAATAAATAATTATTCATTTTATTTAGTCCCCCAATCGTCCCCCATTTTATAAAAGTATTGATTTAAGACGCTATGGTAATAGTGAACCATTTAATAATTTGGTCGCTGCTGTATTGGAAGGATTTAAGCCGTATCAAACTGTTTTAGGAATCTAAGAAAATAAAAGAAGGGCATTCAGCCCTTCGTCTTTATTTTTTGCTGTCACACTCTAGATATATGAATTTTGGTGATACGAATTCAGATTCATAATAGACATAGTTGTATTTTTCAACTTGTTGTCCAAAAATAACTTTCCATTTTTTTTCATTCATGCCGTCTGCGTCTTGAAGATCCATTGGGTAGTTGAATTCATGAATACTTAACGAAATATTGGAGGTTGGTGCAACAATAATATAATTCCCATTTCGTAATTGAATGCAATCTTTCATTGAAAGCTGTTCATGTTCAATATCTGTCGCAGAATATACATTTAAAACATAATTGTTTGATAAATTACGTTGTACGCAAAAAAATAAAGCCAAAATTTTAGATTGATGATTTTCATGAAATTTTTCAATCATATTTGAAATTTGTTTCACAAGTCCTTGCTCTACAAACTCTTTATCACGCAACTCACATTTCTCCATATTAAACGTATAGATAAAGTGATGAAGATTAAAACGTTGTTGAGTTTTAAACAGCTTTTTCATCACAGGTACATTTGCTTTGCGTATTTCTTTGATTAACGTAATTCGTTTATCACGATCGTCAATTGCACTTTTACTGGTTGAATGGCTTTTCAATTCATATACGAATGCATCTACAATAGGTTTTATCTGCTCAACATAATGTTCATTGTGTAATAGCATTGGATTAATAGGTCCATTTGAAACGTAACCCAAGTTTGTATATGCCTGATTTACAGCCTTTACACTCTGACTGATGTTGAAAGCAGTATGTTGTAATAACGGAGTACTGATGGGGTGAATAGATTGCAAATAATAAAAAGCATCATCCGTATGTGGGCTATTACTAACATAGTATTGGATAACGGTTTGAGCATTTTTTTTGGTCTTTCTTTTGAAAGGCTGGTAGTTGGGATTGGTTATGATTTCTGAAACTTTTTGCATGATGGATAGGTTCAACTCACCCATACAAAAATAAGGTAGATTGGTGCTTTCTGTAGTATTCGTAGGTTGCATTAGCATGTTCATAGTGGTTTCGCATTTTTTTAAATAAGGGTGTTGATGCTCTCTGCCTTAGAGAGCAGGATTTGAAAATTTTGAATTAGACTGATATTGATCCTGCGTTGATATTACGAGGCCTTCCAGCTTTGCTTTTTTCAAGCTTGCGAGTGCTATAGCCAAAAGTACGATGGTTCTTAAGCGTTTTCTCAATGATGAATTGGTCAACTTTGGTTATGTAATCCACGACCATATACAGTGCGTTAATTTTTTCTTGGTCATCATGAACAAGTGTGCCAATTGCGAGTTTTCTGTAAGAACTCTTGTTGTGGTTACAACTATGGTAAGTACCCTTATTTAGAGTAATGTCATTCCATAATTTAGCGAGTTGATCTATAAAAAAAGTCTCTTTTTTATGGATATTACCATCCATGAAAAAGATAAAATGATAGTGATAGCCTTTTTTTATTCCGTATTCTAATTTCCAAATATAGCCGACAATGGCAGGTACATTGTCATTTAGTGTATGGAGTTTTTTTAAGAAAATGCTCATGTAGGTTTTCATTAGTTCAAGTGTGATGTTAAATTTTCGATCAATTGAAAAATCAATCCTGAGTACTAGTAATTTACTGAATTTACTAATTAATTTATTGATAAGCCGTTTGGATTTCTTCTTCTGATTTAGGCTTTTTTCTTTGCGTAGTTGCACTGCTTTTTTATAGTCTGCATCAGTCGATAATGCCTCAAAGAGATGTTGGTAGAACTCGTTTAAAATTTGAGCTTTGAGCTTGTAATGAGCTGTACTGATCGCTATTGGTTCGTTGTGAGCAAGTTGCCAAAAGTTTGTAGAAGTATCATTTACAATATGTGAAGGCAGATATTCCACGCAGATCTTACGAAATAGATCTGTCTCAGCACTTGTGTACGTGACATCATATATAAATCTTGGGTCAATTCTTTTAAACGTATTATGTATTGCCGAATGATCTATTAGATAAGATTGTTTTCTTTTTGGATGAGATCTATATACATCGTTATTTCCATACGTTGACATCTTTTTAATGAGTTGAATGACAGTATTTTTGTGTATTGCTTCATCATCATCAATAATTACAATATTCTCTTCATCTATTTCACATATAGAATATTTTTCATAATAATCATCATGATAGTCATTTAGATCTGTGTTCATATAATTCTCTTTTAGGTAAATTTTAAGTAAGTGAATCCCTACCAAGGCATTGGTAGCCTTGGTATGAGTCGTGATAAGTTTGATATAGGTTTTAGAAGAGTTGTACGATGGATAATGAATCTAATTAATGTAATATTTATCAATAGGATATATTGATTAATAAGTACTTATTAATTAAATATAAAATCCTAAATTATTGAAAAAAATAGAAACCATGATTCCAATAATCCATTCCATCTACTCTTCAGTAATATCGACTTTTGACTGCGAAAGTCGATTTGGAAAGTTAGCAGGTAAAACGCTGCTCAGATTTAAGCTCAAGCCACTGAATAAGTTCATGCTCAAACCAACCTACAGTGTTCAAACTAAGCTTGATAGGTTTTGGAAACGTTGGATCATAACGTTTCGATTTTTCATTTATTTTTTCATATATGACAGAACGGCTTACACCTGTAATTTCAATGACCTTTTTTAGTCGATAGATTGTAGGTGGTTGTAATGTATTAGATTGCATAAGATTTGACTCCGTGATTGAATAAGCCAAAATTAACAACGTATCTTTGGAAAAAAAACAGCGAATGTAATTCCAAACGGGGAAATATGAAAAAAAATTCAATAGAATTTCTTAAAACGGCATGTTTCATTCGTACCAAACAATTCATTGATCAGGAATTTGAGCGTTATGCATTCATGCATCGCTATCAGAAACAGTTAAATGACTTGAACGAATTAAATCAATTAATCGTAGAGAGAATGTCTCAAAAGATCGGTGCGGTTGGTAATTTTTTACCACATCATTCTGAAAGGAAAATTGAATCAGAAAAGTTTGTTGAAAATGAATTGAATCAAGAGACTCTAGAAAAAAAATTAGAAGAATCTAGTTTATATAATGATTTTCTAGCACAACATCCTGAAATGAAGTTTGTTGCAAATTTTATGAAATTTGATTCCAAAAAGTTTTTTGAGTTAGAGTTATTGGCTGTATTTTGGGGGGATACTCAATATGGATCTGATTTTAAATCACCCATTTTAGATTTTTTTCAGATTATTTCGAATCAGGAATTTAGAGACAGAGCCTTTCAAACTTTGAACTTTATTAGAGGTAATAAAGAATATAATCAATTATTTGAGAGCGCATTCTCACTCACAGATATTTATGATTTAGCTGCTTTAAGTTTTAGAATGCAATTTGATCCGCTCAAATTCTTAATGCCACTGTGTTTAGAGTTTCATACAACTTTTTCCCGATTACCTTTTCAGCATGAGTCACTAATTCATTATCATTCATTGATTAATTTTTTGACACCGTTGGATACATTGAGAAAAGATCAGAATAAAGTATGGGCACAACCAAAAAATAAATTAGCACAGCGTATTTTAAATGGTGAAGAAATTGATGAGAATACAGCCACTATTCCGGAAATAAAATTAACGTTTCAAGTTGTACTAGATAAAGGGCTCTCATTCTATGATGCAATGTATTTCTCTTTGCTTGATGTGCACAGTATTTTGGGGCGACAGCTTAGTGAAGGTAATTTAGAGCATATTCCATTCCAATTAGAACAACTCACCAATATGATTGAATTTTTATCGGACAAGACTACGAAAGTTCAAACACGACATCCAAAAGAAAAATCCCTAATCGTAAGCTTTCAAAGTTTAATCTTGCACTATTTTAACTTTTTCAAAGAAATGGAATATCGCGCGCATAAAAAGGTAACAATTCCCAATAGTTTTAACCAATTTTTATATGACTTACTTAATTTGAAAGAGCACAAAAATTACTATCACTATAAATTGAATCCAACAAACTATAGGAATGATAGCGACAAGATTGATATCTTATATTCAACTCATATGGAAGATCTTTCTTTTTCATATGATCCAATAAAGAAGGCTTTAAAGAATAGAATAAAACAAGTTGATTATCCTCAGATTCTCAGACAACCAAATTTGCAAACCGAAGTGATTAATCTATCTTCGCTTATAAAAAGTGAAAAAGATTTTACTTTTGTTGAACGATAGTTATGATTAAAAAGTAGCTTCTAACAAAGAGCACTTAATCATTAAAAGTGCTCTCGTTATTGGTACTGTTCTAAGATCAAAACGTAATACTCAAACTCCCTTGATCAGTAATGAGTTCAGCTTCAAGGACTTGATCGCCTTTACATTTTAGTAAATATTTGACAGTTTGACTGTAGTTCAATGTGACAGGTAATTTGCTATAAAAGTCACCTGTGCTAAAACCACATCGACCACGGTTAATCTTTAAACCTTGTAGAGTAAAAGGTTGTTCATTGGTCGATTGGATTTCAATGAAGTAATCTATCGCCCCAGGCACATTGAAGGCAGATTGTGATTCCTGAGCGGTGATACGACCTCGTGCACTGATAGCACTCGTTTCAATAGAGGTCTCTTCATCAGGTGGTGTGTCATCGACATTTTGAGTCTGATTCGGATTAAGATCAGATTCCATCATGGCTTTCAGCATATCAGGGTACTTATTCCAACCATTGACATAAGACTCAGCTTCCTTGACCTCCGCAGGCAAATAAACATGACCATTGTCAATAATCATCTGCATTTCATTGAGTTTGGTTTTAACTGCTTCCTCGTTATAGGGAGCAAAAATAGACTTAGTATGCTGAGCATCCGTATTGGTAGACTCACCTGAAGTATCCGTTTTTGCAGATTGATTACCTTGACTACATGCCATTAATAAGGAACACAGGGCAATGATAGAAAATAAATTTTTCATGATTGAACCCTTTATAGTTTAGGACGAATAACAACGAACCAAATGAATAATAGGATCAAGATACCACCTACAATTTTACCGATGACTGGAAACATTACTGCAGGCCACACTAAACCTTGCCCCAAATTGTAAGTAAATGGCTTGTAGTTATACTGTCCCCAAAAGTGTTGATAGATGGCAAAGAAAAAGCCAATCACGAAATAGGCACTAATCAGACCTGTTTTAATATTTGAATTCATTTACTTTCCCCCAATAGCATATTTTGCCAATGCAATAAAAATTCCCATCACGATCATGAACCCAATGAAGGGTAGACCTAATACACAAATCACGGCGATGACGCAGATGATGCCTGCAAGTGTTCTCATGGCTATTCCTTCATGCACTGATAGGAAACGTTTACCATATCCATCTGAAAGGATTCAGTTTGTTGAAGGGTGTACAGATTGTTTTTCAGTCCATCCTCTCCATATTTATCTTCAAGTTTGTCGTAGATACATGAACAGGTACTGCCATCAATGCCACCTGTTTTACAACCACTGATAAATTGACGTTCTGTTTTACTGGCACAACCTGAAGCCATTAATGCAACAGAGATGAGTACAAGTGAAGTTTGAATTTTCATCATTTCCCCTAATTTTTTATTGTGTTATTTGATGTGTAATAAATTTTGCTGAATGGACTAAAGTGTAGATGCAACAAAACCGTCTAAGGCTAGATAGCGTTCAGATCATTCAAATAAGCAAAAATTTATGAATGCTGCTAATGCAACAGAGGAATAGAAAATCGTTTTAGGGAAAATAATAAAGATAGAAAGTGCTGAGTCATGGCGACTACTCCTTAGGTTTAAGAAGTTCTACCAATTACTGTCAAATAATGGTGGCAGAACGAAAGAGGGTTGACAGACTGAACCTAAGAATCAGCACACCCGAAGGTGTCCCCCTCCCGTTCTACCGCAGAGGGAGCACGAGTACTCACACCAAAAGAAGGGATCTTTTAGTGCACTTAGGAAACGGTCTGTCAAAACCGACTGACGATGTAGGTCAGCAGTCGAATGATAAATTTAAGGGTGGGTTTAGTCAATCAAGCAATATTGGAAAAACAAGTAAAATCAAAGATTGAAGCGTATGAAAAAAAGTTTTTGGTAAAATTCTAAGATGGATATAGATCTATATTAAATCATTTTAATTGCTATAGAATTGGTACTCATACTTTATGATCATTAAAATGTATATATTTACGTAACGGGGAAAAAATGAAGGGTGAAGCAAAACAATTTCTGAAATTTATTGATGGCTCGGATAAAAGATTTATCATTCCTGTTTACCAGCGTAACTATAGTTGGCAGAACAAACATTGTGCTCAGTTACTTAATGATTTAAAAGGGTTAATTAAAAAGCCTGATGCCCCTCATTTTTTTGGTAGTATTGTTTCAAGCCATATGCAAGGCGGCAAAAGAGAAGATTTTTTAATTATTGATGGGCAACAACGTTTAACGACCATATCAATTTTGTTGATTGCTATTGTGGATTTATTGAAGCATAAAAAAGTTATTCCTAAAGATGATCGTTTAATTGAGAAAATCACCAAAAAACATTTAGTCGATGAGTATCAAGAAGATCAGCGGAAAATAAGATTGAAGCCAATCAAGGATGACTGTAAAGCTTTTGATGCATTGTTTGGTGATGAATCAGATTTTGTTGATGGTTCTAATGTAACGTCAAATTTTAGATATTTTCGAGACAGAATACTGAATGAAAATATCGACATTGATGATTTGTATGATGCCATTTCACGACTACAAACAATTGATATTTTTTTAGAAAAGGATGATGACCCCCAGCTTATATTTGAAAGCTTGAACTCAACGGGACTTGAACTTGAGGAAGGCGATAAAATCCGAAATTTTATTTTAATGGGGCTTTCTTCTGAATTACAAGAAAAATATTATGAAGCTTTTTGGAACAAAATTGAAAAAAATACTCATTTTAAGGTTAGTGATTTTTTCAAAGATTACTTAACCTTAAAATTAAATCGCACAGTCGTTATTAAAGATATCTATTTTACTTTCAAAGATTATGTGAAAAAAAATAATGATGATATTGAAGCTTTATTACAAGATTTACTGGAGTATTCAAAGTTTTATGCAATCATTTTGAATCCGACGCAATATCAAAACAGTTTTACCGCTGTGTTGGTGCGGCTGAGTCAGTTAGAGTTTACCGTTATATTTCCAGTCGTATTGGCAATTCTAAAACGTTGGAATGAAAAAAATCTTACTGATCAAGAGGTCACTGAACTTTTAAGAGTAACGGAAATATTTTTATTTAGACGTTTGATTGTTGGTTTAGCCACTAATGCTTTGTCTAAAATTTTTGCAACTTTAGATAAAGATGTGACTAAGAAAGCACAATCTAGCCAATTGGCATCCTATGCTGAAATTTATAAATATGTGCTGTTAAATAAAGAGGAATCAAGTCGTTTTCCTAATGATGAGGAATTTGAGCAAGCTCTTTTTAGCCGTAACATTTATGCCATGAGTTCGAAAAATAAAGCATATTTATTTAGTTTTCTAGAAAATGAGGAAAGCAAAGAACAAATTAATGTAATTGAAAGAATTAAAGATGGAACATACACCATAGAGCATATCATGCCCCAAACGCTTTCTCCTGTTTGGCAAAAAGAATTGGGTGAAAAATCACAGCAGATTCACGAGCAATGGTTGCATACTCTGCCAAATTTGACATTAACTGGTTATAACAGCAAATATAGTAATCGACCTTTTAAAGATAAATTAGACGTTGAAAATGGATTTAAAGACAGTAATTTGCGTTTGAATCAATATGTAAGAGAATGTCTAAAATGGACGGAAGATGAGCTGGTTGAAAGACAAAGCCGCCTATCAAAGAAATCGCTTAAATTATGGTATTACCCAACAACAAGTTATGCTCCACCTGTAGAGGAAACGAATGAATATTTACTGGAAGATGACTTTGATTTTACAGGATACACTTTAGTATCTTATACCTTGTATGATGTTGAATCTAAAGTACAATCATGGAAAGAAATGCAGATAGATGTCGTAAAATATTTATTAGAACAACACACAACGAAAATTATGAGTTTATGTGCTGATCAAAAGTTTTATGATCTTTCCTTGCTTGAAACGACAAATAATTTTACTGAAATCAGTAGGTCGGTTTTCTTATACACAAATTGTTCAACGAGAACCAAAATAAATATTCTTAAAAAAATATTTGAGCAGTGTGATGTTGAGCAATCTGAATTAAGTTTTTTAATAAAAAAGGATAGTAATGTTTAAAATTTTGAATGATTCCAAATAATTTAAGATACATAACATCCTAATGAGAATCATGAAGCTCTTTTGAGATCACATGAAAATATGAAAACAAAGCCTGCCATCGAGCAGGCTTTTTTATGCCCAAAATTTAGGAGTCGAGTCATGAGCTTGAATTGTCCCTTTTGTCATTCAACTGACATCATGATTGTTGAAGCAAATGCACAACAAGCAAATTCAACATTATCAAATCTTGCATCACCCGCAGCTTTAGGGGCCTTAGGCACAACTGTTGCGAAGTCTTTGAATTTGCCTCCCATCGTTGGAGGAATTGCAGGAACTGTACTTGGTGGTTTGTTTAATTCATTTACAGAGCAAAGCACACCTCCGCAGCAAAGCTTGTGCTTCTGCCATAACTGCTACCAAAAGTTCCCCACTCAATATCTGAATTAAAAATAGATCCAATTTTTCAATATGATTTTAAAAAGGAATAAAACTATGGCACATCAACTTGAACAAATGGCTTATGTCGGTGAAACCCCTTGGCATGGACTAGGGAATCAACTAAGTCAAAACCAACCGATTGAAATCTGGGCACAGCAGGCAGGCATGGACTGGCGTATCGAGTCATCTAATGTCAGTTATATGGCACAGAATGAACGTGGGCAAAGCATTATCATGCCCTATGAAGAACAGCGCGTGCTGTACCGTTCTGATACTCATGCACCCTTGTCAGTGGTCAGTCAACGTTTTCAAGAAGTCCAACCTCGTGAGATCTTAGAGTTCTATCGTGATCTAACTGAACAGTCAGGCTTTGAATTGGAAACCGCAGGCGTGCTTAAAGGTGGTAAGAAGTTCTGGGCGCTGGCACGTACAGGTCAATCTACTGCACTTAAAGGCAAGGATGTCAGTAATGGCTACATTCTGTTGGCAACCGCTTGTGATGGCACCTTGGCAACTACGGCACAATTCACTTCCATTCGTGTTGTCTGCAACAACACCTTGGCGATTGCTTTACGTGGTCAGAACAGTAATGCAGGTGTGGTTAAAGTTCCGCATAGCACCAAGTTTGATGCAGATAAGGTCAAACAGCAATTGGGCATTTCAGTACGTGCATGGGATGAACACATGTACGAAATGAGGCAGCTCAGTCAGCGTAGAGTCACCCAAGGAGAAGCAGCAGCTTTCTTTGATGCAGTGTTCAACAATACCAGCATGAGTGTGGCAGATCAGGAGGACAATATTATTCAGTTTTACCGTGATGTTGCGACTCAGGCGGCACATGCAAATACCAAGGAAAAAGCTGAACCTAATGCCAAGGCGATGACTAAAGCAATGGATATGTTTAATGGTCAGGGACGTGGTGCTGAGTTGAGTTCTGCTAAAGGAACAGCCTATGGATTACTGTGTTCAGTTACAGAATTTATTGATCATGAAAGACGTGCCATGAGTACAGATCATCGACTCGATTCAGCTTGGTTTGGTGCAGGAGCAGCGATCAAGCAACGTGGACTCGAACAGGCTTTGCGTATGGTGTCATAGCGTAGAAATTTGAGTTTCTTGCAATGGAAAGTTAGACCTAACCAAGCATTTTTAAATGGAATTTCGAATTTTAAAAATTATTAAAACCACATCTTCGGGTGTGGTTTTTTATGCCCTTTATTTGCCACTATCCATATAAAATGAGGAAGCAAGCTATGAATACAGCAATATTAAACCCATCCATTCAACAAGCCAGTAAACCCTTTAACGCCCCAAAACTGTTTACAGCAAAACGCTTGGTGAATACCAAAAATATGACTCAATCTGACTGGCTTGAAGTCAGACGACAAGGTATTGGCAGTAGTGATTGTGCAGCAGCCTGTGGATTGAATCCCTATATGTCGATGCTCGAACTTTGGATGATCAAGACAGGGCGAGTCAAACAATCGATTGAAGATGAAAGTTCAGGACATGCACCACTCTATTGGGGTAAGCAGCTAGAACCATTGGTGGCTGAGTACTACAGCATGCACACCAATAACAAGGTACGCAGAATCAATGCAGTGCTTCAGCATCCAGATCCTGATAAGCATTTTATGCTTGCCAATCTGGATTACTCCGTTGTGGGTAGTGATGAAGTTCAAATTCTGGAATGCAAAACAGCAGGAGAGTACGGTGCAAAACTTTGGCGAGATGGTGTGCCTTTATATGTCTTGTGTCAGGTACAACATCAATTGGCAGTGACAGGCAAACGCGCAGCACATGTTTGTGTGTTGATCTGTGGTCATGAAACCAAAATCTTCAAAGTGACGCGCTCCGAATCTGTGATCCAGCATATCATCAATGCAGAACGTTACTTCTGGGAGTGTGTGGAAAAAGACACACCACCTGATGTAGATGCCAGTGAATCGGCAGCCAAAGCCATACAGCAGCTTTATCCACAACATATTCCGTTGACTTTTGAAGACTTGAGTCATAACGAACAAGCCAATCAATTGTTTGCTCAACTGATTCAAGAAAAGCATCACATTGAGCTGCATCAAAATAACTTTGATGAAACTAAGCATCAAATCCAGATGTTGATGAAGGATGCTGAACGAGCAACCTTTGCCAATGGTTCGGTGACGTGGAAGAAATCCAAAGATTCAATCAGTTTAGACAGCAAAGCCTTACTCAAACTTCACCCAGAAATGCTTGAGCAGTTTCCGCAAAACAAAGCAGGAACACGACGCTTTCAGATCTATACCAATGACTGAATTCATCACGTCGATATTTCCAGTCTTCAAAAAAGCGCAAAAAACCACCCCCGACCTACCGACTCCCGAAGGAGCGGTAGGCCAACAATGGCGGTCTTTGCATTTCATCTGATCTTTAAACGGTTTTGTATTTGCTTACATAACAAAGGGTCAACAGTAAAATTTTATTTAGAGGAAAACTATCATGATTAAAGGTTTAGCAATTACACCACCAATTTTAGGACGAATCAGCATAGGTCGTGTGGTGGAAAAGAATGGCAAGCGTCTGCCAGAGAAAGATGACCAGTTTACGATTACCAGTCAGATCCAAAGCAAAGAAGGCTGGATTAAACATCCCCTAGATGAACAGCTACGTGCAAACGCAACGAATGGGAAGTTGAGATCCATTCCCGTGCGGATGATCTTTAATGATCCCGAACTCAATCTTCGAGCTGAATACAGTTTATTTGATCGACAGACGGGCAGACCTGTTTGTGTGGGTAATGGTGACACATGCCAACGTATTACTCATCAAGGGGTTGAACAACATCCATGTCCATCACCTGATTTGTGTGCTTTAGCGCAAGGTGGCAACTGTAAACCTTATGGTCGTTTACATGTGAATCTGGATGACTCGGATGAGCTGGGTACATTTATCTTTAGAACCACAGGCTTTAATAGTATCCGAACATTAGCAGCACGTTTGAGTTACTACCATGCAGCATCGGGTGGCTTGTTGTCGTGCTTGCCATTGCAGCTCACACTACGGGGCAAGAGCACTACACAGAGCTATCGTCAGCCTGTGTACTACGTGGATCTGACTCTGCGTGATGGGAGTAGTTTGAATGATGCGATTGCCCAAGCTAAACAGATTGATGAACAGAGCAAGCATGCTGGGTTTTATCAAGAGGCATTGGATCACGTCGCAAGACAGGGCTTTGCGAATGCCCGATTTGAAGCGGATATGGAGGAGGGCTTGAGTGTGGTGGATGAGTTTTACAGTGACCAGCAAAATGTTGTTGAAGTGCAGCCTGATTCTATTGCTCTAACAACGGATTTTATAAATATTAAACAGGGGCTTAGAAAAACTGTTAAGGCTGAAGTTTGAAGCAAGTCATTGAAATATAAAAATAAGGGAGTCAGTCTCCTTTATTTTTTTTTCATGTGTATAGATTCTGCTGGAAGTAGTCTTTATTAGTATTACAACTATCATAGCTGATACAACCTCCATTAATAGGATTTTTTGAGTTTTTAAATACAACTCTTTATCAATAGGTATTCATATTGTGTAAATTTAGATGTTTGTTTTTTAATGTAATAAATAGTAAATTTGCGTATGATATTTATTGTTGAATAAAAATCTACTATTCCAGTAGACCTCTTGCGAAAGTCGTTATTGCAAGTTAATTCGGTTTACCAGTGCAGCGATTAAGTTAATGCGTAAACCGAATCTTTTCCGTCTATTTCGATAGCGTTCACTTAATATTCTAAATGTTTTCAATTGACTATTGATGTGTTCGATCACAACTCGTATTTTTCCAAGCATTTTATTGTACTTTTTCTCAGCATCAAATAAAGGTAAATTCTTCTTTTTCTTAATTGGCATCAATAACTTAAATCCATCTTGTTCTAATCTATAGTACCCTAAATCCGTCAGAACATATTCACAATGTTTAAACTTCTTAACCGTTTTTCTTGCCAGTTTAATATCATGCTGACTGCCATTTGATACATCGATCCCTATGATTTGTTTGCTCTGCGGATGATAGATCACTTGGGTTTTTAGTGTATGTTTCTTCTTTTTATCACTGTAGAACTTACTCTGGTTTTTTTTTCGGGCGTTCTATTGAACATTCTGTCGCATCAATAATGACCCAGTTAAAGTGTTCGTCTGCTGTGGTAATACTTCGTTTTGGCAGAGTAAAACATCTCGATTTCATCAAAGCATCTTCAACCTTTTTAATGGTTCGATTCACATTACTTTCAGCGATATGGTAGTATGCCGCCAATTCTAGTTGAGTGTTGTAGTTGCGTAAGTAATTGAGCGTTAATAACAATTGATCCTCTATAGCTAAAGTATGAGGACGACCTGATTTCTTTTTAAGTGATTCTGCTTTTTTTATAACATCGACCATTTCAGTAAAAACTGGTCGAGGTACATCAACCAAGCGCTTAAATTCAGAATCTGAAAAACGGTTTAATTTCTCATATCTCATGAAATCTATATTCAGGCATTTTTTACTTTCGCAAGAGGTCTATTGAATTCTGATCATCATCATTAATACAGTGTTGTAATGAAAATTTATTTTCTGAGTTTTCTGCATCAGTGATATCTGTATCACTTTTAGAAGACCTAGATGGGTTTGGATGATCCATAAGTTCTGATGTATCTAGTAAGTCTTGTTGATGATGAATCTTCTTTGTAGTGATAATTCTCTTTAGTAGGAGAAGTCATATTAGTTACGTTAGTTGAGTTAACAGTTGTAAAACTATCATGTAGTGGATGGGAGTTACTGTTTACGGTTGGTTGAGATTTGTCTTCTTCCTCCCATTTTTGCAATAAATTGTTCCAAATTCTATCAATTTGTTCTTCATGTTGAGCTAAATGAGTAGAGGAATTCATTTCATTTGACGATGGTAAAAATTTTTCTAACTCTGCAAGATTCGTTGGTGAAAAAGCAGAGTGGTTATTTGCACAAAAACAAGCTATTTTAGCGATTTAAATTCAAGATGGTACATTGGGTGCTGTTTCGTTTTTAAAATCAAAAATACGCTTTCCTATGAATAAATAGCGATATAAGAGTGAATAAGCAGGTAAACTATTAATATGTCAGTAGAAATATCTCAAGTTAAGTCAAAAAAACGTACTCGTGACTACGGTGAGGTATTTACCAATGACCGTGAAGTCAATGCTATGTTAGATTTAGTTAAAGACGAAAGCGAGCGTGTTGATTCAAGGTTTTTAGAACCTGCCTGTGGCACAGGCAATTTTTTAGCCAAAATTTTAGAACGTAAGTTAGGAACAGTTAATCGTTTGGCTAAAAAAAATCAAACAAACTACGAGAGACATGCTATCTTAGCAATATCTTCGATTTATGGCATTGAATTGCTTGAAGATAATCTTATTGAGTGTCGTAAACGGTTATACGACATTTTGGTAAAAGATTATGAAAGTAAATATAGCAAAACCCAAGAAGATTTTATCAATACAATTGAATACTTATTGAGAACGAATATTTTGCATGGTGATGCGTTGTCGCTAAAGCAAAACAATGGTGAACCAATTGTTTTTCCCCAATGGGCATTTATTAACAATAGCTTGGTTCAACGGCATGACTTTATTTATGAATACCTGATGCCGTCAGAAGCAGAATCCGAAAATCTATTATCAGACGAAGAACGGGGTTCTTATGCGTATTCTGAAACAGGTGAGCGAAAATTCTTTCCAAAATCTTTTAAATTATATGCCCCCACACATTTTTTAAAGCTATGGGAACAGTCATATGGTAACTGAAAATCCATTTAATGAAGCATTATCAGAGAATCAAGATAAAGGGCAGCTAAGTCTATTCGTTAATTATAATCCTGATGTCTTAAATTGTTTGGCAAATCTGTCAAGTGATGAAGTTTTCACGCCACCTGATATCGCCAATCGTATGCTCGACTTGTTACCGAAAAAGCTATGGTCAAATAAAAATGCGACATTTCTTGACCCATTTTGCAAATCAGGGGTATTTTTGCGTGAGATTGTCTTACGACTGAATGAAGGATTAAAGTCGCAGATACCGACTGAACAAGAACGTTTTAATCATATTTTGACCAAACAGGTATTTGGTCTAGGGATTACCCTACTAACGGCTTTAATTTCTCGTAGAACGCTGTACTGTTCAAAACAAGCAAACGGTAAATTATCCGCTTGTACAGCGTTTAATGATGAGAATGGCAATATCTTTTATCAGCGATTGGAACATCGTTGGGGCAATGATGGCAAGTGTAGTGAGTGTGGGGCATCACGCAATGAGTATGATTTTGTATCAGATAATCGTGAAAATCATGCGTATGCCTTTATTCATGGCAATCCTTTGGCATTACTAGAAAATCGTTTTAAAGAATTGGGGAAAGAAATGAAGTTTGATGTAATTATCGGCAATCCACCCTATCAAATGAGTGATGGTGGTGCTCAGGCGAGTGCCAAACCTATTTATCATTTATTTGTTCAGCAAGCTAAAAAGCTAAACCCTAATCATCTATTAATGATTGTTCCATCCCGTTGGTTCGCAGGGGGTAAAGGACTGGATGAATTTCGTGATGAAATGCTCAATGATAAACGTGTAAAAGAAATTCATGATTATCCGAATGCTGCGGATTGTTTTCCGCAAATTGACTTGTCAGGTGGCGTGAATTTCTTCCATTGGGATAGTAATTATAATGGCGATTGTACTATTGCCACCTATGATAGCAAAGGTTGCTCTTCAAAAATGTCAAGACCTTTAAAGGAAGAAGGGATTGATATTTTAATACGCTACAATCAAGGTGTTGAGATTATTAGAAAAATTAGAAAATTCAAAGAAAAAAGCTTTGCTGATATTGTTAGTGCAAGAAAGCCTTTTGGTTTAGATAGCACATTTCGAGGTAAACCAAACAAGTTTGAAAACTCAGTTTTAGTTTATCAAAATCAAAATAGTGCAAGCATTGGCTATCAAGACAGAGGGTTAATTCTTAAAAATAAAGCCTTAATCGATAAATATAAAGTTTTTATATCATACTCTTATGGAGAAAGGATTTCTGAATATTTTTGGGTAATCGGCAAACCGTTTGTGGGTGAACCCAATACTATTTGTACTGAAACCTATCTTGTGGTTGGTGATTTTGATGATAAACAGACCGCAGAGAATGTGATTTCTTACATGAAAACAAGGTTTTTTAGATTTTTAATTCTTTTGATAAAAAATACTCAACATGCAACTCAAAAAGTTTACCAACTAGTTCCAATGCAGGACTTTTCAAAACCTTGGACGGATGAAGAACTTTATAAAAAATATAAACTAACCAAAAAAGAAATCGCCTTTATCGAAAAAATGGTTCGTCCAATGGATGCAGAACAGGATTAGACTATGAGCAATGAATTACTCACTACCCAACTAAAAAAGCCTACCATCTACGCCTATAGTGACATCCGATATAATGGCAAGCTAAAAGTAGGCTATACCGCCACAAAAACTGCTGAAGAACGAGTTAGAGAACAATATCCAGTCAAAACGCCATCACAAAGTTGGACACTTTTGCTAGACGAACCTGCAATCCGTGAAGATGGTTCATTCTTTACCGACCATGATGTACATAGAACCCTTAAAAAACACGGTATTGAGCGAGATGCAGGTGAGTGGTTTGATTGCGATATCAAAGCGGTGCAAGCAGCACTCATGGAAATCCGTACTGGTAAGCCTAACATCGAACATCGCACCCAAAGTTTTAAAATGCGTCCTGAGCAACAAGAAGCCGTTGAACGTACAGCTCAGTATTTTACCAACATAAAGCAAGAAGAAGCCTATCGTAACAAAGAACCGCATTTTTTGTGGAATGCCAAAATGCGTTTTGGTAAAACGTTTACCGCCTATCAACTGGCAAAAAAAATGGGTTGGAAGAAAATACTAATTTTGACTTTCAAACCTGCGGTGCATAACGCATGGCAAGAAGACCTAGAAAATCATATTGATTTTGAAGGTTGGCAGTTCGTCAGTAATAACGAAAATACCTTAACCTATGAAGAAGCAGATAAAACTAAACCTATCGTTTGCTTTGGCTCATTCCAAGACTATCTTGGTAAAAATAAAGCCACAGGTGGTATTAAAACCAAAAACGAATGGGTACATGCTACTAACTGGGATTGTGTGATTTTTGACGAATATCACTATGGGGCATGGCGTGAAACCGCCAAAGACTTATTTGATAATGATGAAGCCAAAGGTGAACAGGAGTACGCATTATCGACTGATTTGAAGAATTTCGATGAAGAATTACTACCCATTACTACAGAGCATTATCTTTATTTATCAGGTACGCCATTTAGAGCGTTAAATTCAGGCGAATTTATTGAAGAGCAAATCTACAACTGGACGTATTCTGACGAGCAAAAGGCAAAAGAAGAGTGGGCAACGCATTCAGATGAGCCCAATCCCTATGCAAGTTTACCTAAGATGGTCATGATGACGTATCAGCTACCTGATGCTGTCAAAACTATTGCTCAACAAGGTGAATTTAATGAATTTGACCTAAATGAGTTTTTCTTCGCTGAAGGTACAGGTAAAGATGCCAAATTCAAACATGAAGAATATGTGCAAAAATGGCTTGATTTAATGCGTAACGCCTTACCTGATGCTTATGTTGATAGTCTAAAACTAGGCAGACAAAAACCGCCTATGCCGTTTTCTGATGTCAATTTACTCGGTAATTTACTGCATACCTTTTGGTTTTTGCCATCAGTGGCTTCATGCGATGCAATGGAAAATCTGCTCAAACAACGCCAAAATGTGTTTTATCAAGATTATCAAATTGTCAATGCGTCAGGTACAAAGGCAGGTATTGGTAGTGAAGCTATTCCACCTGTTAAGCGAGCAATGGGTGAAAATCCATTGGCAAGCAAAAGTATAACGCTATCTTGCGGTAAATTAACCACAGGTGTATCAATTGCCCCTTGGACAGGCATACTCATGCTACGCAACATGACCAGTCCTGAAGGTTATTTTCAGGCAGCCTTTCGGGTGCAGACCCCTTGGGTAATGCGTGGACATAACCCCAATGACCCAAACAATGAAGAAATCATCAAAGAACAATGTTACGTCTTTGACTTTGCTCCAACACGAGCATTACGACAAATCTCTGACTATAGCTGTCGCCTAAATGTTGGTGAGCAAAGCCCTGAAAGAAAGGTTGAAGAGTTTATCCAGTTTTTGCCTGTACTGGCTTATGATGGCTCTAGTATGCGTCAAATTGATGCTGCTGGGGTGCTTGATATTGCCATGCAAGGAACCACCGCTACCTTGCTTGCTAAGCGTTGGGAAAGTGCATTATTGGTTAATGTCGATAACTTTACCCTACAGCGTTTCCTAGACAATGATGAAGCGATGCAAACGCTGCAAAAAATTGAAGGCTTTCGCTCCATCAATAAAGACATTGAAACCATTATCAATCGCTCAAATGAAGTCAAAAAAAGTAAAAAAGATAAAAATGACGATGAGACAATGAGCAAAACTGAAAAGGATGAACTAACCGCCAAAGAAAAAGAAATGAAAGGTCTGCGTAAGCAAATTCAAGAAAAGCTAATCAAATTTGCAACTCGTATTCCAATTTTTATGTATTTGACCGATTATCGGGAACATACCTTACATGATGTTATCACACAGCTTGAACCACAGTTATTTGAACGTGTAACTGGCTTGACCCAAGCGGATTTTAGATTGCTTGTTAACCTAAACTTGTTTAATGAATCACTGATGAATGATGCAGTTTATAAGTTTAAGCGTTATGAAGATGCAAGTACGAGCTATCATACGATGGATTGGGAACGGCATGAAACGGTGTTCTTGTACAATACTGAAGTAAGCCGTGAGTTGCTTGAGAAAAACTGATAGGTTTTATGATTGTGTTTTAGGGGCAACTAAGGCTTTTGGGTGTTAGTTGCTTTTTGTTTGATTTAATACAATGAACCTCTATTTTATTCATAAATTTACCCAAGCAAAGACTTACAAAACTGGCAAAATATCACCTATTAGGACTTACGCATTTCCTATCATTGCAAATCTAAAATAAGATGCTAGACCCCTACCTATGCAGAGGTGACGGAAATTTAAAGTGGCTCGTCATTCCTGCGAATGCAGGAAGCCAGTGTCTTTTGCGTAAGTCCTAACCTATAAAGAATTTATCAAAGAACCTGATAAAAAGAAAATCGAACCGCTCAAGATGGTGTACAAGTAAGCGATCAAGTTCGACATTTGGTTTCTGCATTAGGACAAGATGATTATACTTTGATTGAGTTGATGCAGCTGCTTGGTTTAACTCACAGAGCAACATTCCAAAAGAACTATCTGAATCCTGCAATAGAGTTAGGTTTGATCGAGCGGACTATTCCAGATAAGCCGAAAAGTCCGAAGCAAAGGTATCGCTTGAGAAAATAAGTTTTATGCATCCTAAGCACTGAAATTAAGCTCTTCTATTCTTAGGAAAAGGTACAATTTTATCCCTCAAGCTATCAATAAAATCAGACCATTCCTGCATCATCTTGGTTCGATACTCTAAATGTTGTGCATGATTGTATGCTTGAGAAACAACATTACCAACGGTGTGAGCTAGTTGAATTTCAATCGCATCATGCATATAACCTTGCTCATGTAGAGTTGTAGAGGCAAGCCCACGAAATCCATGCCCTGTCATTTTACCTGTATAACCCATCGTACGAATGGCACTTAAAAGGGCATTGTTACTTAAGGGCTTTGCAGTACTGTGATTATAAAAAACAAATTGTTTATTACCTGTAAGGGGTTTTAGATCTTCGATGAGTACAATAGCTTGTCGAGATAAAGGAACAATATGGGGTAGAGCCATTTTCATTTTATAAGCTGGGATGCGCCATAACTTATTTTCAAAATCAATTTCATCCCATTCCATGTTTATGAGCTCAGCTGTCCTCACAAAAGTTAAAGTCATAAACTGTAATGCTGTCTTAACTAAGATATTGCCGTGATAGTGATCCATTCGTTCTAAGAAAGGCGGAAATTCAGAAATATCTAAGCGAGCCATATGTTTTACTTTACGGGGCTTTAGTGCTTCCTGAAGATGAGGAGTCGGGTCATTCTCGATCAGACCTTTACGTATTGCAAAACGGAAAATACGTCCTGCTAAAGGTATAGAGCGTTTCGCCATCTCTTGTGCACCGCGAGCTTCAATCTGTTTAGCACAAGCAAGGATATCTTTACCCTTAATCTGATCAATAGGCATATGCCCTAATGCGGGGAAGAGATCCTTTTCAAAAACAGATAAGTCTCGTAAATATGTCCCTTCTTTAATAACAGGCTTTCGATCTTCCATCCATTCCATAGCGAGGGATTTGAAAAGAGTACTTTCATCAGTTTGTTGTAAGCGCTCATTCTTTATGGCATTCGGATCAATACCATTGTAAAGCTGAATACGTGCTTCATCACGTGCACGGCGAGCTTGAGCAAGTGTGATTTCTGGATAGCTGCCAATAGTTAAAGTGCTTTCACGGCCATTAAACCGATATTTTAAACGCCAGAACTTTCCACCAGATGGAGTGACCTCAAGATATAATCCTTTTTCGTCTGAGTATCGCTTTTTTTTATCAAGGGCTTTTATTTTTCTAACTTGAGCATCAGTAAGCATTTTTAATGGTATCCGTGCAAATTGGGGGACGAAAAATAACTTAAAAAATTTGTCCCCCAATTATCCCCCACGATATGGGGGATTGCAATGGATGTGCTAGGATTTTATAAAATAATAAAAAAGGCTTAAACCTATATAGTTTAAGCCTTTCAGTACCCCGTTGGATGCTACGGGAAGCTAATTTGGCGGTGAAAGAGGGATTCGAACCCTCGATACGCTATTAACGTATACACACTTTCCAGGCGTGCTCCTTCAGCCACTCGGACACTTCACCATAGGCGGTGGATAATAACCAAAAAATAGTACAAAGCCAAGTTGAAACATTTGATTTAGAGAAAAACTTTCAGCGTAGTGCTATGATTCTCAAAAATACCGTCTAAATCGAAGACACCTATGCAAAGTACTGCAAAAAAAGCAGCCTTACCCGTCATTACCTTGGCTGCGCTCGGCGTCGTATTTGGGGATATCGGAACCAGCCCCCTGTACGCCTTCCGACAAACTTTTTTAACGGCCCATCTTGCAATTACTCAAGCCAGTGTATTGGGAATTTTATCCCTGATTTTCTGGTGCATGATGCTCACCATCAGCTTCAAATACGTCACTATCATTATGCGTGCCGATAACAATGGCGAAGGCGGGATCATGTCATTATTGGCATTGAACCTGCGCACCACCCGCATTGCCGAAGACAAAAAAATCTTTCTGATCGCACTTGGCTTTATTGGCGCATCACTTTTCTTTGGCGATGGTATTATCACCCCCGCTATTTCAGTATTGTCGGCTATCGAAGGGCTAAGTATTGCCACGCCTATTTTTAATCAATGGCTCGTACCGCTCTCAATTGGTATTTTGGCAGGACTGTTCATTGTGCAGCGTCATGGTACAGGTACGATGGGCAAATTTTTTGGACCACTGACTTTGCTGTGGTTTTTAGCCATTGGCGGTGCGGGGCTGCTCAGTATCATCCAAACTCCATTTGTATTGGCCATGGTCAGTCCACACTGGGCGTTTAACTTTGTAGTAGAGCAACCCTTTGTTGCATTTCTCACCATGGGCGCCGTAATTTTGACCATGACGGGTGGCGAAGCACTCTATGCCGATATGGGACATTTTGGGCGGATGCCCATTCGCCTCGCGTGGTTTTTAATTGTCTTACCTTGTTTGTTATTGAATTACGCGGGACAAGGCGCATTACTGCTACGCAACCCTGCAGCAATTGAAAATCCGTTTTATATGTTGGTGCCTGAATGGGGCTTATACCCGATGATTGGTTTAGCTACGGCTGCGGCAGTGATCGCTTCTCAAGCGGTGATCACAGGGGTATTTTCAATGGTTAATCAGGCCATTCAATTGCGTTATTTGCCTCGCCTGACGGTACGCCACACGTCCGATGTCGAACGTGGTCAAATCTATTTGCCATTCATTAACTGGGCCTTATTTATTTCGGTGCTTATCTTAATTTTATTATTTGAAAATAGTGCCAGACTTGCCAGTGCTTATGGCGTGGCAGTGACCATGACCATGCTGTGTGGCACGATTTTAATTTCAGTGCTGGCCTATGGTTTTTGGCGTTGGCCGATGTGGAAAGTTGCCCTTTTTGCAGTGCCATTTTTAACCCTAGATTTAATTTTTGTGGCTTCGACCTCGCTCAAAATTGTGTCAGGGGGATGGGTGCCAATTTTAATTGGCGCCATCATGTATACCATTTTAATGACGTGGAAAGATGGTCGTGCATTGGTTTTCAATCGTTTGGAAAAAGATGCCTTGCCGATAGACCTATTCATTCACAGTATTAGTATGGGCAATGAAACCAAATTTGTCCCTGGCGATGCGATTTTCTTGACAGGTACGCCTAACATTGTGCCACATGCCATGTTGCATAATATTAAGCACAACAAGGTCTTACATGAACGCAATATCATGGTAACGGTCATCACGCGTGATATTCCATTTGTGGCGCAGCAAGATCGGATTCAAGTCGAAAAACTGGATGATCGTTTTTATCGGATTACCATGTATTACGGTTTTAAAGATCAGCCGAATATTCCAAATGCCTTAAAACAAGCCTATGAACAGCTTGAGTTTGAATTCGATATGATGCAAATGAGCTTCTTTATTTCGCGTGATCGAATTGTGCATACGGTGGGCGATGGCATGTCACCGTGGCGTGAAAAACTGTTTATTTCAATGCAGCGCAATACCAGTCCAGTGAGTGATTTCTATCAAATTCCAACCAACCGTGTGGTGGAATTGGGTAGTCAAATCGAAATTTAAAAACTGCTCAATAGATTTTAAAAAAACCAGCATTATAAAGTGCTGGTTTTTTATTTTTAGCTCAAGATTGGTCTTAAACAGATCTTATTGTTCCGTATCACTTGGTTGTAGATGGCTTAAATCTATATCGTTTACATCTGCGCCCTGTGCCGCAGGTGCTGTGGTTTCAAGCCGTTCAGTCGTGGGCAGATTGGCTGCTGCTTGTTCAGATGCAGCAGGGTTTTGTGGTGCAGCATTTAGCGCTTCTGCGGTGACATCCACATCATCACCAGCATTTACAGGTAAATCGGCTGAAGATGACAATAATGGCGCAGAGGTGGCTTGTATGTGTTGTTCGCTCACTTGCTCTGCCTGCGCTGCGTGTTGCAGTTCGGATTCAGTCCCGACAGGCATCGTCATCGGTACATTGTCTTGAGCCAGATTGGCTTGTTCGGCTGAAATTTGGTTTGCAGGCTGTTGCGCTATATTTTCTGCTGGACTTGTTAAGTTTGTATCTGTACTCGGTACAATGCGTATCTGACCATTGGCGATTAATTCTTGTAGTGAGCCTGCTTGCCCATTAATCGTGGTGCTTATTTTGACTTTAGATAAACTTTCTAAAGTATCACCTGCTTGAATGGGTGGTTCGGCAAAGGCAGAAATGCTGATACTGCTACCAACCAAAGCACAAGCAAAAAGATGAAAACGCATGTATTTCTCCATCAAAAATCGCAAAAATAAAGTTAAAACCAATTTAAATCGTCAATGACATCCAGCTAGAGCAGCGCAATGCGCTTGGGTGTCGCTGAGCGATGTCTTTAAGGTGTATTTAGCTTGGCAGATTCGCTAAAACGGATGCAATCAAATCTACCAAACTTGATCTAGACTGATGTCAAAAGTGCTTAAAACTCAGGCTGTGTATGGCTTTTGTGGTGTTATGGCGCGGGTTTTGTTTAATTGTTAGACGAACAAGAGGTGCTTCATATACAAGCTGTGAGTGGATTGTTAAGCTCGGGCAAACTCTGCGGATTTAGAGCGAAGTCACAGTAACGGTTATGGCAAGAAAACGGCGCAATTCCAACAACATTTGGACTCAAATTTTCAATCAAAACAGCTTGAAAGTGCTACTCGGTGTAGTGGCAACAGGGAGTTTTGTGATTGCTTTTGGTCAAGAAAAAATTAGCCAGTGGACTTCACTGGTGCCGAGTTCAGGAAATAGTGCTTGCCTAACCCAGTTCTATCGAGAAACGCCGCCCTATTTACTGAAAAATAGCCTGCAAAAAGACAGCTATCCGCTGTGTTTTAATGACTTTAATGTGATGTATTCAGGGGTATCCAAAACCCCGTTATGGGTGGCAGAAGCCTTAACACCAGCGCGTTTGAGTCAGCGGATTCCACGTGAAGATAACTTTCACGAAGAACCGCGCGTCAAAGCCGAGCATCGTGCGACTTTGCTGGATTATCGTGGTTCGGGTTATGACCGTGGACACATGGCACCGAATGCCGACATGACCAACTTGGCAGCCCAGTTTGACAGTTTTTCTTTGGCAAATATGGTGCCGCAAGCCCCTAAAAATAATCAGCAGGTCTGGCGTGAACTTGAAGAAGCCACCCGAGCGGTGGTGACTAAGCAAAAGCAAGATGTGTATGTGATTACGGGGCCAAGTTTTAATGCCAAGCGTCTAAAAACCATTGGGCAGGGCGTTATTGTGCCGACTGCGGTGTATAAAGCTGTGTATATGCCCAAAACAGGCGCGATAGGGGCTTATTACGCGCCCAATAACGACTCGTTACAGGTGCAAGTGGTGAGTGTCTGCTATTTAGAAGAACAGTTGGGCATTAATTTATTCCCACAATTAAGTGAAGAACAAAAGCGCAATACCTATAAATTGCCTTTGACTGCAAATGCTGTAAAAGCCAATACACCGATTGCCTACTCACATTGGGATGCAGAAAGCCAGTGCGCAGAAGATGTATCTGCTGAGCAATTACAAGCTTTACAAACCGAATTTAAACGCTCAGGCAGTAGTCCTGCATCGGGTGCTAGCATTGATGCAGATACCCAAGATGCAATTGTGAAGCAATTGATTGAAGCTTTATTGCAATATATTTTACAGTTGTTGAAATCTTAAACTGGGTTAAGATGATGGATATTGCATCCTTCATGCTAAGGTGAATTCAATGTTTAAACCGTTTCAAAATGGGACTGAATCACATGCGATTCATGACTTAACCTTAGAAAATGATTTAGATTGCATCAATGTGTATGGCAATTTGCAAATCAGCAAAGATCAGGCGGGTTTACAGGCAGCCAAAGCACTACAGGCTTTTTTGAATGAAGTTGTTGCAACTTTGGAGCAGACTCCGAATCTGCCTGAAAAGTTAGATCGTCCCGAAGCGGGTGAAATTGAAAATCCATTTTTATAATGGATGCCATCTCAAGATATTAAATCTACTTTAATCTGCTCATCTAAGCCATTAAAAAGCCCGCTCAAACGCTTGAACGGGCTTTGTTGTTTTGTGTGTTTTTAGATAAATCCCAGACATCTTGAAAAGCTGTGGATTTAAAGTTTTGAAGATCAGTCTTCAGCTTTTGCTATAGCGCGATACAGCACCGCACCAATCACCGCACCTACAATCGGTGCAACCCAGAAAGCCCAAAGCTGGCTGAGCGCTGCAGTGTCTGCAAAGACTACGTGCAGGGTTCACCGAAGTATTGCTCACAGAAATGCTGATCAGGTGGATTAAGGTCGGTGCCAAACCAATTGCAATTGGAGCAAAACCAGCAGGTGCGCGTTTATCGGTTGCACCCATAATCACCATCAAAAAGCCAGCAGTGAGTACTACTTCAATCAATAATACTGAACTTAGGGCATATTTTCCTGGAGATAAATCACCATAACCGTTGGTGGCGAAACCGCCTGTGCTTGCAAAACCTGCTTGACCTTGCACGATTAGGTACAACACTAGTGCAGCCAGAGTAGCGCCAATAATTTGTGAAATAATATAGGTTGCAAGTTCTTTGGCTTCAAAGCGTGCACCTGCCCACAAACCAATACTGACTGCAGGGTTAAATTGACCACCTGAAATGTGCCCAAGTGCATAGGCCGCGGTTAATACGGTCAGACCGAACGCGAGGGATACCCCCACAAAACCAATGCCCAATTCAGGAAAAGCTGCAGCCAATACCGCACTACCACAACCACCAAATACCAGCTAGAATGTGCCAGCCAGTTCTGCGAAATACTTATTCAATTTGATTCTCCAGTGCTTATTTTTTGAGTTAATTGATCAAACTTCAATTAAATTTATCGCATTTTAGATCGATATTGTGATGAATTTAACATAAATTAAAGTAAAAAGAAGCAATCATGAAGCACGTTGCATCCGCCATTGTTGTGGTGTGTGCTGCGTCCATTGTTTAAACGCACGCTGAAAGGCACTTTGTTCTGAATAACCCAGCAATAGCGCAATTTCTTGCAGACTTAAATGTGGGTCTTGTAAATATTGTTCTGCCAATAAACAGCGTACTTCCTGCATGCGTTTTTGGTAGGTCGTGCCTTGCTGTTGCAAATGACGTTGCAACTGACGTACAGAAATATGTAATTGCTGAGCAATATGTTCAATTTGATACATATTTTTTTGCAGCCCCGTCAAAATGGCTTGCTGTAAACGCTGATCGGTTTGGGTGCTATTCGGTAGCTTTTCCAGTAAGGCTTGCGCCTGTTGCAACAATAAATGCTGTAAGGTTTGATCGCCCTGATGAAAAGGTTTTGCCAGTTCGGAAACAGGCAACAACACTTGGGTAATTGGCTGAGAAAAGCGCACTTTACAATGAAAATACTGCTCATACAGTGCAATATTTTTAGGCGCAGGATGATGAAAATGTACTTCGTGCAGGCAAATATCTTCAAACTGCATAAAGTGCTTCAAAAATTCCATCATTAAAGCAATGGCAATTTCATCGGTTAATTGTGTGGTCATGTGCACGGGCAATTCTGACCAACGAATGGATAAATAATCGTTTTGTGCTTCGACTTGCAACGGGCCACCATCGTAAATCAAGCGATGAAAATCGTGGTAACGCTGTAATGCTTCACCCAGATGATCACAGGACAAGGCTAAATACGCAATGATGCCTAAATGTTTGGGCTGCACGTATTTGGCAATTTCCAAACCCAAAGCAGGTTGTGGTAATTGTTGCTCCAAAGTGCTGAGCAAGTCACGCCAGAGGGCATAATCAAAACGTTCCAGATTTTGAATCTGATGTAATTTTTCTGGAATGGGCAGCTTTTTTGCTTGGTAATAGCACATCAATAAATGCCCTAAGCCACCATAGATCGAGCCCGTATATTCTTTGAATTGTTGCATGTGTTATCGGTTTATTTTTGTCGTCATTTGTCAATGATATTGATTTTTTTGGTCAAGATCTAGTCAATCTCACATGCCTATAGTGAACATCAGAGTCAAGATGTCCTGTGTTGAAGGAGAAATAGCGATGTGGAAAGGATTTCTAGCAGGTTTGGTGGTTGCCAATGGTTTTGAATGGGTGGCACATAAATATATTTTGCACGGAACGCATCGAGCAGGGCAGCGCCGTTATAGCCCTGTGCCCGAAAGCATGAAATCACACTGGGAACATCATCGTGAAGTGCGTAAAACCAGTTTTCACGATCATGGCTATGTCGAAGGGATTCGCAACTGGCGTACCAAAAATGAAATTGTGTCTTTGGCTGTGGTGGCAACGGTGGCCAGTGGCGTGTTCTATCCTATTTCTAAGGGCATGAGTCTGGCTGCGCTATATAGTGCTGCGAATTATTATTATATTCATCGTCGTGCGCATTTAGAGCCAGATTGGGCAGTCAAAAAAATTCCGTGGCATTATGACCATCACATGAACAGCAATCAGGATGCGAACTGGTGCGTGACTAAACCGTGGTTTGATTATATTTTAGGAACGCGAGTGATTTCTTCACAGGAACTGCAGGAACAAAACCCTTTAGGGATCACTTTGCCGCATGTTATGGCACAAGGTTTAAACCATTTGTCGGCTGCGTATTTTCCTGCCAAGTGGGTCGAGAAAAAATTAGCTGTGGCAGAGCAGTTATCTTAACTGTATTGCAGCAAATGAAGGTTTGTACTGACAGCTTGGGCAAGTCTTGTCGCAAATGGTCAATGTTTTTGGTGTTTTTGGTCAATATTTCAGCTAAAGCTCTGCGTATATTGTGTGCAGTGAAATATCCACGGATGTTTCGGTTGAATATTGTGTGATGATAAATTGATTTTGTTGATTATTTTTTTATAAGTCTATTTAAAAAGATAAAAGAACCTCAGCGCTGTGGTTTTTTGAGTTGATAGGAGTCTTCGGACTCCTTTTTTTCTGCCTAAATTTTACCTTTACTTCAATTTTAAGCTAAAAAAAGTGCAATCCTCAGATTGCACTTTTCACAGTTCGTTTGCACTATGATTTTACAAACGCATTTCAATGCCTTGTGCTGCCAAATATTGTTTGGCTTCAGGAATGGTATGCTGACCAAAGTGGAAAATTGAGGCTGCCAGTACCGCATCGGCACCGCCTTTTAGAATCCCATCGGCCAAGTGTTGTAAATTACCTACACCGCCAGAAGCAATGGTAGGTACCATTACACGGTCATTGATGGCACGCATGAGCGCCAAGTCATAGCCTGCTTTGGTGCCATCGGCATCCATTGAGGTGACCAACAACTCACCTGCGCCATAGTCCGCCATTTTCACAGCCCATTCAATTGCGTCAATACCAGTGGGTTTACGACCACCGTGGGTGAAAATTTCCCATTTGTTATCACCCGTTTTTTTCGCATCAATAGCAACCACAATACATTGTGCGCCAAAACGTTGTGAGGCTTCTTGCACAAATTCTGGGTTAAACACGGCTGCAGAGTTAATGCTGACTTTATCTGCACCTGCGTTCAATAATAGGCGAATGTCTTCAACCTTACGCACGCCACCACCTACGGTGAGGGGCACGAACACGGTTTCTGCCATACGTTCTACGGTACGATAAGTCGTATCACGACCATGATGGGTAGCGGTAATGTCTAAAAAGGTGATTTCATCGGCACCTTGTTCATTATAACGACGCGCCACTTCGACAGGGTCGCCCGCATCACGAATATCAAGGAATTGCACGCCCTTAACCACGCGACCATTATCTACGTCTAGGCAAGGAATAATACGTTTCGCTAGCATAAATTTTTCCAATTATTACAGCCGATTATGAAACTCACCCACACAAGCGCTACACCTTGGCAGATGGAGCGGGTATTCTATCAAACTTAGCTCAGGTTTTTCGCAGGTTTTCTATGTCGGTTTATACTCCTTTGACTTTAAAGGAAGTTCAGGTCTTTGCAGCGCCTTATGGATTGGAGGTGGTCGAGCTGATTCCCATTCAAGGGGGGATTCAAAATACCAATTATTTTTTGCGCTGCGACAATCAAAACGAGTACGTGCTGACCATTTTTGAAGAATTAGATCAGCAAGCGGCAGGTGAATTAATTCCTGTATTGCAGCATTTGGGGCAAGCGGGTTTGCCTGTGGCAGTGCCTTTATCCTATTCGGGACAAGCCATTCACCAATTAAAAGAAAAACCTGCACAAATTGCACCGCGTTTAATTGGGCAGCATCCGACACTGGCAACAGTGGCGCAAGTGGAAGCGATTGCGATTGCACAAGCCAAAATGCATGTGGCCTTACAAAATTTTCCTTTGCAGCGCGATCATGTACGTGATCATGCTTATTGGGCAGGGGTCGCACGCCAATTAAAACCAAGCATGCATGTGGCCGATCAAGCCTTACTGTCCAAACTTTTGGGCTTGTATGAAGCTTTAACCGCAGTCTATCCGCAGCGTCCCAAAGGTTTTATTCACTCGGATTTATTCCGTGACAATACCTTGTTTGCAGATGATCAGTTGCAAGGCATTTTAGATTTTTATGAATTAAATCAAGATGAATTGCTGTTTGATATTGCGATTACGCTGAATGATTTTTGTACCGATTTTCCTGAGCTGAGCTTAAATGAAAGCAAGGCGATTGCATTTTTAAATGCCTACGAAACGGTGCGTCCTTTAACCCAAGACGAAAAAGCCTGTTTGGAACTGTATTTGGCAATGGCGGCAGGACGTTTTTGGTTAATGCGTTTGCAGGTGGCTGCTAAAAATGCGGCAGAAGGGCGGACAGGCGCAGATATTTTGCAGAAAAATCCAGATGAAATGCGGAATATGCTGATTGAACGCTTAAAGTTTGTGACAGCTTGAGGGATATAGAACATGCGTGATCAAGGGCGTTTAGTCGAATGGTTTGATGAGCAGGGTTATGGGTTTATTCAGCCGAATGACCACCAAAAAGATCGCGTGTTTTTACACATTAAGGACTTCGCCCGACAAGGGCCACGTCCAATTGTGGGCTGTGCCTTGGAATATACCGTAACTGTGGATGAGCGCGGACGTTACCGAGCACAGCAAGCGGTGTATTTAAAAGCTTCGCAGACCAAAGCAGCAAAGGCATCTGCTGTGAGTGCGAAAACATCCAACATCACGCAAAAAATGCAGCCGATGCAAATATTATGTGTGGCTTATATTGTTGCTTTGGCTTTGCTGACGCTGTTGGGATTGCTCAGCGGCATGTTGTTATTATTCATCAGTTTGATGAATGCGCTGAGTTATTGGCTGTATGCACAAGATAAAGAAGCTGCACAGCAGGGCGGGCGTCGTATTCCTGAAAATAATTTGCATATCGTGGCTTTTTTAGGGGGCTGGCCTGCAGCATGGTTAGCACAACAAAAATTACGCCATAAAACACAAAAACAACCCTTTGGTAAGATTTATTTTTGTACGATAGGCTTAAATATCTTGCTGATTTTATGGTTAATTTCTCCGTTGAATCAGCTCAGTATCTAATTGGGAATATTGTTCCAGTAACAGGCTTGTCAGGTGCATTATGTCAGAAGCAGAGCATTCATATTCAGTAGATCAAGACCCACATCGTTCATTGACCATGATTTTATATGTGCTGTATATCGTGGCGATTTTTTCTGCGGGGATATTGGCCGTTATTGCCTTAATCATCAACTATTTAAAACGTAGTGATGTACAAGGTTCAATTTTTGCCAGTCATTTTACTTGGCAAATTCGCAGCTTCTGGTGGTATCTGTTTTGGAATATTGTGGCCTTTGTGCCGTTCTTTTTGGTGTTCTTTAGTCCAGATGCGCAAAGCTTTGCCAGTATGACTTTGGCTGCGACACTTTTCTGTATCGCAGTGGTTGCTATTTCGTGGTTATGGATTGTTTACCGTGCTATACGCGGTTTAATTCGCGTGAATGATAATTTACCGATGTATCATTAAATTCACGTTCGTTCGTCTTTTTAAGATGTTTTGAGCGATCTTGCCTAGATGCTGTTCATTCAACTTTTTGGGATGATGTGTTTCGTTTTAAAAATTTTGGTCGCCATTCGCTGACCAGCACGCCTAAAACCACCAGTAGTCCACCGAACAACGCCAGAACTGCCAAGCGCTCGCCTGCCAAACGTCCAATCAATGCGGCCCAAACAGGCTCACCTGCATAAATAATAGCAGCTTGCGCAGGGTCTACTTGTCGTTGCGCCCAGTTCATCACCAATTGAATCACGGCACTGGCAATGCCTAAGCCGAGCAAAACAGCAAGGAGTGACCACTGAAATTCGGGCAATTGAGTTTCTCCAACCCATGGTGCAATCGCAAAACACAATAACGATGCACAACCCAGTTGGATGAGGGTAACGCGCTTTAAATTGACCCGATTGGCAAAATAGCTAATTAAAATAATTTCAAAGGCAATCGCAATTGAACCGATTAAAGTAATGGCTTGTCCAAAACTTAACTGAATTGCGCCTAAGCCATTGCCTGTTAAAAAGACCAAGCCTACAAATGCCAAAATAGCACCCAACCAAGTCATGACATGCGGACGTTGATCAAAGCATAACCACAGCAATAGCGGTACAAGCGGGACATACAGCGCCGTTAAAAAGGCCGATTCGCTACTGCTGATACTTTGTAAGCCAATGGTTTGAGTGACATAACCTAGCGCAATGACTGCGCCTATGGCAAAGCCTGCATAGAGTTCATCGATGCTAAAACCACGTAAGCTTCGCCATGAAATCAGCCCCACGGCCAACGTGGCTGCGGCAAAACGTAAGCCTACAAACAGTACTGGACTGCTGAAGTTCAAACCGTATTGCACGGTAATGAAGGTTGCACCCCAAATTAAGGTAATCAAAATGAGCGCCAGTTGCGGCGCTTTGCTGCGAAGCATTGGTGAAAGCTGAGACATAGAACCAGTGGGAGATGAAGAAAACTCAAAATGAGTAAAATAAAATCAAAATAAAAAAGAGGTCCGCAGACCTCTTTAAAAATACGCGGCAGAATTACAAAGATTGCTCATCTAAAAGCAACTGTGCCTCACGCAGGCTTAACGTGCCTTCGTAAATTGCACGACCTGTAATCGCACCTAAAATGCCAGGCTGACCTTTTAGGTTGCGTACGTCATCTAAATTGGTCACACCGCCAGAAGCAATCACGGGTAAGCCTGAATATTGCGCCAAGTTTACGGTTTGTTCTACGTTCACACCTTGCATCATGCCATCACGGGCAATATCGGTATAAACAATGCTAGATACACCTGCATCGGCAAAACGCTTAGCTAAATCTGTTGCCTTCACGTCTGTGACGTTGGCCCAACCATCAGTAGCCACCATGCCATTCATGGCGTCAATGCCGACAATGATGTGTCCTGCAAATTTCTTGCAGGCTTCTTCTACAAAAGTAGGCTCTTGTACGGCTTTGGTACCAATAATCACGAACGATACGCCTGCATCCAAATAGTGTTCGATGGTTTCGAGTGAACGAATACCGCCACCAATTTGAATTGGAAGATCCGGTTGTGATTTTGCAATCGCTTCAACCACAGGTTTATGAATTGGCGTACCTGCGAAAGCGCCGTTTAAATCGACTAAATGCAAGCGACGCGCGCCTTCATTTACCCAGTGTTGTGCTGTTGCCACTGGATCGTCAGAAAATACAGTATCATCTTCCATACGACCTTGTTTTAAACGAACACACTTGCCATCTTTCAGGTCAATTGCAGGGATGATCAGCATGCTTTCGCTCCTTGCCAAAAACTTATTGAATTCAATCTGTGCATCTTAACAAAGTATTGTTAAATATCTAAGCATCTGTTGTAGGTTTTGTTTTAGAGGGACGAATCCGCAATTTGAGTGAACTGTTTGGGATATGCTCGGGCAATAGACCCAAACGCCCCAATTCTTCAAATATCAACACAGGTGCGTAGGCATCGGCGGCAGCATAGGCAATTTGTGCTTCACTGAGCTGTTTGCATGCCCAGTTTGAGGTGCTGATACTTCGGCTTTTAGGGAAATGAACGTGAAATAATAATGCCATGGCATTTTTAAGCCCAAGCGGACTTTTAAAACCAAAACTGCCAAAACATTTGGATAGTTCAATCACGCTATTCAGTTGTATACCTTTTTTACGAAATAAATGGGCATCATTTTTCAGCCCAAAACCTACTTTAATTTGATCGCGATTGGCAAAAACTGGCTGCAAAAATTGCCAAATGTCATCATTGAGCTGAAATAGATAGGCTTTTTCTAAGGTTGCGAGCTGAATTAAATGCGGGCCTGTAGAAACTTCGCCTACATTAAACGTGGGTTTAGATTCAGAATCGAAACCCAAGACAGCTGCGGTTTTCAGTTCAGCTTCAATTGCTAGACATTGCTCTAGATTTTGAATCAGTACAATATTTTGACGCGCAATATTTTCAAACAGTGGCAATTGCCGAATTTCATCAGGGCTAGGCAGGGTACGCAGACGAGTGAGATCCATAACATTCAAAGCGGTAAAGAAGCGGTTTTAGCCTAAAGCGTTTTGCGGAATTTGGCAAAGTTTAAAAGATTGAAAATGCTGTGCAGGACAAAGATTGCAGCGAATATCCTGAAAAAATAGCCCAATAGATGGGCTATTTCGAAATATCAACCAAGTGGAATATTTTTGCTTAGACGTTGCTGAATATACCTGACAAGAAGCTGCCAATAATCGCCAAAATCATCAGCACAATAAAAATCCAAGCCAGTACTTTTTCCCAACCTGCAGTTTCACGTACCGCACCATAGCTATTTTGACGATCATCGCCAGGTGCAAATACCAAATATAAACCCATAATAATATTCACCAAAGGCACCAAAATCAGCAAAGATAACCAGCCAGTATGATTGCGGTCATGCAAGCGGCGGATGGTGAAAATAAAGCTAAAATAGAACGCAACGATATAAATGATCACGAGCAAGATCATGCCGATGCCCATAGAGCCAGAGCCGAGCTCTAGCAATAAATTGGGTGCAACAACGGCAATAATTGCAATCAGTACTGCAAGCCCCAAGCTGAGCAAACAGTTCCACGCTAAAAATGATAATCGACCAAAACGCCCCGCTGCACTGAGTGCAGAATCTTCTACATATTGACTCATTGTTGTAATTCCTAGATTTTTTGAATTTTCTGTCGCATACCCTATATTTGCTCAAAAATCTTGTGAGATATCTCTCTCACATCGCAAACATAGACCAATTATCGACAGACTCTTAGTTTATTTTGAATAAAAGGTATAAAAAACGCTTTAATTTTAAACACAAATCAATGTGCAATAAAAGTGAAAAACATTCACGCAAAAATAAAGCCGAGATTAACTCGGCTTTATTGATTGAAGCATCCTGAATATTAGATATTCCATTCCACAAAGTTTTTTAGTAACTGCAAACCAACAGTGTGACTTTTTTCTGGGTGGAACTGCGTTGCAAACAAGTTGTCTTGATGCAGGGCTGTACAGAAAGTTAAACCATAATCACAGGTCGCGGCCACGATTTTTTCATCTTGCGGTTCAACATAAAAACTATGCACGAAGTAAAAACGCGCATCTTGTTCAATGTTGTTCCACATAGGGTGGCTCGGGTCACGTTGATGTACCTGATTCCAACCCATGTGTGGCACTTTTAAACCTGCTACTTCAGGAAAGCGTTTGACTGTACCTGCAAAAATGCCCAGTGCATCTGCTCCGCCATTTTCTTCGGAATGTTGCATCAGCGCCTGCATGCCTACACAAATTGCAAGTACAGGTTTATTAAAGACCGCGTTGCGTACCACGTCATCAATGCCAGCTTCATGCATGCCTTGCATACAATCACGCATAGCACCCACACCTGGAAACACAATTTTATCGGCTTGTGCAATCAGTTTTGGGTCATTGGTCACATCTACCGTTGCACCCACATGCTCTAAAGCTTTCGCTGCAGAGTGTAAATTTCCCATGCCATAGTCAAGAAGGGCAATTCGGGTCATTAGAGTGTTCCTTTGGTTGATGCCACTGTATTTTCAGCACGCGGATCGACTTCACATGCCATGCGTAAAGCACGTGCAAATGCTTTAAATACGCTTTCAATTTGGTGGTGGCTGTTTTTACCTTTGAGGTTGTCGATGTGCAGTGTCATTAATGCATGGTTGACAAAGCCTTGGAAGAATTCTGAGAATAAATCCACATCAAAAGTACCAATACGTGCGCGGGTAAATGGAATATCCATAAATAAACCCGGACGACCCGATAAATCGACAATCACACGGCTTAAAGATTCATCAAGTGGTGCGTAAAAGTGACCGTAGCGTCGTAAACCTTTTTTATCGCCCAAAGCTTGAGCAAAAGCTTGTCCAAGCGTGATACCACAGTCTTCTACAGTGTGGTGATCATCAATTTCCAAGTCGCCATCACAATGAATATCAATATCAAACAAACCGTGTCGCTTGATTTGATCAATCATATGGTCTAAAAATGGAACTCCAGTGTTGAGTGTGCCTTGACCCGTACCGTCCAGATTCACACGAACTCGAATTTTAGTTTCGTTGGTATTTCTCACCACTTCACTGATACGTTGGGTCATAGACACGTTCCTCAAAAAACGTCAAAAATGATTGATGTAAAATGTTTTCGCTGTGACGAAGTCTCAGCATATTAGATTGCTCAGGAGGGTTAATCAATGCCTATTACCGTACATGCCTATACTTCACTGGAAAATACCGAAGTGCGCAGCCAGCTTGAGCGACTGTATGATACCAGCCCTGAATTTGGCGATGGGCAAGATGCGGTAAGCCAACTTGAGCAGAACTTGGCTCAGTATACCCTACTTTACACGGCAGAATTTAATACTAAAGTGATTGGTGCGATTTGGTGCACAGGGCAAGATGATCATCGTACGCTTGAATATATTGTGGTGCATCCTGCAAACCGTGGTCGAGGTGTGGCAGATCGTTTGGTGAGTGAGGTGTGCCGTATGGAAGAAGCCAAAGGTGTGCAGCACTTTCAGCCGGGTTGTGGTGCGATTCATCGTTGTTTGGCGCATTTGGGTAAGTTGTGAGTTTTTAAAAAGCTGACGTTGTGTCTGTCTTTTCAGTTTATCCGTATAGGTCAAAATTAAATTAGTATCGAAAATCCCTTCTCTTGCGCCATATATGGCTCAGGGATGAGGAATATCTTCCGTAAGAGGATGATGGGGGATTGAAGTATGGTTTTAATCGGATTTGTGAAAGAAGTTTATCTAAATCCTATATTGTTTTTTGTGCTTGCACAGCCACAATTTTTAGCTAAGGTTTAAATAGCTTTGCGTAGGCATCTTCCTACTTTGGCAAGACCCAAAGTAGGCAAAAGTCTTTTGTTACCCATACACGACATCCTTGTCGTGATGGGTAACGTGGGGCATCCGTGCCCCACATTCGCGTATCGGAAGTTTGTCAAAATTTAATTGGAAAAGAACTCATTTTTAAATTTTTGGGTGATATTTCAGCAGAAATAGAATGAGATTGCTGTAAAAGTAAACATTTGCACTGAAAAGCGAAAAAGACTATTGACGATTTACAGCTGAAACTGTTTAATACGCGTCATTGGCGTGATAGCTCAGTCGGTAGAGCAACGGATTGAAAATCCGTGTGTCCCCAGTTCGATCCTGGGTCTCGCCACCATATTCAAAACGGTTAAACGTTTTCAATCCCTGATCCCATCAGGGATTTTTTTTGCATAAAATTTATGCGATCAAATAAAAAAGTGATGATTTTTATTGACTATTCAGCCGAGATACGGCTTAATACACGGCATTGGCGTGATAGCTCAGTCGGTAGAGCAACGGATTGAAAATCCGTGTGTCCCCAGTTCGATCCTGGGTCTCGCCACCATATTCAAAAAGCCTCAAACAATGTTTGGGGCTTTTTTATGCGCAAAATTTTTTATGTCTAAAATAAAATCTTGTATTCAAACCCGCTTTGCATCTTCATCTAAAGTCCACAATACGTATTAAACAAGCTGAATTAAAATCAAGCGATCATGGTCAGGGAATGCAGCATGAAAGATTTGTTTTCGCAGGGCAGCGATTTATATCGTCAGGCACGTCCGCAGTATTCAACCGCGATTGTCGATACGATTTTACAACATGTGCCAGAGCGCGGTTTGACATGGGACTGCGGTGCAGGTTCAGGGCAGTTTACCCAGTTATTAACGCCACATTTTCAGCAGATTTTAGCCACGGATTTAAGTCAGACACAGCTGGATCAAGCACCACAGTGGGAAAATGTGCGTTATCGCGCTTGTTTGGCGCAAGACAGCGGATTGGCAGATGCGAGTGTGGATTTAATTACCGTTGCACAAGCGATTCACTGGTTCAAGTTTGATGCCTTTTATGCCGAAGTGCATCGGGTGCTAAAACCGAGTGGAATATTTGCTGCGGTGGGCTACGGTCTGATTCAAGCTGTAGATCCTGAGGTGAATACCGCAATTCAACGCTTGTATTTTCAGACCTTAAAAGGTTGTTGGGATGCTGAACGTCGTTATATTGATGACTTATATCGCACGATTCCTTTCCCATTTCAAGAAATCGTGACACCCGAACTTTGCCTGAAATATCGTTGGTCGGCAGCACAATTGCTGAATTATTTAAACACTTGGTCGGGACTGCAGCATTATTTAAAGCAACATACTGATACGCCCTTGCTTGAATTACAGCAATTGTTGCAGCAGCAACCTGCTCAGGGCTTGGAAATTCAGTTTCCAGTTTTGCTGCGTTTAGGTCGCTTGGTATAAAAAGTCAATGTATTGAGTGATTTTTGAACTTAAAATATAAGTTGGTGAAAAAAGGATGTTTCTCCACAGGTGTAATTTACCTATGTGCGAGGTGTCCAATGTTAAAATTTTCTCTCCCTATTTTATTCAGTCTTGCGCTGAGTCTCCCTGCGACTGCTTTTGCCAATCTTGATCAGCCTTTACAGGTCTTGGATGATTGTGCATTAAGTGCAGAATATGGGCAATCCAACAGCTTAAATTTGCTGCATGATCAATACCGTTTTACCGCGCAAGATGTGGTGAATCAAGTTCGAGCTGAACAAAACCTAGACTTAGCAAGCAAATTTGCAACTTTGGGTTCTCGTTTTTATATCAACCCGCAAGGTCAAACTGTGCTGCAAATTCAACGTGATGTGGTGTCTTTGGGTGTGATTGAAACCACACTCAGTGTGGATGGTTTACGCCAGTTAGGGCAGCATTTTATAGATGAATTTAAAGCTTTGGCATTTGAGTAAAATGGAGTGCGTTGTCGCAAATGACCTTGTGACAATCTAAGACATAAAAACTTAAGACATAAAAAAACGCCCTGAAAAATCAGGGCGTTTTTTATTGCACGCGAATTATGCTGGTTGCGCAGATTCTTGTTGTGCAGGAGTCAACATGTGACCGTGTTCTTCGAAGTTTGCATGCCAAGATAATGCTTCACGAAGTAGGTGAGGAGTGTGACCACCTTTTGCACATGCACGCTCAAAGTAATCATTCAATGCATTGCGGTACATTGGGTGTACACAGTTGTCGATAATCGCACGAGCGCGTTCACGTGGTGCAAGACCGCGTAAATCTGCTAAACCTTGCTCAGTAACCAAAATGTCAACGTCGTGTTCGTTGTGGTCTACGTGCGCAGCCATTGGAACGATAGATGAAATGTCACCGCCTTTCGCAATTGATTTAGTCACGAAAATCGCCAAGTGTGCGTTACGCGCGAAGTCACCTGAACCACCAATACCGTTCATCATTTTGGTACCGCATACGTGGGTTGAGTTCACGTTACCGTAAATATCAAACTCAAGTGCAGTGTTAATGCCAATGATGCCTAAACGACGTACTAACTCAGGGAAGTTAGAGATTTCTTGTGGACGTAAAATGAATTTGTCTTTGTAGTGTGCAAGATTACCAAATACGCGATCGCCACATTTTTCAGACAAGGTCATTGAACAGCCAGAAGCGAACTTCATTTTGCCTGCATCAATCAATTCAAACGTACAGTCTTGGAGTACTTCTGAGTACATCACCAAGTCTTCAAAGTTAGAGTGTTTGAAGCCTGTTAATACTGCATTTGCAATTGAACCGATACCTGCTTGTAAAGGTGCCAAGTTTTTCGGTAAACGACCTTGAGCTACTTCGTTTTCAAAGAATGCGATCAAGTGATCGGCAATTGCTTGAGTTTCGTCATCTGGATCGGTCACGTTAGATGGAGAGTCAAGCAAGGTATCGTTAAATACAATACCCACAACTTTTGCAGGGTCTAACTGAATACCTTTGGTTCCAATACGTTGTTCAACGTGAGTTAATGGCACTGGGCCACGTGTTGGACGTGCTTCAGGAATATAAATGTCGTGTAGGCCTTCAAATTCTGTGCTTACAGTGGTGTTGATTTCGATAATGACTTTATCTGCATATTCAACAAAGCTTGCAGAGTTACCTACAGAAGTTGTTGGAATAATTAAGCTGTCTTCAGTAATTGCAACTGCTTCAACAATCGCGATGTCTGGGCGTTTTAGCGTGTTGTTACGCATTTGCTCAACAGTTTCAGACAAGTGTTGGTCAATGAACATAACTTGACCTTGGTTAATTGCTTTACGCAAGGTGTTGTCTACTTGGAACGGCATACGACGAGCCAAAACACCTGCTTCAGTCAATTGCTTGTCTAAATCATTACCAAGACTTGCGCCAGTAATTAAGTCAATTTTTAAAGGGTTGGTTTTAGCGCGTGCCACCAATGCAAGTGGAACAGCTTTTGCTTCACCCGCACGAGTAAAGCCACTCATACCTACGGTCATACCATCTTGAACGAATTCAGCAGCTTGTTCTGCGCTGATTACTTTGTCGTGGAGGGAGGCTAAACGGATGCGATCTAAAGACATGGCGAACTCTCGTAAAATACTAGACTGATACCGATTGTACCGATCAAAAAAGGTATTTTGCATAGGTGTTAGGCTAAGGTCTAATTTTTTGCCTAAATGGTGGTATAAAAATATAAAATAATACATAAATAATTGAATTTAATCGTTTATTTATATATCAAAAGGTAAATATTACAATTTGTTTGATATATTTTTATACAATTTTGATATGCACCATCTGAATTTTTTACTTTGATCGTCCATCCGATTTGCTGTTGGTCTGAAATTGGTATATAGCAAGCCAGATAGAGATCAAAAGCGTCAGCCGTTTAGAAGTGTTCACTCAAACTTTGTTTGATTTTTTCCAGCGTGCCAACATTATTTTTTTCTTCAACGATTTCAGGTTGTAACGGCAGGGTAATGATGGCTTCAAGACCACCGTGTTCACGGTTTTGAATGGTGAGCTCGCCCTGATGAATATCGACAATACGTTTTACAATTGCCAAACCTAAGCCACTGCCTTGTACAGTACGTGCTTCATTGCCGCGTACAAAAGGCTGCATTAAATCCGCAATTTGGTCTTCTGGAATGCCTGTACCGTTGTCTGCCACGCTAATCCGAATGTGTTCATCCAGCACTTCTGCAGACAACTCAATTGGCTCTGCACCATAGCGTTTCGAGTTATTAATCAGGTTGCCAATCAGACGTTTCAGCGACAAACTGCGCGCCTGAATTAAAGGTAATTCTTGTGCGTTAAAGCGAATATCCAACGGTTTAAATTGAATAATCAATTCCTGCAGCAAAACATTTAAATCGGTTTCTTGTAATTCTTCATCGGAACCATCACGCATATAAGAAATGAATTGATTTAAAATCGCATCCATATCTTCTACATCGTAAATTAAGCCTTCTTTTAAAAAATCATCATCGGGCATCATTTCGGCACTTAAACGAATCCGTGTCAGTGGCGTGCGCAGGTCGTGTGAAATACCTGCCAACATGATACGACGGTCACGTTCAGTCTGTTCCAAGGTATAAATCATGTGATTAAAGGCTTGGTTGACCTCACGAATTTCCTGCGGACCGTGATTGGTTTCTAAATAAGGTGCTTTGCCTGTTTTACTGTAGCTATTGGCGGCATTTTGCAGACGACGCAAAGGACGATTCAGCTGACGTACTAGAGTTAAAATAATTGCTGCAGCTAACAGTGGAATACCCAAAAGCCAGCCAAAGACCAATTCAGGGCTGTAGTTGGCATAGGTTTTAAGGGGTTCACGTACCCAGTTGCCATTCATTTCTGGGGTTTGAATCCAAATACGCGGGCTTGGTTTGAACTGGAAATAGACCGTGACATCCTGCATTTTTAATTCAGTTGCCAGTTTCTTTTCTATTTGTTGGGTAAAAAACTCTGCAATGACTTTTTCCCGTACATTAGGAAACTCACGTGGATCGGTTACATATTCAATGCCGACCCGATTTTTAAGCCACGCATCGACATCGACTTCGGCTTCATTGTGAAAAATGCGCAAATCTGGATTGTTTAAAATTTCCAGTTCAACCGCTAAATAGCGGGCGTGTTGTTGAATTTCAGGTAAATACAAGGTGCGCCAAAAGAACCACAACGACATAAACAGGCTAAACAACACCACAAAAACCACCAGTACCGTGGTGCGCATGGCTGCAGAGCGTGGTTTGATTTTGTCCAGAAAACGCTCCCAGCGGGTACGTTTCTTTTCAGAATACGCCACATAGTCGGTAAATTCTTGTGGGTCGATGGGTTCGAGTTTCACATCTTGTCCTGTGGCAGAGGTTGTAAAGCGAATTTAGTAAGTGAAATTTTATGATGAATATACTTGTTATTGGAATGTCTGTTCTTTAAATCTAGCACAATGATCGGTGTGCATAAATGTTGATCATTGCATGAAGATGTGAGGCTGAAGCCTCACATCATTTTCAACTTATTCCGCACCATCTGGAACAAATACATAACCGACACCCCAAACCGTTTGAATATAACGTGCACGGGCAGGGTTTTCTTCAATTAAACGACGTAAACGTGAAACCTGAACATCAATCGAACGCTCCATCGCACCCCATTCACGACCACGCGCCAAATTCATTAACTTGTCACGGGTTAAAGGCTCACGAGGATGTTGTACCAACGCTTTGAGTACTGCAAATTCACCTGTAGTTAGGGTCACGACCTGACCTTCACGTGTCAAAGTACGGGTCGATAAATCTAGTGACCATGGGCCAAAACCAACCACTTCCATTTGCTGACTTGGTGCACCTGGTACCTCGCGCACTTGACGACGCAATACAGCACGAATACGCGCTAACAGCTCATTTGGATTAAACGGTTTTGGTAAATAATCATCTGCACCTGCTTCAAGTCCTGCAATACGGTCAGAGTCACTGCCGCGAGCCGTCAGCATAATAATTGGCGTGTCGATGTTAGATTGACGTAAACGACGGCAAATACTTAAACCATCTTCAACAGGCAGCATAAAATCAAGCACGATTAAAGAGAACAGTTCACGCTGTAACAAACGATCCATTTGTGTCGCATCGTGGGCAGTTTTGACCACAAAACCCTTATCTTCCAAGAAACGCTGTAACAGGGTACGTAAACGCACATCATCATCGACAACGAGAATGCGTTCAACGCGGTCAGTTTCGCTGTGTACGGCATCTGTTTTTTCAGCAGGTACAACTAAACTCATGATGTGCTCCTTTATTCTTTATTGTCATCGTAAACAAAAAGTTGAGTTGGCTTTGAGTATACGATTCATTGGTATCTATTGCCTATGCTCTAAAGCAACAAATATTGCAGATAAAATCAAGACATAGATACCAAATATATACAGCATTCCCATGCGAAAAACTGACATATTTGTCCGTTTGAGTCTAACATAAGCCTGAATTTTATTTAGATTTATAAAATTTAGCCGAATTGGCAAAAATCGCCAAAAATCCACCATTTATAAAATTCATAAAACAATTGTGGATTTTATAGTCTTGGTCTTTATAATCATGGCTTTTAGTACTTATCCTTGTAGGATCACACACGATGACTGACTTAGTTCAGCAGTTAGCAAAAGAACTTGCCGTACGACCAAATCAAGTAGAAGCTGCCATCAAACTTATTGATGAAGGTGCTAGCGTTCCATTTATTGCACGTTACCGTAAAGAAGTGACGCAAGGTTTAGATGACACGCAGCTACGTCAGCTCGATACACGTTTATCGTATTTACGTGATTTATATGAGCGTCGCGAAAAAGTAATAGAATCACTCAAAGAACAAGATAAATTATCTGATGATTTATTGGCACGGGTTAACGCTGCTGAAACCAAAAATGCTTTAGAAGAAATTTACGCGCCTTACCGTCCAAAACGCACCAGTAAATCGTTTAAAGCTAAAGAAGCAGGTTTAGGCCCAATTGCAGCGCAAATTTTTGCAGAACAGGTTGAGCCAAGCGAAGCTTTAGCAGGCTTTAGTCATGCAGACTATCCTGATGCAGACAGTCAGCTAGATGCGGTACAACACATTCTGATTGATGAATGGGCACAAAATATTGCCTTAACCACAGAATTAAAAGAAATTTTTGCCAAAACAGCGGTATTAAAAAGCTTGGTTGCTTCTGAAGAGAAAAAAGAAGTGGGCAAAAAATTCCGTGATTACTTCGATTTTTCAGAAAACCTCAACAAAGTGCCTTCACATCGCCTATTGGCGATGTTGCGTGGTCGCCAAGAAAACGTCTTGGGTTTAAAAGTTGATGGTGAAGACAGTGCACCTTTGGCACGTATTGAAACTGAATACAATTTAGATCAAATTCAGCCGCAAGCACGTCAGGACTTTTTAAAGCAAACGGCAAAATTGTTCTGGTTGGGCAAAGTGCGTCCACAAATCGAACATTCATTATTGACTGAAAAGCGTTTGGCTGCCGAAGCTGAAGCGATGGATGTCTTTGCAGAAAACTTGCGTCATTTATTGCTCTCTGCACCTGCAGGTGCGCGTTGTACGCTGGGCGTAGACCCTGGCATCCGTACAGGTGTCAAACTGGCTGTGGTGAACCAATCTGGCGATGTGGTTGCACATAGCACGGTTTATCCATTTGCACCTAAAGAAGACAAAGCAGGCGCGATTGAAGAACTTGCACGTTTATGCCGTGAGCACAATGTTGATTTAATCGCGATTGGTAACGGGACTGCAAGCCGTGAAACTGAAGCGGTTGTGGCAGAAATGATGGCGGCGCACAGTGACTTGAAATTAACACGTGTGTCTGTATCTGAAGCGGGTGCATCTGTGTATTCAGCTTCTGAATTGGCATCGCAAGAGTTGCCAGAACTAGATGTGTCGATTCGTGGTGCAGTGTCGATTGCACGTCGTTTGCAAGACCCATTGGCAGAGTTGGTAAAAATTGATCCAAAATCAATCGGTGTGGGTCAGTATCAACATGACGTGAATCAGGCAGGTTTAGCAAAAACCTTAGAAGCTGTGGTAGAAGACTGTGTGAACTCGGTCGGTGTCGATGTCAACACGGCATCTTCAGCAATTTTGGGTTATATCGCAGGTTTGAATAAAGCCATTGCACAGCAAATTGTTGAATACCGTAAAGAACATGGCCGTTTTGACAATCGCCAAGCTTTGAAAAACGTACCGCGTTTAGGCGAACGTACTTTTGAACAAGCAGCAGGTTTCTTACGTATTCAGGCAGGTTCTGAGCCTTTGGATGCTTCTGCAGTGCACCCTGAATCTTATGGTTTAGTAGAAAAAATTGTGGCTGCCAAAGCGACCACGGTTAAAGATATTATTGGTAATACTGAAATTATCCGTTCGGTGAATGCTGAAGAATTTGTGGATGAGCAAGTCGGCTTACCAACTATTCAGGATGTTTTGTCTGAATTGGAAAAACCAGGTCGTGACCCACGTCCTGAATTCCGTACGGCTAAATTCCGTGAAGATATTACTGAAGTGGCGCAGTTGACTGAAGGCATGCAGCTTGAAGGTGTTGTAACCAACGTGACCAACTTTGGTGCTTTCGTGGATGTGGGCGTACATCAGGATGGTTTGGTGCATATTTCTGAGTTGGCCAATGAATTTGTGGCTGATCCGCATAAAGTGGTGAAACCAGGTCAAATTGTTCAAGTGCGTGTGTTGCAGGTTGATGTAGAGCGTAACCGTGTGAATTTATCGATGCGTCCTGAAGGTTCGGCTGCACCTGCAAAAGCAGCGCGTGCACCACGTCGTGATCAAGAACAGCGTACAGAGCGTAAGCCACAAGCGAAACGTCCACAGCAGTCACGTCCTCAGACTGAGCGTCCACAAGCGAAAAAACCACAAGCCGCTAAACCACAAGAAAATAAAATTGGTGGTTTAGGTGCATTGTTGTTACAAGCAGGGATTAAAGGTTCGAAGTAATTTTGAATTGCTCTAACAAAAAGCTCCCGAAATTCGGGAGCTTTTTGTTTTGCAGGAACATTTTTATATACAGATTTTTTGATGGATTTTAAATCAACGGTACAATCCAACTCACCAAAATCAGCATAATTCCCAAATGTCCAAGTTTACGAGTCACTGCGACTAGTTTTGACGGTGGTGCTTCAAGTTGGCGAGCATATTCCTGAAGATTTAAACCTTGTGAGGCTTTGCTGCTAAATAAAAATACGCCCAAATCAATACAAATTAAAATCGTGCCGACATCGGCAACAACCTCTAAAAGTTCATATTCTTGCTGATAAAGCGCCGTTGCAACCTGATAACTCAGAAACAAGGCAAAGGCAAAACAGCCATACTGTAAAATGAGGGCCAGTGCTCGCATAATCCATTCAAAATACTTAAAACAGCTGTGTTATAGCATAAAAATGCGGTGCAATTGAATGTTTTGTTATGGTTGAGATTGTGGATCTTAAATAAGTAATTAACGGATTAAGCCTTGCAGAACAAAACTTGTGGCAATACTGCCTGCTGCCAATTTAGACATGAAATAACTGTAATTAGAAGAGGCAGAAACTTCGGACATCGCACCAGATGAATGCGACATGGACACGGCAAGTTGGCTGCGATAGCCCAATTCGACTAACAAGACCACCAGGCCTGTCAGTGTCATCACTTGAAATGTGTCTACATGATTGCGCGTAAGCTCAGTATATAAGTGATAAAAACTTAAGCCCGCAGCAGAAAAACAAAATAGCTTAAACAGATACAGAGTTTTCATGTGTTGTACCTTTCATTATTGTAATGTCATTTTGAATGCTATTTCTTAAACCAATATTAAAATCACATGAAAAGTTGCGGCTGCACAATTTAAAAATTGTTGAAGTGATGTTGTATTGTTGTGCGCTGTTCAACCTAAGCTGTAAAAACAAATAGGCGACCCGTAGGTCGCCTAAAGCAAAACTTGAATTGTGTATAAATTACCAGTGTTCACCTGGGAACAAGCGCGCATACGCTTTTTGTACCCAGTTCAGTTTTTGCTGCTCGCCCACAGAAGCGGTAGAGCTTGGGAATAAGTTATAACCAATCGACATGAGTTTGTTGTTAATGTCTGGTGCAATCGCATAAGTGATTGAAGCCAAACGACCCAAATGTGTCGCAATTTTCTTCGGACGTTTCACAATCGCATAAGCAATTAAATCTGCCGCTTGCTCAGGTGAAAGGGTGGGCACGTACTTATAAATTTTGGTTGGTGCGATCATTGGGGTACGAACCAATGGCATATACACCGAAGTAATCGCAATTTTGTGTGTATGCGCTTCTGCAGATAGACAGCGACTAAACGCATCCAATGCGGCTTTAGATGCCACATAAGCCGAGAAACGCGTTGCGTTGGCTAATACACCAATCGAGCTGATGTTGATGATGTGACCATCTTTACGGTGCATCATCTGCGGCAAAATATTGAGTACCAAACGCACAGCACCAAAATAGTTGAGCTGCATGGTACGTTCAAAGTCGTGGAAACGATCAACCGACTCATGTACTGCACGACGGATTGAGCGGCCTGCGTTGTTAATTAGAATATCAATATGATCGACAGAGGCAAGAATTTGTTGCGATACAGCATCAATAGAGTCCATATCGTTTAGATCACAAGGGAAAACTGAAGCCTTGCCACCACGTGCTTCAATTTCAGCTTTGACTTGTTCGAGCGTTTCCTGAGTGCGTGCCACCAAAAGCACATGCGCACCTGCATCGGCTAGCTTATGTGCCACGGTTAAACCAATACCACTCGATGCACCTGTAATAAGGGCAACTTTACCATTTACACGCTGTTGAAAAAGTTTCTCTAATTTTGGCTTCACGCTAATATTCCTGATTTAGATTCCTGAGTTGTCATTTTTATTGAGATTGACGATTCAAATTTCAGACTGAATTTGAACTGTTTTACTTGGCTTTATGATAGCCGATTGCACAAAAAAAGCTATGGAATAAGTGGTTGAATTTAAAAATGAATTTAGAGTAATTGCTCTATTTTTGTGAGCTGTATATCTTTATTTTTACCATGAAATAAAGCTAATGCAAAGACATACAAAGAAAAATTAAAATAAAAAAGCATCCTGTTGAAATTAATCAGCAGGATGCCAGTACAAAGTTTGAACTGATGAGTTTTTAGACGGCTGCTAAAGCTTGCTCTAAATCGGCAATTAAGTCATCGGCATGTTCAATCCCGATGGATAAACGCACCATATCTTCACTCACACCAGCCGCTTTGAGTTCATCTGCACTCAACTGACGGTGAGTGGTGGTTGCAGGGTGGCAAGCCAGGCTCTTGGCATCGCCAATATTGACCAAGCGTGTGAATAATTGCAGTGCATCAATAAAGCGGGTTCCGCCTTCACGGCCATCTTGCACACCAAAAGACAGAATTGCAGAAGGTTTACCTTTCACATATTTTTGTGCCAACGCATGTTGCGGGTGATCTTTCAAACCTGCGTAATTGACCCATTTCACTTTTGGATGTGCCTGTAAATATTCCGCTACTTTTTGCGCGTTTTCAGTATGGCGTTCCATACGCAGGCTTAAGGTTTCTAAACCTTGTAAAATTAGGAATACGTTATGCGGGCTAATCGCTGCACCTGTATTGCGTAGTGGTACTACACGTGCACGTGCAATAAATGCTGCAGCGCCTAAGGCTTCTACATAGTTCACACCATGGTAACTTGGGTCAGGTGTATTTAAGGCTTTAAAACGTTCAGGATATTTGCCCCAAGGGAATTTACCGCTATCGACAATAATGCCGCCAATAGACGTACCGTGACCACCAATATATTTGGTCAGTGAGTGAATGATGATGTCTGCGCCAAAATCAAATGATTTTTGCAAGACAGGCGTGGCTACAGTGTTATCCACCACCACTGGAATGCCGTATTCGTGCGCAATTTTCGCAATCGCTTCAAGGTCAATAATATTGCCCAATGGGTTACCAATGGATTCTACAAAGACCAGTTTGGTTTTGTCATCAATCAGGTCGCGTAAGCTTTCAGGCTGTTGATAATCGAAGAAACGTACTTCAATGCCTTGTTTAGGCAAGGTGTGGGCAAATAAGTTGTAAGTACCGCCGTATAAAGTTGATACTGAAGCAATGTTATCGCCTGCTTCGGTAATGGTCTGAATTGCGTAGGTAATTGCAGCCATACCCGATGCTAAAGCCAATGCGCCAATCCCGCCTTCAAGTGCTGCAACACGTTGCTCCAATACTGCAGTGGTTGGGTTCATAATACGGGTGTAAATATTGCCTTGTACTTTTAAATCAAATAAATCGGCACCATGTTGCGTATTATCAAAGGCATAAGAAGTGGTTTGGTAAATAGGCACAGCCACGGCTTTGGTGGTTGGTTCTGGGCTATAGCCTGCATGAATGGCCAAAGTTTCGTCTTTATAGGTCATGTTTACTTCATCTTCGTGAGTTAAATTGGTTTGAGTCTAGCACTTTTAAATATGAAAGAAAGTGTAAAAATGCTGCAATATTTAGCTGTAAATTTGATATAGCAGGCAAAAAGTCCTGTGCTTATCCGCTGATCGCTAGAGTTGTAACAAAGCATGCAAGATGTTTGTGGTGTCTTATTTTTTCTCCGTATTCAGGTATAATACCCGATTATTTTTTCGCTCATTAGAGCAGGGGCTGCTCATCTGAGCCCCAGATTTGGTTTTCTATTGAGGAGTCCTACGTGGCCCAATATATTTATACGATGAACCGAGTGTCGAAAATGGTTCCGCCTAAGCGCGAAATCTTGAAAGACATCTCCTTATCATTTTTCCCAGGTGCGAAAATTGGTGTGCTTGGTTTAAACGGTGCAGGTAAATCGACTTTGCTCCGTATTATGGCGGGCGTAGATAAAGATTTCTCTGGTGAAGCTCGTGCACAGCCAGGCATCAAAATTGGTTATCTTGAGCAAGAACCACCACTAGACCCGAGCAAAGATGTACGCGGCAACGTGGAAGATGGTGTGCGTGAAGCTTTAGATGCTTTAGAGCGTTTAGACCAAGTTTTTGCAGAATATGCAGATCCAGATGCAGATTTCGACAAACTTGCAAAAGAGCAAGAGAAGTTAGAAGCGATTATCCAAACTTGGGATGCACACAACCTGAACAATCAGCTTGAACAAGCAGCGGCAGCATTAAATTTGCCAGCTTGGGATGCTGATGTTAACAAATTATCGGGTGGTGAGCGTCGTCGTGTGGCTTTATGCCGTTTGTTATTGTCTAAACCAGACATGCTGCTTCTAGACGAGCCGACGAACCACTTGGATGCAGAATCTGTATCTTGGTTAGAGCGTTTCTTAAAAGACTTCCCGGGTACGATTGTGGCAATTACCCACGACCGTTACTTCTTGGATAACGTTGCAGAATGGATTTTAGAACTTGACCGTGGACATGGTATTCCATATCAAGGTAACTACTCTTCATGGTTAGAGCAGAAAAATAACCGTTTAGAGCAAGAACAGAAGCAAGAAGAATCTTTTGCTAAAGCCTTGAAAAAAGAATTGGAATGGGTACGTTCCAATGCGAAAGGCCAGCAAAAGAAAAACAAAGCGCGTATGGAGCGTTTTGAAGAGCTTAACTCGCGTGAATTCCAACAGCGTAACGAAACTTCTGAAATTTATATTCCACCTGGCCCACGTTTAGGGAACAAAGTGGTGGAAGTGGAAAACATCAGCAAGTCATTTGGTGATCGCTTACTTTACGAAAACCTTTCCTTTACTGTGCCGCCTGCAGCGATTGTGGGGATTGTCGGTCCAAACGGTGCGGGTAAAACGACTTTATTCCGTATGATGACTGGCGAGCAGCAACCTGATACGGGCAGCGTGACTTTAGGTGACTCGGTAAAAGTGGCTTATGTCGGTCAGATTCGTGACACTCTAGATGATGACAAAACTGTTTGGGAAGAAGTTTCTGGCGGTTTAGACATTTTGAAAGTGGGCGATTATGAAATTGCATCGCGTGCTTATATTGGTCGCTTTAACTTTAAAGGTCAGGATCAGCAAAAACGCGTTGGTGAATTGTCGGGTGGTGAGCGTAACCGTTTACAACTGGCAAAAATTCTACAGCAGGGCGCAAACGTGATCTTGCTGGATGAGCCATCAAACGACTTGGATATTGAAACTTTACGTGCACTGGAAGATGCAATTTTAGTCTTCCCAGGTACAGTGATGGTGGTATCGCACGACCGTTGGTTCCTAGACCGTATTGCAACGCACATCTTGTCATTCGAAGATGAGCAACCAGAATTCTTTACAGGTAACTATACTGAGTTTGAAGAATATCGCCGTAAGAAATATGGTGATGATCTGGCAACCAAACGTAGCAAATACCGTAAAATTGGCGCTTAAGTCTAAAAACTTGAGTTCTCATTAAAAAAACCAGCCGAGAAGGCTGGTTTTTTTATATTTGCTCGATGATGTGGTCTTGTGATCAACCTAGCAACATTTTTTCTTAATCTAGATGTAGACCAGTGAGGTTTAAACTTCCCACTCATGTGCACATTCACGGCACTTCCATTTTTTTTGTGACTGCATAAAGGCTTGCATAGAAATTTTGAAATCAGGCAAATCACGATAAAACAAGAAACCTGCAATTACACACAGCACAAATACAGCCACAGTAATGCTTTGTAAGGTTGTGCCTGCACCATCACCAAAAATCCACATGGCGATACTGATCAAGACAAGAAGTAATAAGACAAATACCGCTGGAATAAGCATCACCAAGCTTTTTGGCACCACAGGACGCGGTGTTGTTTGACCTGCCTGCGCAACAGGCATGATTTTTGGGCTTTGACATTTAGGGCATCGGTATTGCATTACAACTCCAAAATTCTAATCTGATCGTTATTCTAACCAAATGTACGGCAAATCAAAAACAGTCTGTCAGAAAACAGGGCAATAAAAAAGCCCAAGTCATTGCTTGAGCTTTATTATAAGATGAAGATAAGTGAATTTATATTCATCTTGAATATGGCGTCCCTACGGGGATTCGAACCCCGGTTACCGCCGTGAAAGGGCGATGTCCTAGGCCTCTAGACGATAGGGACTTGATGAGGCAACACAGGTAAAGCCTTATTTAAACTTGGTGGAGTCAAGCGGGATCGAACCGCTGACCTCTACAATGCCATTGTAGCGCTCTACCAACTGAGCTATGACCCCAGTCTGTGTGAGCGCAATATTAGGGCTATTGCGCGCACACGTCAACAAAAAAATGAATTAAGCTGGATCAATTGCATCATTTTTCGGCAATTTGATGCTTTCATTCAGTTTTTCCCAGACTTTAACTTCTTTTTTGCTTGGTCCGCCAACCACTTCTAAGGCATGACGCAAACGCGCAAAGGTCAGGTCAGGACCAATGGTGACCATGGTTTGCATCACAGGTGTAGATGCGGTTGAACCTGCAATTGCAATAAAGAACGCAGGCATGAAATCACGCAATTTGATTTCCATTTGGTTGGCTAAATCCATTAGGGTTTGGCTCACCGTGTCGTTGTTCCAAGTAAATAGACTTTCTAAACGCCAAATTGCAAATTGTAGGCTTTGACGCACTTGTTCTTCAGACAGTTTTTTACTTTCAAACTGTTCCTTGCTCAAGCTTGGGAAATGGTTGAAGTAATGTGCAGACCAATTGACCGCTTCTGAGAGTAAATTAATACGCGGTTGAATCGCGGCAGCAATCTCTTCCAATTTGGCACGATCTGCTTTCCAAGCCAATAAGGTATCTAACAGCTCAGCAGGTGAAAGCGCTTTAATCCATTGACCATTCAGCCAATTGAGTTTTTCCACATCAAAGATCGGGCCGCCTAGTGAAACACGTTGAATATCAAAGTGTTCAATCATTTCGGCTAAGGTGAATTTTTCACTTTCATCTGGCATTGACCAACCCATGCGACCTAAATAGTTCAGCAAAGCTTCAGGTAATACGCCAATGTCTTTGTAGTAGTTGATTGAAGTTGGGTTTTTACGTTTAGATAATTTTGATTTGTCTGGGTTACGCAACAATGGCATGTGGCATAACACAGGCATATCCCAACCAAAATATTGATAAAGCAATTGGTGTTTCGGTGCCGATGGAATCCATTCTTCACCACGAATCACGTGGGTGATTTGCATCAAATGGTCATCGACCACATTCGCCAAATGGTAAGTTGGTAAGCCATCTGTTTTCAGCAGAATTTGCATATCGACTTGCGCCCATGGAATTTCCACTTCACCGCGCAGCATATCATTAAATTTACATACGCCTTCGGTTGGTACTTTCATACGAATGACATGCGCTTCGCCTGCCGCTAAACGACGCTGTACTTCATCTGCAGACAAGTTTAAACCACGACCATCGTAGCGCGGGCTTTCACCACGTGCTTGCTGTTCTGCACGCATTTGATCGAGTTCTTCGCTAGTAGCGAAGCAATAGAAAGCATGTCCTTGTTCAACCAATTGCAAGGCGTATTGCTTATAAATATCCATACGTTCAGACTGACGATACGGTGCATGCGGGCCGCCGACATCTGGACCTTCTGCCCAATTTAAGCCTAACCAACGCAATGAATCCAAAATCATTTTTTCAGATTCAGGGGTTGAACGCAGTTGGTCAGTATCTTCAATACGAAGAATAAACTCACCACCGTGTTGTTTGGCAAAACATAAGTTAAACAAGGCGATATACGCTGTTCCCACGTGCGGGAAACCAGTAGGAGAAGGCGCGATACGAGTACGAACAGTCATAAGCAAAAATTAATTCAAAATGTAAATTGCAACCATTATAACGAAAAAGCCCAAGTACTTAATGTTAAATTCAACATTCTGTACTTGGGCGTTTCAACTGCATTTGAAAAGGGGATCAAAGGCAGTGAATTTAATGCGGAGTTATGAGTTATCTTGCGGGAATAAGGCTTGTACAAAACGGCTAAAACGCTGATTTTGCAAGGCAAAGAAATTTTGAGTTGGAGCGACATGAATGGAAGTCAGCACTTTTAAATCATTATTTGATTCAAACTTTTGCTTGTCTGCCTGTTTTTGTTGGGTAAGGGCTTTTTCAATTAAAGACCCCTTTTCCGCAGTTAAATGGGTTTTACTTTCAGTAGACTTGATCACAGCACTGTGACTGACTGTGCTTAAAGTGAGTAATGCTGCGCATATGAGTTTAGATTTCATCTTGATTCCCCCTTTCCTTTATGAGTGAACTCACAATTTATAAATTGTTTTAATCACTTTAATATTTAATCACAAAAATCATAACAAAAGTAGATTTGCGTCACACTCTTAATAAGATCTTTATCATCATTTACTCACTATATACCGATTTTTCAGATGATCTTTGATTTAGAACATGTTGTAACAAACAACTGTGGAGATATCGTGAAAATTGTTACAAAAGTCACAATAAAATAGTTTTGAAGCGGGTTTGATTGCTGTGATGTCGCTTATTTTACCGTTGAGTCTAAAAACGGATCAAAGTTTTATTCACTTTTTATATATCTAATCCATAAAAAGGTATAAATTTGGAATAAACGCCGCATCTTGAATTAAATTGATTAAAAACAATTAATTAAAGCTAAATTATTTGAATTTAATCATTTTTTGCATGTTTTTTACAAATTGCGCAGCGCCTGAGCATTGCATATATTGAGCGACAGATTAAAGGTGATGTGTGCTGTAATGAAAACTCAATTGAAAGCTTTATTGGCTGCTGCGCTATTGGCAACAGGTTTTGCTGCAACGACTGCTCAGGCTGCAGATCGTCAGTTTTTAAATGTATCGTATGATGCGACCCGCGAATTTTATGATGAATTTAACAAGTCGTTTGGTCAGTACTGGAAAAAACGTACAGGTTTAGACGTCAACTTTAAACAATCACATGGTGGTTCAGGCAAGCAAGCGCGTTCTGTGGTCGATGGTTTAAAGGGCGATGTCGTAACTTTGGCATTGGCGAATGACATTGAAGAAATTGTAAAGTCAGGTCAAATCCAAGCAGGTTGGCAAAAAGAATTTCCTCATAACTCTGCGCCTTATACCTCGACCATCGTCTTTATGGTGCGTAAAGGCAATCCGAAAAACATTAAAGACTGGAATGACTTAACCAAACCAAGCGTACAAATTATTACCCCTAACCCGAAAACAGGTGGTTTGCCACGTTGGGTGTATTTATCGGCTTGGGGGTATGCAGAAAAGCAGCCGGGCGGCTCTAAGGCCAAAGCGCAAGAATTTGTGGGCAAGATGTACCACAATGTAAAAGTGATGGATTCGGCAGCACGTGCGTCGATGACTACATTTGCTGAACGTGGCATTGGTGATGTGTTGTTGACTTGGGAAAATGAAGCCCTTGTAACTTTAAAAACCTTAGGCAAAGACAAGTTTGATATTGTTTATCCATCTATTTCTATTTTGACTGAACCTTCGGTGGCAATCGTAGACCGCACAGTAGAAAAAAATGGCAATAAATGGTTAGCGACAGGCTATATCAACTATTTATATTCACCTTTAGGTCAGGAAATGGCGGCTAAGCATTTCTACCGTCCACGTAATGAAAAAGTCCTTGCAAAATATGCAGCACAATTCCCGAAATTAAAAACCTTCACGATTGATGAAGTGTTCGGTGGCTGGGAAAATGCACAAAAAACACATTTTGTGAATGGTGCGATTTTCGACCAAATTTATAATACTAAGCGTTAAACAGATATCCATTTTCGGCTAATCTTTTATTGGATTGGCACACAAAAAAATCTCTACGGAGATTTTTTTGTGCTTTAAAAAAGTCAAAAACGGTTTTCCCTATGGAAAGTAATATTTATCTACAAAAAGACGTTTGGAGCTTTGCCAAAACAAGGTAATAATGTGCAGTTACATTTTAGCTGTATTGATTGAACCTTATGTCGCATATTTCTGTATTACTTCATGAAACTGTTGATGCCGTGTTGGCAGATCGCAATACAGGAATTTATGTCGATGCTACCTTTGGACGAGGTGGACACACGCGTTTGTTGTTATCCAAATTGGATGCGCAGGCACGAGTCTATGCCTTTGATAAAGATCCACAAGCTTTGGCCGTGGCAGCAGAATTGGCGCAGCAAGATTCGCGCTTTCAGATTATTCATGCCAGTTTTGCCGATATGCAGCAAGCGTTGAATGATTTGGGCGTCACTCAGGTCGATGGTGTGATGGCTGATTTAGGCGTGTCGTCACCACAGCTAGATCAGGCAGAACGCGGTTTTAGCTTTATGAAAGATGGCCCGCTTGATATGCGTATGGACAACTCACAAGGCCCGACTGCGGCAGAATGGCTGGTGGATATTGAAGAAGAAGCCTTAGCCAATGTGATTTTTCAATATGGTGAAGAGCGTTATAGCCGCCGTATTGCCAAAGCCATTAAACAGGCGGGTTATATTGAAACTACCGCACAATTGGCTGAAATTGTAAAAGTTGCCCATCCGAAGTGGGAAAAAAACAAACACGCTGCAACGCGTACTTTTCAGGCAATTCGTATTGCGATTAATAAAGAATTAGAAGATATTGAAAACTTCTTACCGCAGGCGGTTGAGGTATTAAAACCCGAAGGTCGTTTGGCTGTAATTAGCTTCCACTCTTTGGAAGATCGTTTAATTAAACAGTTTATTCAAAAAGAATCGAGCCTGCCTGAAGATTCAGGTTGGGGCTTGCCACAACAGCAACAAGATACACGTCGATTGAAAAAAATCTCACGTGTGCGTGCCAGTGATGAAGAAGTCAAAGCCAATCCACGCTCACGCAGCGCATGGCTACGTGTTGCAGAACGATTAGCTTGAAAAGGCCAATAATGAAAACTGAAACCGTTAAAAAAAATCAATCTCAAGTGCGACTGAAAAAAATGGTCGCCTATTTTATTTTATTGGCGCTGGTGTTTATCAGCGCGATTATGGTGGTGTTTCAAGTGTTTGAATATCGCCATGATTATCGTGAGCTGAGTTCTTATATGCGCGAGCGAGATGACTTAAATGCCGAATGGGGACGTTTGTTAATTGAACAGCAGACCTTTGGTGCAACTGCACAAATTGGCACCCGTGCGGTGACGCAACTGCGTATGTATTCACCGCCTGCACCGCAAACAGTGGTGATTTCTTTGCCGACAACCTCAGAACAACAATAAGGCGAGTTGCACATGGTCGATACGCGTAAAAAGCAAACCCGAAAGAAACAGCAATCGGTAACTGGAAAAAATGCCATTCATGTAGAAATGTGGCGTTTTTACTTAATGTGGGCTGTGGTACTGCTGGTGTTCGTGGCACTGGTGGGACGTGCTTTTTATGTGCAAATTGTGAACCATGACTTTTTACAAAATAAAGCCAATGCCAATATTTTAAGAACAGAAAAGCTCAAAGCTATGCGCGGGGTGATTTATGATCGCCACGGTGTGCCTTTGGCAATTAGTACCCCTGTAATGAAAGTGGTGATTGATCCACGTGATTATTTTGACAATAAAAAACTGTTTGAAGAAATTACAGCCGAGTTGGAAAAAAATCCGACCAGTCGTAAATTGCAGCGTCAATTGCCAGATAAAAACTTGAATTTAGATGAACTTGCCGATGCAGTTGGGATGGATCGCCAAGAACTGAAAAATAAAATGAACGAGCGTCCGCGTTCACGTTATTTGGTTTTACAAAAAGAAGTGCCGCCGCAACAGGCAGAGCTGATTCTAAAACGTAATTTCCAAGGGGTATATACCGAGAAAAACTATAAGCGTTATTACCCGCAGCCACAGCCGAATGCACAAATTATTGGTTTAACCAATAGTGAAGGCACAGGCATTGAAGGCTTGGAAATGCAGCTAAATACCCGCTTGGCAGGCGTGGATGGTGAACAGCAAATCGTGCGCGATAAAAAGGGTAACCGTGTCAAAGACCCAGAAGTGGTGAGAGAGGTTGAACCGGGCGAAAATATTACCCTGAGTATCGACTCACGTTTGCAATACATTATGTATCGTGAATTGACTGCAGCAGGGGTGGCAAATAATGCCCGTTCAGCCACAGCAATTGCGGTAGATGTGAAAACGGGTGAAATTTTGGCGATGACCAGTTGGCCGTCGTATAACCCGAATGACAAAAAAAGTTTGTCCAATAAAGATGCCATGCGTAACCGTGGTGCGGTGGATTCCTTTGAGCCGGGTTCGACCATGAAGCCTATGACGGTGGCAATGGCACTGGAAAGTGGCAAATATTCACCGAATACCGTGGTCAATTTAAGTGGTGGTTCAATGCGGGTGGGTAATCACACCATTCGTGATACCCACAATTATGGCTCACTGACTTTGGCGGGAATTATCCAAAAATCGTCAAACGTGGGTGTGGCGAAAATTGCTTTATCTTTACCGTATGCAACCTTACCGACTTTTTATAAGCGTTTAGGGTTTGGTGCGCGTTCTGCAGTGAAATTTCCGGGTGAAAGTGCAGGTTTAATTTTGCCGCCAAGCAAGTGGAATGTGTCGGAAGTGGCGACCATGTCTTATGGTTATGGTTTGAACGCCACTGTGCTGCAATTGGCAGATGCCTATGCCATGCTTGCCAATAAAGGCGTAAAAATGCCGCTGAGTTTATACAAATTAGAAGAACAGCCTAAAGGCGAACAAATTGTTGATGCTAAAATTGCCGATCAAGTTCTACTGATGATGGAAGCCGTAACGTTACCCGGTGGTACGGCACGTCAAGCCAATATTCCAGGCTATCGGGTTGCAGGTAAAACGGGAACAGCGCATAAACTTCGTGCAGACCGCAAAGGCTATTCACAGACTGAATATCGTGCCTTGTTTGCTGGGGTTGCGCCAGTCAGTGATCCGCGTTTAGCCATGGTTGTCGTGGTGGAAAATCCAACAGGACAGTATTATGGTGGTTTGGTGGCAGCGCCTGTATTTGCTCGTGTGATGCAAGAATCTTTACGTTTAATGAACGTACCTTTAGATAAACCTTTAGAAACTCCCAACATCCAATAACAGGTGACGCATGTCTATCAGCTTTCAACATATTTATCGCAGTTCTCGCGTTGCAGATTGGATGATACAAGACTTTCAGGGCTTTCAACTTGACAGCCGCCATGTGACAGCAGGGCAAATTTTTATTGCCCTGACCAGTTTGTCGCAGCCTGAAAAAACCGCACAATTTGCACAAGCAGCTTTAGATCAAGGTGCTTTGGCGGTGATTTCGGAAACTGAACTGGCAGTTGCCAATAATTTGGTGGTGCCAGATGTGCGTCAGCGCATGGGACAGTGGCAAAAACAATATTTACAAGCACGACAGCCTGTACCTATAGCGCGTATGCTTGCAGTCACGGGCACCAATGGTAAAACCACGATTTCCCGCTTAATTGCTGAGTTGTTAATGTTACAAGCCCAACGCTGTGCGGTAATGGGCACCACAGGCAACGGAATTTTGCCTAATTTGGAAGCTTCAACACATACCACTTTAGATGCCTTACAACTGCAAAATGCTTTATACAGCTATGCACAACAGGGGGCAAAATTTGCCGCAATTGAAGCCAGTTCACATGGTTTGGAGCAAGGGCGCTTAAATGGCTGCGATATTGAAATTGCGGTATATAGCAACCTGAGCCGTGATCATTTGGATTATCACGGTACTTTAGAGGCGTATGCTGCAGCCAAAGCCATGCTGTTTCAGTTTGCCAGTTTAAAAGTTGCAATTGTCAATTTAGATGATGAATATGCTGGGATCATGTTGCAAGCGGCGCAACAGAACCCTGCGCAACCGAAAATTTTGACTTATTCCACGCAGCAAGCGGCAGACTATCAAGTACAGCAGATTGAATACAGTCTGAATGGTGTACGTTTCCATCTACAAACTGCTACGGCAGAATATGTGGTGCAAAGTCCGTTGCTCGGACATTTTAATGTTGAAAACTTGGTCGCGAGTTTAATCGCAGCAGAGCAAGCAGGTTTTGCATTACAGGATTTAATACACACGACTGCACAACTCAAAGGCGCACCGGGGCGTATGCAAGTGTTGCGTGATGCAGAGCGTTTATTTGTGGTGGATTATGCACACACGCCAGACGCCCTAATTCAAGTGTTGCAAACCTTAAAACGCCATGTTAGCGCACAGCTTTGGGCGGTGTTTGGCTGCGGTGGAGATCGGGATCGTGGTAAGCGCCCACTGATGACCCAAGCGGTATTGGACTATGCCAATGTTGTGCTTTTGACTTCAGATAACCCACGTACAGAAGATCCTTTGCAAATTTTTGCCGATATGCAGGCAGGTGTCGATTTGTCGGTGGCACAGAGCCATGAAATTCATGATCGTCGTGAAGCGATTAAATATGCAGTCAAACATGCACAGTCAGGCGATATTGTCTTGATTGCAGGCAAAGGTCATGAAAACTATCAAGAAATAGATGGGGTAAGACACTGGTTTGACGATGTGGTTGAAGTGCAATCTGCGATAGATGCACAGCATTGTTCACCTTCTGCTTATCCTGCCCAATAAGGAATTTGTATGCACACTTCCACCACCAGTACCGCAATTTTAGAACCTTGGACTGCCGAACAACTCAAACAGGCAACACAGGGTTATTGGTTCAATGGGCAAGCACCGCAAGGCGAGATTAAACGTATTTTAACCGATTCACGTCATGCCGAAGCAGGCGATGCCTTTTTGGCTTTAAAAGGTGAGCGTTTTGATGCGCATGATTTTGTGGCACAAGTAGCGACTCAGGGCTGTTCTATGGCAATTGTCAGCCAGCCTGTAGACGCAGATATTTGCCAATTGGTCGTGCCTGATACCCGTTTAGCTTTAGGACACTTGGGCGCATTTCGTCGTCAGCAACATCCTCAATTAAAAGTGATTGCGTTAACAGGCAGTAGCGGTAAAACCACCACTAAAGAAATGCTCGGTAGTATTTTGTCACGTTTGGCACCGACTTTAATTACCCGTGGCAACCTGAATAATGACTTGGGTGTGCCGATGATGTTATTGGAGTTGAATGCTAGCCATCAATATGCAGTGATGGAATTGGGCGCCAGTCATCAAGGTGAAATCGATTACACCTCAAACTTGGTGCAGCCGCAGGTGGCAGGCATTATCAATATTGGTACTGCGCATTTGGGTGAGTTTGGTGGGCGTGATGGTATTTGTCGGGCCAAGTCTGAAATTTATGCACATATTGCCTCGCAAGGTACAGCGATTGTCCCTGCTGCCGATGATTTTGCCGAACAGATTCAGCAAGCGGTTCAGTCAGAACAGCGTCTAAGTTTTGGTGAAGGCGGTGATGTGTTTGCGACAGACATTCAGTTGCAGCCACAATCGGCAAGTTTTTGTTTAAATACCACGCATGGTGTGCGTCAGATTCATTTGCCATTTGCAGGTGAACACAATGTACAAAATGCTATGGCTGCTGCTGCTTTTGCACTGGCAATTGGTGTGAGTTTAGATGATATTGTCGCAGGCTTGGAACAGGCACAGGGGGCAAAAGGCCGTTTGAACTTTATTCAGCAAGGCACACATTTATTCATTGATGACACCTATAATGCCAATCCAACCTCTATGCGTGCTGCAGGTGAAGTCCTTGCACAGCAAACAGGTGTGCGAGTTATGGTAATTGGTGATATTGGTGAGCTGGGCAATAGCGCAGCACAACAGCACTATATGTTGGGGCGTGATTTGGTGTCTATTCGTGGCATCAACTTTGTGGTGGCAGTCGGTGAATTTGCACCTGCGACCCAAGAAGGTGCGCGCAGTACCCAATATGGAAAAAAATTACAGGCTTTTGTCACTCAAGAACAAGCCTTGCCGTTTTTAATTGATCTGGTAAAAACACATCAACCTCAGTCCATGAGTTTCCTATTTAAAGGTTCTCGTTATACCCATATGGAAACGTTGATGGCTGCATTGATGGAGAAAATTTAAATGCTGTTATGGTTATTTGAACAGCTGGCGGGCTATAACAGCTCGTTTCAGGTGGTTCGCTATTTAACATTACGTTCATTACTGAGTGTATTGACTGCGCTTGGCATCGGTTTGGTGCTAGGCCCTGTGATGATTCGTAAATTACAAGCATTAAAATACGGTCAAGCAGTCAGCTCTTATGCACCTGAAGGGCATGCCAAAAAAATGGGTACGCCAACCATGGGCGGGGTATTAATCCTGCTTTCCATTGGTATTTCGACTCTATTATGGGCAGATCTATCTAACCCTTACGTCTGGATTGTACTGGCAGTTATGGTCATTTTTGGCGCTGTAGGCTGGGCAGATGACTGGATTAAAATTCGCTACAAAGACAATGCGGGTTTGCCAGCGCGTAAAAAATTCTTCTGGACTTCGGTAGCATCATTGGGTGCGGGTATTGCATTGTATGTGATTGCAACCCAACAGCCAAATCCTGCACAAACTGCAGATATGCTGGATGTGTTGATTCCATTTTTTAAAGATTTCAGCATTCCATTGTCGTTGATTCCACTCGGTATTGGCTTCATTATCTTTACCTATTTGGTGATTAATGGTGCCTCAAATGCGGTGAACCTAACTGATGGTTTAGATGGCTTGGCAATTATGCCAATCGTGTTGGTTGCGGCAGGTTTGGGCGTCTTTGCCTACTTGGCGGGGGATGTTCGTTTTGCTGATTATTTGCATATCCCTTATGTGAAATATGCGTCTGAGTTGGTGGTAATCTGTGCCGCGATGATTGGAGCAGGCTTAGCCTTCCTGTGGTATAACGCGCATCCTGCACAAGTCTTTATGGGCGATGTCGGTGCACTGTCTTTGGGGGCAATGCTGGGTACGATTGCCGTGATGGTACGTCAGGAAATCGTGTTTGCGATTATGGGCGGAGTGTTTGTGGTTGAAGCGATTTCGGTATTCCTGCAAATTGGCTCACTACGTATGCGCAATAAACGGGTATTCTTAATGGCGCCGTTGCATCACCACTATGAAAAGAAAGGCTGGCGTGAAACTCAAGTGGTGATTCGTTTCTGGATTATCACAATTATGCTGGTGGTTTTAGGTTTAATGACTTTAAAATTACGTTAAGCCTATCCAACCGAAAATTTTAAAAGTCGGCACTCGCCGACTTTTTTATGTGGTTCACTCTGGAGAAAATGATGAATTTGCTGATGTGTCCTGTGTGTCGTCAGGTATTGCAACTGCATGATCGAACGTGGCGTTGTGCCAGCAATCACAGCTATGATGTTGCGAAACAAGGCTACGTCAATTTGCATGTGGTGCAGCATAAGCACAGTAAAAATCCGGGGGATACACCTGCTTCGGTGCAGGCACGTCGTGCATTTTTAAGTGCAGGGCATTATGCGCCCTTGCAACAGGCAGTGGTGCAAAAAATTCGCACCTTACGCATCGAAAATTTGTTGGATATTGGCTGTGGTGAAGGCTATTACACCGCTGCCATGCAAGGCGAAGTGTTGCAGTGTGTCGGGGTGGATATTGCCAAGAATGCCGTACAAGTGGCGGCGAAACTGAATCCCGCAGTGACTTGGGTGGTGGGGACAGGGGCAACTTTGCCTGTGTTGGAACATTGTATTGATTTATGTACCAGCCTGTTTAGCCCAATTCCGCAACAGGAAATTTTACGGGTTTTAAAACCACAAGGTTATTTGTTGGTGGTGACGCCTGCGCCTGAGCATTTATTGGCGATGCGTCAAGCGTTGTTCGAAGAGGTAAAGCCACATGAACCCGAAAAATTTATCACCCAATTACAAACTACTTTTGATTTGATTGATGCCAGCGTGGTGGAAACACCATTACAGCTCAATCAAAGCGATTTAATTCATTTAATTGCTATGACACCTTATGCCTATAAAGCCAAAGCAGAGCGCCGTCAGGCATTGGAACAACAAACCCAATTTGATGTGACAGCACAGCATCAAATTTATCTGTTTCAGAAAAAATAAGTTTGAGTGCTTCTGTAAAATTCATACTTTTGCAAAAACTGAATGCCCATAAAAAAATCCCTCATTTTTGTAAATGAGGGATTTTTTCTGACTGCTTATCTGCGGTTATAAGACTTCATCAATTAAGTTTTCTAATGCATCGGGAGCAGGTTTGGCTGCATTGGGTTTGGCAGGGCTGTTGTTTGGCGCGTGCATGGCAGGCGGTGCAGCGTTTTCAGGAATTAATACCTCATCGCCTGGTAAATCGTCAAAATCTCGCTCAGGCGCACGTGCTGGCGCAACAGGTGCAGGTCGATACAGTGGACGTGCCAATGGCGGTGAAGCACGATAATCCTGCTTCTGTTCTGCATTCATTTGATTGAGTTCACGTTGTGGCGCTTTGTCTTTGCTGTCTAAACTGACCCATGCTTCAGGTGTGCCTTTAAGTGCATTGCCCATAAAGTCTGTCCAAATTGGCAGCGCTGCAACCCCCCCATATTCACGACGTCCTAAAGTTGTTGGTTGGTCAAAGCCCACCCAAGCCACAGTCACCAGTTTGCCGTTGAAACCTGCGAACCAAGCGTCTTTTGCATCGTTGGTGGTTCCTGTTTTACCGCCAATATCACCACGACCAATTCTGAGCGCAGCACGTCCAGTACCATGTTGAATTACGTCACGTAAAATATTGGACATATCATACGCCGAGCTAGATTTTAAAATACGTTGTGCCTGTTTGTACTGACTACGCTCTGCCAATAATTGTGGATCCTGTTCAGCTTGTGCCAGTTTTTTATTGGTCACTTCAATTATTTCATCATCTGGCGTGGTGGCTTCGGCGCTTTCAGTCGTTTGTTCTTTGGCATTAATACAAGCAATACACGCATATTCAGGATTGGCTTGATAAATCACCTTGCCATAAGCATCTTCAATACGGTTAATGAAGTGCGGTTGAATACGGTAACCCCCATTGGCAAAAGTGGCATAGCCCGTTGCCATTTGAATAGGCAAAACTTGTGGCGTACCCAATGCAATGGTGTAGTTACGCGGAATTTGATCTTCCTGCAAACCAAAATCCATGAACAGTTGGCGGGTACGCTCAATACCGACTTCTTGTAATAAACGTACCGAAACCGTGTTACGAGATAAATAGAGTGCACGTCGTAACGGAATCATGCCTAAATGGCGACCATCGGAGTTACGTGGCGTCCATTTGCCAATGGTGATTGGACTGTCATTGACCATGGTGTGTGGTGTCATACCGCGCTCTAAAGCCAGTGCATAGACAAAAGGTTTAATGGTCGAACCCGGTTGACGCCAACCTTGTAAAGTACGGTTGAACTTGGATTGATAGAAGTTATAGCCACCGACCAACGCTTCAATGGCGCCGTTATTCGGGTTAATTGCCACCAATTGACCTTGCACTTTTGGTACTTGTACTAATGACCAAGCGGTTTTATTTTCATTTGGACGTAAACGGACAATATCTTTGACTTTTACAATCTGTGCCGCACGACTTGGCGCATTGCCTACACTGTTGGCATTGCGATAGGGACGTGCCCAAGACATGCCTGACCACGGTACAGTAACCGTTGTGCCATCTTGCATTAACGCTTCAAAAGAGTTATTCAGCACTTTGCTGACTTGCGCAGGGTAGGTGTTGGCATAAGCACGAAACTCATTCAGTGGTTTGTCGTGTGCCTCTGCACCACGCCAACCGTGGCGACGGTCATAGGCTTCTAAGCCTTCTTGCACCGCCTGTTCTGCATACATCTGACGTTTGCTGTCTACTGTGGTATAAACTTTATAGCCCGAATCAACCGCTTGTTCACCAAATTTACTGACCAGTTCAGCACGCACCATTTCACCAATATACGGATGTTTATTGCTGATGCTGCGGTCTGGCATATCTAAATTAATCGGTTCAGCAATGGCTTTTTGGTATTCATTTTGGTTGATATAGCCCAGTTGCAGCATACGTCCCAAAATCCAGTTGCGACGCTCCAAAGCACGCTCAGGATTCACCACTGGATTGTAGCGTGAAGGTGCTTTAGGTAAGCCTGCAATCATCGCCATTTGTGCAATTGTCAGCTCTTCTAAGCTTTTGTTGTAATAAATTTTGGCAGCTGCCGCGATGCCATAGGCATTTTTACCCAAAAAGATTTTATTGACGTATAAAGTCAAAATTTCTTCTTTGCTCAGGTTCTGTTCAATTTTACGCGCTAAAAAGATTTCGGTGAGTTTACGCTTTAAGGTACGTTCAGGACTGAGATAATAGTTTTTTGCTACTTGCATGGTAATGGTTGAGCCACCAGTTTGCACATTGGAGCCTGTTACCGCCTCGCTCACCGCGCGCCCCAAGCCTTTGAAGCTAATCCCACTGTGTTCAAAAAAGGCAGAATCTTCGGCTGCTAAGAACGCAAAAATGAATTTTTCAGGAATATGTTCATAATCGACAGGCACAGAAAGCTTACCGCCATACTCAGCAATTAGCTCATTATCGGCACTATAAACCTGTAATGGTTTTAATAATGGCGCTTTTTTTAAGGTGGTCATTTCTGGCAAAGATGGGGCAATATAGAGATACATGCCATAGAAACCCATCGGTATTGCGACCAAAATTATAATTATGATCAAAAAAAATGGATGAACACGACCCGAACAAGATAGCTTTTTCATAACAAGTGCGTTTTAATAAGCGCTAATAGCAAACTAATTGCTGGTCAGTATAGCGAGTAGATTTACGGATTGTTAGATGAATTATTGTATCCGTAAAAAATTATAGACCAGCGCGGATTAGTAGGTTAAATTTTTTTGGGGATAAAAAAATAATAGGAATGGTACTATTGTGCGTAGGTTATATCGTAAGCCAAGTAAGGGGTTAATAGGTGTAGATATTAGTTCTACTTCTGTTAAGTTATTAGAACTCTCTGTGAAGAATGGTAGATACTGGGTCGAGAGCTATGCGCTGGTCCCACTTCCAGAAGGCAGTGTGGTTGAAAAAAACATTCTCAATCCAGAAGCAGTCGGGGATGCGCTTGAACGTGCATTGAACTTAGCAAACACGCAATCTACATCTGCAGCATTAGCAATTCCAACCTCAATGGTGATTACCAAAATCATTGAAATGGATGCAGATATGACTAGCGATGAGCGTGAAGTTCAAATTCGTATGGACGCCGAGCAATATATTCCATTCCCATTAGATGAAGTCAGCCTAGACTTTGAAGTCCAACCAGACCGTTTAGCCAATCCAAACCGAGTCAATGTGTTACTGGTTGCAACACGTTTAGAAAACGTAGAAGCACGAGTAGAAGCATTGGAGTTGGGCGGCTTGACAGCCAAAATTGCCGATGTCGAAAGTTTTGCCATCGAAAATGCCTTTAAAGTGTTCTCCGATACCCTGCCAATGGGTGTGAACACCATTGGTATTTTGGATATTGGTCATACCATGACCACCTTGTCGGTACTGCAAAATAACAAAATTATTTACACCCGTGAGCAAACCTTTGGCGGCAAACAGCTGACTCAAGAAATTCAAAACCGTTATGGTTTATCGTATGAAGAAGCGGGTCGTGCCAAAAAGAGCCGTACCTTGCCAGATGACTACGATGTAGAGGTGCTCGAACCGTTCTTAGAAGCGGTGGTGCAACAAGCGGCACGTTCATTGCAGTTCTTTTTCTCATCTTCACAATTTAACGAAATTGATCACATTTTATTGGCAGGGGGGAATGCCAATATTCCAGGTCTTGCGAAGTTGTTGCAGCAAAAACTGGGCTACCGTGTGACCATTGCCAATCCATTCTTACAAATGGGCTTCTCTCCACAAATCGACATTAAAAGAATTGAAAGTGATGCGCCGTCATTGATGGTGGCATGTGGTTTAGCAATGAGGAGTTTTGATTAATGGCAAAGATTAACTTACTCCCTTGGCGCGATGAGCTAAGAGAAAAACGTAAAAAAGAATTTATTGTATTTTGTATTGCAGCAGCTGCTGTAGGGGTGTTGGCCGTTGCATTGGCGTGGTTTTTCTACAATGCAAAATTGGCAGATCAAGAACAAGCCAATCAATTGGTCATCAGTACCAACCAAAACCTAGATGTACAATTAAAATCTTTGGAAGGCTTACAAGAACAGCGTAATGCAATTGTAGAGCGTATGAAGCTGATTCAGGGCTTACAAAGCCAACGTCCAATTGCAGTACGTTTGGTGGATGAGCTTGTGCGTGTGACACCAAGCAATATGTATTTGACTAAAGTGACGCGTACTGGCAATAAATTTACCTTTGAAGGCAAGGCAGAAAGTCCAAATACGGTTGCAGAATTCTTACGTAATTTGGAAGCATCGCCGTGGTATCGCAATGCATTTATGAATTCATTCTTAGCCAAAGAAGAAAATAAAGATAAAGCACCAAGTTCTGTAGTTCCTCGTGTTGAGGAAAGTTATGGCACATTTGTGGTGACTTCTGATTTAGAAGAAATCGCAATTCCAGTGACCGCTACAGATCCTAATTCAACATCAGCAGCGGGGGCAGCACAATGAGTCTCGATGAATTTGATGAAGTAAATCAGGAAGCTGCTGTTGCTCCGAAAAAGAAAATGACCGTTGAGAAGTTTTTTCAGCAGTTTAATACCCTTGATCCAAATAACTATGGTGGTTGGCCACTTTCGGTCAAAATTACCTGCTGGATTTTCATTATTTTCTTAATTGCGGCACTAGGCTATTTTGTCGTAATTAAGCCGAAGTTAGATGCCATTGCTGCAGCGCATGCACAAGAACAGAATTTATTAAACGAGTTCCGTGAAAAAGATTCTAAATTGCGTAATTTGCAGCAATACCAAGCGCAATTACAAGAAATGGAAGCTAACTTTAACCAGCAGCTTGAGCAATTGCCGAAAGAAACTGAAATTCCAGGCTTAGTTGAAGACATCAACGTAACAGGTGTTAATTCAGGCTTGAAGTTTAAAAACATTCGTTTAGAGAACGAAATTAAACAAGAGTTCTTTATTGAGCAGCCAATTTCAATTGAAGCGACAGGCGATTATCACGCTTTTGGTTCATTCGTAAGCGGTACAGCAGCATTGCCACGTATTGTGACCATGCACGACTTTGAAATTGTGGCGACTGAAAATAAAGACAAGAAAACCGATATTCCGCAAGTGACCTATAAAGCACAAGCAAAAACTTATCGTTATGTGGGCAGTGCAGATGCGCAAACTACAATGGAAAGCGGTGCAACCGATACTGCTGCGAATAGCGAGAAGAGTAATAAAAGAGTAAATAATACTGCGAAAAGGGGTAAAAAATGAAAATTGAAAAGCTTTCGTTAGCCCTGTTGGCAACTGTATTAATGGTTGGTTGTGATTCGCGTATTGATGCGGTAAATGCACAAATGGCTGAAATTCGTAATCAGCCACCACTACCCATTGAACCTGCACCTGTGTTTGAGCCTGCACCAACCTTTAACTATGCAGCACACCAGCTCAAAAGCCCATTTATGCCAAGTTCATTGGCGGCAGAGCTTAAAATTATGGCAGGGAAGCGCGTTTATCCGAACCTTGCTCGCCAGTTACAACCACTGGAAAATTACGCACTTGAGTCACTGACTATGAAAGGCAGTATGCGTCAAAATGGTCAAATTTTGGCATTGATTCAAACACCTGACGGTGAAATTGAGCGTATCCAGCGTGGTAGCTATATGGGGGTAAATCATGGTCGTGTGGTGAATATTACACCTACACAAATTGATTTAATCGAAATTATTCCAGATGGTCGTGAAGGTTATGTAGAACGTCCAAGAAGTTTAGTTTTAATTGGGCCTGCGCCATAAATTAAAGGAATAAAAATGAATAACAGTGTGAAAGATTTTATTTTTGGGGATGGTAATACAATGAACAATTTGTTCCGTCAGTTTTCAATGGGCGCAGTCGCAATGGCAGTGATGCAAGTTGCCAATGCCCAAGTCAGCATTACCAACATCGTACCCATGCAAATTCCGGGACAGGGCACCGAAATTCGTGTCATGTTTAATGGTTTGCCACCTCAACCTGCTGCATATCAGCTGGAACAACCTTCCCGCCTGATTTTAGATTTTGACAAAGCGCAACAAACGCTGAAGCAAAACAGCGTTGCAGTCGCGACCAAAGAAGCCAGCTCTGTAGAGGTAAGCTCAGATGCACAGCGTTCACGTTTAACTGTGAACTTGGCCGATGCGGGTGCATTTACCACGCGTGTTGAAGGCAACACCTTTATTTTAAAAATTAACTCAACAACGGCAACGCCTGTGGCTGCCGTGACTGCTCAACGTAGCGCACAAGGCGTATCCAATATTGGTTTCCAGCGTGGCGGTGAAGGCGAAGGTCAGGTGGTGATTGATCTACTCGGTAGCAATACTCCTGTAGATGTGCAGCAGCAAGGCAGCAAAATTGTGGTGCGTACTTTAGGCAATAAAGTACCAACACATTTGGCACGCCGTTTAAATGTAAATGACTTTGCCACACCTGTATCGACCATTGATGCACACAATGACGGCAGCAATGGCGTGATTACCATTCAGGCTGCAGGCAGCTATGAATATATGGCATATCAGGCAGAAGACAAGCTAACCATTAGCCTAAAACGCCCTGTCGATAAAAACCCGTTTAAACCACGTGCAGCGCAAAGCTATACAGGCAAAAAGATTTCACTGGATTTCCAAGACATCGAAGTGCGTCGTGTATTGCAGTTATTGGCTGATTTCACAGGCATTAACATGGTGGCAGCAGACACTGTGCAAGGCAACATTACCTTACGTTTAAAAGATGTACCTTGGGATCAGGCTTTAGATATTATCCTGAAAACCAAAAATTTAGATAAGCGTCGTAATGGCAACGTGATTTGGATTGCACCTGTTTCTGAATTGATTAAAGCCGAAGAAGAAGAAGCCAAAGCGATTGCGCAAAGTGTGAAACTGGCGCCACTACAAACTGAATATATTCAATTGAACTATGCCAAAGCGGCAGATATTGAAAAACTAATTACGCAAGGCAAGAATGCATCACGTGGTGGTTCAAATACCAATACAGGTACTGATCCATTAGGCGATAGCGTTGGTAGCTTGTTGAGTCCACGCGGTACAGTGTCGGTAGATCCACGTACCAATACCTTAATCATCAACGATACATCGGCAAAAATTGATCAGATTCGTCAAATGATTGATTTGCTAGATGTATCTGTGAAGCAGGTGATGATTGAAGCACGTATTGTTCGTGCAACCACAGATTTCACCAAGGAAATGGGGGTGAAGTGGGGCATCTTGTCACAAGGGATTACCAACAATAACCACTTGTTGGTGGGTGGTAGCGATACGACTTTGTGGAACTTACGTGAACCAGAAAAAAATGATGATTTAGGTGGTTGGAAGTACGAAATTGAACGGCCACAAAACTTGAATGTCGATTTAGGTGTGACCAGTCCAGGTGCCAGCCGTATTGCATTTGGTTTAATCAGCTTGTCTGACTTTATGCTCGATTTGGAGTTGTCGGCATTACAAGCAGATGGTTACGGTGAAGTGATTTCGACACCAAAAGTCCTGACTGCAGATAAGCAAAATGCCAAAGTGGCATCGGGTACGCAAATTCCGTATCAATCTTCTGAAGGTGGTGGTGTCAATGCCGTATCTACCACAGAATTCATTGATGCGACTTTAAGTTTGGATGTGACCCCAAGTATTACGCCTGACGGTAAAGTCCAAATGCAATTAAATATCACCAGTGACTCACCAGGTGCACCTACACCTACAGGTCAGCTCACCATTAACAAGAACGCGGTGAATACCAACGTTTTGGTAGATAATGGTGAAACTGTGGTCTTGGGTGGTATTTTTGAGCAACAAACGGCTAACTCACAAACCAAAGTTCCATTCTTGGGCGATATTCCTTATATCGGACGTTTATTCCGTAAAGATATCAAGTCGGACAACAAACGTGAGTTGCTGATTTTTGTTACACCACGAATTGTTAATGACAGTGTTTCAAGAAATCATTAATATATTTTCAATTTAAACAAAATTTATAGGTGACTCCTTGCTAAGCAAAGAGTTTGACACCCTACCAAATATCTATTTGGTAGGGCCGATGGGGGCAGGCAAGACCACTGTAGGACGCCATTTGGCGGAATTGTTAGGGCGTGAATTTCTAGACAGTGATCATGAAATTGAACGCAAAACTGGCGCTACGATTCCTTGGATCTTTGAAAAAGAAGGTGAACAAGGGTTTCGTAGTCGTGAAACAGCGGTTATTGATGAGTTAACCACACGGCATAAACTTGTACTTGCTACAGGTGGCGGCGCGGTGACTCAAGCCCCGAATCGAGACTTCTTAAAACAACGTGGTATTGTTGTTTATCTATATACCCCTGTCGAAATTCAACTTCAGCGAACCTATCGCGATAAAAACCGTCCTTTACTTCAAGTCGAAAACCCCGAACAAAGATTACGTGATTTGCTTGCAGTGCGTGATCCGTTGTATCGTGAGGTGGCACATTATATTATTGAAACCAATCAGGGTGCTGCGCGAGATTTGGCGCAAAAAATCTTAAATACGATTGTTTCAGAGCAAATATCTTAGGTAGAAAGCGACTTTTTCATGCAGACTTTACACGTTGAACTCGGTGATCGCCGTTACCCAATTTTTATTGGCAGTGATCTTCAGCCTCAAGAATTACTTGCACCTTATATTAAAGGTCAGCAAGTCATGATTGTGACCAATACCACGGTTGCACCTTTGTATTTAAGTCATTATGTGACGGCTGTTGAAGCACTTGGTAAGAAAGTGGCAACCTGTATTTTGCCTGATGGAGAAAAATACAAAGATATTCAGCATCTCACTCTTATTTTTGATGCCTTGCTGGAAGCTGGTTTTAACCGTGATTGTACGGTGCTGGCTTTGGGCGGTGGCGTGATTGGCGATATGGCAGGTTTTGCTTCGGCAAGTTTTCAGCGTGGAGTGTACTTCATTCAAGTACCGACCACTTTATTGTCGCAGGTCGATTCAAGTGTCGGTGGCAAAACAGGGATTAATCATCCATTGGGTAAAAACATGATTGGCGCGTTTCAGCAACCCCAAGTGGTGCTGGCCGATATGTCGCAACTGAATACTTTACCTGAGCGCGAGTTGTCTGCAGGCCTAGCCGAAATCATTAAATATGCGCTTTTGGGTGATGTCGAGTTTCTAGAATGGCTTGAAACGCACATGGAAGCATTAGTGGCGCGTGATCCTGCTGTACTGGCAGAAGCGGTATATCGTTCATGTGCACATAAAGCACGTATTGTTGCTAATGATGAAAAAGAGCAAGGTGAACGCGCTTTATTGAATCTTGGGCATACTTTTGGGCACGCAATTGAATCTTATTTGGGCTATGGTAAATGGTTACATGGTGAAGCTGTTGCGACAGGGATGGTGATGGCAGCCGATTTATCACAGCGTATGGGCTGGATTTCTGCCGAAGATGTAGAGCGTACAAAAAATATCATTTCTCGCGCCAATTTACCGATAGTATGTCCGCAAATTCCACTGGATCAGTTTTTGGCTTATATGGCACACGATAAAAAAGTGCTGAATGGTCAATTACGTTTGGTGCTCATGAAGCAATTGGGTCAAGCCATCATCACCAAAGAGTTTGACTTAGAATTGATGAAACAGGCGATTTTAGCCAATCAAGCATAAAAGGCAGCATATGACAGCACTGCGTACACACTGGCAAAAAATTCAACAGTCAATTTGGTTGCTGGGCGCGGTGCTGTGTTTATTGGCGGCACTGATTTTTTGGGCGGTGACAGACCGTGAAGAACTGGTTGAAATTGAAAAACAACCAGAGTCTGAAATTGAATTACAAATTCAACCCGAGAAGGTTGCTGCAACCACCTATTTGGGTGGCTTGCAAGAAGAAGTCAGACCTTTGGAACTCACCACGCGTTTAACGGCTTCTGGTTTGCATGAGGCTGAGTTTCGCGGTACTAAATTTATTCAGGAACAAAAAAATAATAGCACGATTGAACTGTTTCGGGTCAATGATGAAAACATCATTAAAAGTTTTATTAAAAAGCAAACAGATCGGAGCAAGCTGTTTTATATCCGTTTAAGCGGTGAGGGGCAGGCTGAACAATATGTGATGTTATATGGCAGTTTTGGCAATAAACGCGACGCTGCACAGACTTTGACCGCATTGCCATTCAAATTTCCTGAAACGATTCAGCCTGTTGTGGTGCAATTTGCTGACTATCGTCCTTATGTCAATGATTTAGGGGCGGATGAAATGGGGCTGAGCACTAAGCTATATGCGGTAAATTTACGTCCAGCAGCTGTGCCTAAAATAGATGAAAGTGCTTTGGCACGACCACCTGCAACCACAACGACTGCACCGACTACGCAGGCAGTTGCACCGCAAAATAGTACCACCAGCACTACAATTACCCGCCGTGATCAGGAGGGTAATGTCGTTGATGTACAAAAATCACAAAGTGGTACAGCACCTGCTCAGCCAGATGCACCTGAACCTGAAGTGCGCGATCCTTTTAACTAATCATAAACACTTCCAATATTATTTTAGCTTCATTTTAGTCATTCAAACCATCGCTTGCCTTTATTTGTTCTATCCTTTTTGTCTATTATTTGCATTGAGCTATTTTGGCTCAATTGCACCAATTTGATCTAAAAAAATTATTCTTCTCACTAAAAAATGCGTTCTAAAATGGCGCAGCATGGTGTATAAAAATAATGAAATGCACAAAAATAGTGCGAATTTGACTTAAAAATGTGATCTGATTTTACATTTTTAGGGTTAAAGCTGAGATTTGGCTCATGTGCGAATAAAAAATAAAGTTGGCATTGTTTTTGCTTTTATTGGTGCGTGAATTGAGTTGTTGTCCCTATTTTGGCGCAAAAAAGATTCAATGATTGTGCGAAACTGTCAAATTTGCCTGCTACATTAAAGTGTAAAAGTTGCGTAAATGATGAATCGGTCACTCAGGCTTTTTAATCGGTATTGATTGAAATAAATGTGTGATATTTCATTTACCCAAGGTTGATGTTTAGAGTTGTAAATTGAGTTAAATCGCAAAAACAGATTGTTTAATTGGCCCAATTGGGCAAGTAAAAGAAGGGTACGCTATGCACATGCCATCGCCTAATACTGTAGCTCCCGCTCAAGGTTTATACCAACCGGATGAGTTTAAAGATAACTGTGGTTTCGGTTTAATTGCCCATATGCAGGGTGATGCAAGCCATGATCTCGTCAAGACTGCCATTCATAGTTTAAGTTGCATGACCCACCGTGGTGGTATTGCCGCAGACGGTAAAACGGGCGATGGATGTGGTTTGCTGTTGGCAATGCCAAAGCAATTTTTCCGCGAAGAAGCAAAACGCTTAAGTGACATTACTCTGAGCGAAATTTTTGCAGTGGGTACAGTATTTCTGAACCTCGACCCTGCCTTAGCGGCGCATGCAAAAAATATCCTGACCAAAGAAATTGAAGCAGAAGGCTGTAAAGTATTGGCTTGGCGTGTGGTGCCAACCAATAATGAGGTATTGGGCGAAATTGCCATGCAGTCTTTGCCTGCTTTTGAGCAAATTATTGTCAATTGCCCATTGGGTGTGACTGAAGTTGAATTTAACCGCAAACTATTTTTGGCGCGCCGTCGTGCCGAGCAGCAATTGACTGCCGATCCATATTTTTATGTGACCACGCTATGCTCAACCGTGATCAGCTATAAAGGTTTGATGATGCCTGCAGCGATTGCAGACTTTTATACCGACCTTGCCGATGAACGTCTGGCATCACATATTGTGGTGTTCCATCAGCGCTTCTCGACCAACACTTTGCCACGTTGGCCGTTGGCACAGCCGTTCCGTTATTTAGCACACAATGGTGAAATCAACACCATTACCGCCAACCGTAACTGGGCAATGGCACGTACCCCAAAATTTGAAAATCCATTATTGCCAGGTTTGACAGAGCTAAACCCAATTGTAAACCGTACAGGTTCAGACTCCTCAAGCTTAGACAATATGCTGGAAATTCTGGTGGGTGGCGGAATGGATTTATTCCGTGCCTTGCGTATGTTGGTTCCGCCTGCATGGCAGAACGTCGAAACCATTGATGCCGATTTACGCGCTTTCTATGAATTTAACTCTAAACATATGGAAGCGTGGGATGGCCCTGCAGGTTTAGTGATTCAGGATGGTCGTCATGCCATCTGTATGTTAGACCGTAATGGCTTACGTCCTGCACGTTGGGTGATCACTAAAAATGGCTACATTACTTTGGCCTCTGAAATTGGGGTGTGGGGTTATGAGCCTGAAGATGTAATTTCTAAAGGACGTGTTGGTCCTGGTCAAATTTTGGTGGTGGATACCTTTACTGGCAAAGTGCTCGATACGCAGGATGTAAATAACCATCTGAAAAGAATGCGTCCTTATCGTGAATGGTTACGTGAAAATTCAATCCGTTTACAAGGTAGCCCAGAGCTTGAAGAATATTTGTGTGATCAGGGTTTAAAAGGTGATGCCTTAAAAGCTGCACAAAAAATGTTTATGGTGACCTTTGAAGAGCGTGATCAATTATTGCGTCCAATCGCAGAAAGCGGTCAAGAAGCCGTTGGTTCCATGGGTGATGATACGCCAATGGCAGTATTATCACGTCAGGTACGTCATGTGTCGGATTATTTCCGTCAGCAGTTTGCGCAGGTGACCAATCCACCGATTGACCCATTGCGTGAATCGATCGTGATGTCTTTGGAAACCTGTTTGGGTCGTGAACAAAACGTATTTGAGCAAGGCCCAGAACATGCAGACCGCTTGATTATCTCAAGTCCTGTGTTGACCAACTCCAAAATGCACCAAATTCGCACTTTGGGTCGTAAAGGCTATGAAATTGCAGACATCGATCTGAACTATGCTGAAAATGAAGGTTTACAAGCTGCGATTCAACGGATTTGTGAAACTGCTGCACAAGCGGTGCGTGAGGGTAAAACTTTATTGGTACTCACCGATAAAAAAATCCGTGAAGGTTACTTGCCTGCCAATGCGGTCATGGCGACTGGTGCAGTGCATCACCACTTAATTCAAGTCGGTTTACGTACCGATGCCAACATTATTGTGGAAACAGGTTTTGCCCGTGATCCGCACCAATTTGCAGTATTGCTCGGTTTTGGTGCAACTGCTGTGTATCCATATTTGGCTTATGATGTGATCAATGATTTGATTGCCAAAGGCGAGTTATTGGGCGATCCAGTTTATGCGCAAAGCAATTTCCGCAAAGGCATTGAAAAAGGCTTGCTCAAAGTCTTGTCCAAAATGGGGATTTCAACTGTAGCCTCTTACCGTGGTGGTCAGTTGTTTGAAGCGGTGGGTTTGTCTGCTGAAGTGGTGAATACTTGCTTTATTGGTGTGCCAAGCCGTATTCAGGGGGCTACCTTTGCCGATCTGGAAAATGATCAGAAAAAACTGGCAGATACTGCATGGAAATCACGTAAACCAATTGATCAGGGCGGTTTGCTGAAATTTGTATTTGGCAAGGAATACCATGCCTTTAACCCAGATGTGATCAACGCTTTACACAAAGCGGTGCGTTCAGGCAATTATGCAGATTTTAAAGAATATGCAGAAATCGTGAATAATCGCCCAATTGCAACCATTCGTGATTTATTCAAGTTAAAAACAGACCATTCAATTGCCTTAGATCAAGTGGAATCGGTTGAACAAATTTTACCGCGATTCGACTCTGCGGGCATGTCTTTGGGTGCGTTGTCACCAGAAGCACATGAAGCCATTGCGATAGCCATGAACACCATTGGTGGGCGTTCAAACTCAGGTGAGGGCGGTGAAGACCCTGCGCGTTATGGCACGATTCGTAACTCGAAAATCAAACAGATTGCTTCGGGACGCTTTGGGGTCACACCTGCTTACTTAACCTCTGCAGAAGTTTTGCAGATTAAAGTGGCACAGGGTGCAAAACCAGGCGAGGGTGGTCAGTTACCGGGTGGTAAAGTGAATGGCTTGATTGCCCGTTTACGTTACTCTGTGCCGGGTGTCACTTTGATTTCACCACCACCGCACCACGATATTTATTCGATTGAAGACTTGTCACAATTGATTTTCGATTTAAAGCAAGTCAATCCGCAAGCCATGGTATCGGTCAAACTGGTGTCTGAACCGGGTGTGGGTACCATTGCAGCAGGTGTCGCTAAAGCCTATGCCGACTTCATTACCATCTCGGGTTATGATGGCGGTACCGCAGCATCGCCACTGTCCTCTATTCACCATGCAGGTTCACCGTGGGAGTTGGGTTTAAGCGAGGCGCATCAGGCACTGCGTGTGAATGACTTGCGTGGCAAAGTCCGTGTGCAAACCGATGGTGGCTTAAAAACTGGTTTAGATGTGGTGAAAGCGGCAATTTTAGGTGCGGAAAGCTTCGGTTTTGGTTCAACGCCAATGATTGCCTTAGGTTGTAAATACTTGCGTATCTGTCACTTAAATAACTGTGCAACAGGGGTAGCAACGCAGCAAGATCATTTGCGTCAGGAACACTATATTGGTGAACCACAAATGCTGATCAACTTCTTCACTTTCATTGCGGAAGAAACCCGTGAATGTTTAGCTGCACTGGGTGTTGCGAGCTTGAAAGACTTGATTGGTCGTACCGACTTGCTAGAAATTTTACCGGGTGAAACCGAAAAACATGCGCACTTGGATTTAAGCGCCTTGTTGGAATCGCACCCTGCGGCAGAAGGCAAAGCGCAATACTGTCAGGTTGAAGGCAATGCGCCATTTGACAAAGGCATCTTGGCTGAAAAAATGATTGCAGAGATGTTGCCTGCAATTGAAGCAGGTACAGGGGGCGAATATTACTTTAATGTGAGCAACTGTGACCGTTCAATTGGTGCGCGTATTTCAGGTGAAATTGCGCGTCGTTATGGTAACTTGAGCATGGAACATCATCCTGTCAAATTGAACCTTACGGGTACTGCGGGACAATCTTTAGGTGTTTGGAATGCAGGTGGTTTGCATATCAAACTTGAAGGTGATGCCAATGACTATGTGGGTAAAGGCATGGCGGGGGGACGAATTTCCATCTTCCCACCAAAAGGTTCGCCTTTCCAAACTCAAAACACAGCGATAATTGGTAATACCTGTCTCTATGGTGCAACCGGTGGTAAATTATTTGCTGCAGGTACGGCAGGTGAGCGCTTTGCGGTGCGTAACTCAGGTGCCTTCGCTGTGATTGAAGGGGCAGGCGACCACTGCTGTGAATATATGACTGGCGGGATTGTCACGGTATTGGGCAAAGTGGGACACAACTTTGGTGCGGGCATGACAGGTGGATTTGCCTATGTACTGGATTTGGATAATGACTTTGTAGACCGTTACAACCACGAACTGATTGAGCTGAATCGTATTTCGACTGAAGCGATGGAAGAACATAAAGCATTCTTAGGACGTATTTTAGATGAACACATTGCTGAAACAGGCAGTGCGTGGGCGTATAAGATCCGTCATGAGTTTGATTTCTATAGCCGTAAATTCTGGTTGGTAAAACCAAAAGCTGCCAACTTGCAGACTTTGTTGAAAACCACCCAAGCAGATCCACAATAATCCACGACTCAGCATTCGGCAGATGTGGATAACTTTAGACTTATACCCAGTGTAAATGTCGCGTTATCCACATCCACCTACGGAGAAAGACATGGCAGAACGCCTACATAATGACTTTCAATTTCTGGATGTAGCACGCCAAGATCCAGAGAAAAAAGATCTCGATGTCCGCAAAAATGAGTTTGTGGAAATTTATAAACCATTTACTGCAGAAGTGGCGGCCAATCAGACCCATCGTTGTTTGGGCTGTGGTAACCCCTACTGTGAATGGAAATGCCCTGTGCATAACTATATTCCGAACTGGCTTAAACTGATTTCGGAAGGCCGTATTTTTCAGGCAGCAGAATTGTGTCATCAAACCAATACTTTGCCTGAAGTTTGTGGACGGGTTTGTCCACAAGATCGCTTGTGTGAAGGCGCATGTACCTTAAATGATGGTTTTGGTGCAGTGACCATTGGCAATGCCGAAAAGTACATCAACGATACTGCTTTTGCCTTGGGTTGGCGTCCAGACATGTCGCATGTGAAATGGACCGATAAAAAAGTTGCGATTATTGGTGCAGGCCCTGCAGGTTTGGGCTGTGCCGATATTTTGGTGCGTAATGGCGTCAAACCGGTAGTCTTTGACAAACGTCCTGAAATTGGTGGCTTGCTGACCTTTGGTATTCCAGAATTTAAAATGGAAAAAGACGTGATGAAACGCCGCCGTGAAATTTTTTCTGGCATGGGGGTCGAATTCCGTTTAAATACCGAAATTGGTACAGATATCACGATTGAACAATTGCTTGCCGATTATGATGCAGTATTCATGGGCATGGGCACTTATACCTATATGAAAGGTGGATTTGCAGGTGAAGATTTAGATGGTGTTTATGATGCGCTGGATTTCTTGATTGCCAATGTCAACCGTTGCCAAGGCTGGGAAAAAGACCCTGCAGAATACATTAGTGTTGAAGGCAAAAAAGTGATTGTACTGGGTGGTGGGGATACTGCCATGGACTGTAACCGTACTTCAATTCGTCAAGGTGCGCAGCAAGTCACTTGTGCTTATCGTCGTGATGAAGCCAATATGCCAGGTTCACGCCGTGAAGTGACCAATGCCCGTGAAGAAGGTGTGAACTTCTTATTTAACCGTCAACCCATTGAAATTGTCGGTGAAAATGGCAAAGTCACAGGTGTCAAAGTGGTCACCACGCAATTGGGTGAGCCAGACAGTCGTGGTCGTCGCAGCCCAGAGCCTGTTCCAGGTTCAGAAGAAATTTTAGCTGCCGATGCGGTATTGCTTGCTTTTGGTTTCCGTGCCAGCCCTGCAGATTGGTTTGCCTCTGCCAATATTGGGGTAGATGGTTCAGGTCGTGTAGTGGCAGCAGAACAGCAAACATTTAAGTTCCAAACGTCTAACCCGAAAATTTTTGCAGGAGGCGATATGGTGCGTGGTTCTGATTTGGTCGTGACTGCAATTTGGGAAGGTCGTCAGGCAGCAGAAGGTATTTTAGATTATTTAGAGGTCTAAACGAGTTTCTTTTGCTTAGATGTTGAAAGGGCTGATTTTTAAGGAATTCAGTCCTTTTTTTAATAGATATCTTCCATAAATCAAGAAATGATCGTTATATTCATATTTAAATGGATATTGAAACTTCCTTCTTCCTCTGGGAGAAGGAATTTCCTTTGCAGAGATTCAAAAATAATTTATGAAAACAACCTTTTGTAGTGGATAAAATCCCCTCATCCTCTTGCGGAATATATCCCTCATTCCTGAACCATATTTGGCCAAAGAGAATGAACATCAATATCAATTCAATTTGCTGTAAGCATTCTGGTAATACACTGCGATTAAACAAAATACACAAACACGTCGGAATTTCACGTTAGAATGAAATCATTTCAAACAAATACAAAGAAAATTTAGAGGTTAATTTATGAATTTCACAAAAAAAACCATGTTCGCAGTGGCTTTAACCAGTACTTTGACATTAAGCGGCTGCGGCTATAACACCTTACAAGTAAAAGATGAAGCCGTGACTGCTTCTTGGTCAGAAGTCCAAAACCAATATCAACGCCGTGCCGATTTAGTGCCAAACTTGGTGAATGTGGTCAAAGGCTATGCCAAACATGAAGAACAAGTCTTGACTGAAGTCACTCAGGCACGTGCCAATGTCGCAGGCTTAAAAGTGGATAAGTCGGTATTAGAAGACCCTGCGTTATTCCAGAAATATCAGGAAGCACAGGCGCAAATGACCAGTGCCTTATCACGTTTAATTGCGGTGTCTGAAAATTATCCAGACTTAAAAGCCAATGAGCAATTCCGTGATTTACAAGTACAACTAGAAGGCACAGAAAACCGTATTGCCGTGGCGCGTAACCGTTACATCAGCACAGTGCAAGACTTTAACAGCTATGCACGTCAATTCCCGCAAGTGATGACCGCCAAAGTGATTGGCATGGACACCAAACCAAACTTCAGTGCCGAGCAAAGCGCACAAACCGCACCGAAAGTTTCGTTTGAATAACGCCTAGGAGGATGTCTGGATGCTGCAATCGCACAGCAAGACCCGCATGAACCTTGGGCAAATATTGCTGCTCATTATGGTGATGTGTTTCAGCTGCTTGGCATATAGTGAAGTTGCCACTGCAACCGATGAAACCGCCGAAGCTGTAGTGCTGGGTAAAATTGTGCAGCAACAGCATCCTCAAAGTGCCAACCCCATCCCAGATTTTACAAATTCACGCCAGCCTACATCTACGACTCAGCAAGCACCTGTAGAAACAACCGTTCAGCAACCGCAAATTGCCAATGATATGGCAGAGGGTGAATCTATCCGTGCTTTGCCGACCTTGAATCAGCCCGTAGTCGATCAAGCCAATCTGCTGACTGCCACAGAAAAACAGCAAATCAGTCAGCGAATTTTAAATTTACATCAACAAGCCAAAGCACAAATTGGGGTGGTGATTGTACCGACCACAGGGCAGGAAGATATTTTTGATTTTGCCATGCGGGTCGCAGAACAATGGCAACTTGGTTCTGCCAAGCAAGACAATGGTTTGCTAATGGCAATAGCAGTCAATGACCGTCGGATTCAGATTTTAACAGGTTATGGTTTAGAGGGCGTGCTACCCGATATTGTAGTCAGTCGGATTATTAACCAACGCATTACGCCGTATTTTAAACAAGCGCAATATGCTCAAGGCATAGATGCTGGCTTGGCAGAAATTGAACGGATTTTAAACCTTGACCCCGAAGTTGCTGCACAGGCGGCGCAAGAACTAAAACAGCGTCAGGAACAAGCCTTGCAAGAACAACAGGCGCGTGAAAAAACCTTGAGCACTGCTTTATTTATTTTAATTGCAGGGGTGATTGGCTCATTGATTGTCGGAAAACGTTTAAGTGCTTCAACCGCCGCCGTGGCAGGAACAGTAGCAGGTTTGGTCAATGGTGCAGGCTTAATCACCAGTTTAATGATTGGCGCGGGAATTTTCATTTTACTCATTACTGCTATTGCACAGACCATTTTCCAAGTTTTCTTGTCCTCTGCGGGGCGTGGTGGCGGACGTGGTGGTGGTTTTGGCGGCGGCGGTTTGGGTGGCGGTGGCTATAGCGGCGGCGGTGGTAGCTTTGGTGGGGGAGGAGCATCAGGATCATGGTAACCACAACAGATACAACAGAAATTATTACTCAACCGAAAATGGACATTACAGTGCGTCCGAGTGTAAAGCGTTGGCTGAAGCATTTCTTTTATTTACCTGCCAGCAAACGTTTTTTTAATGCGCAGGATCAACATGCCATTGCAGAAGCAGTGACTGCTGCTGAACATGGGCATGTGGGGGAAATTCAAGTGGTGATTGAAGGCTGCTTACCGTCACGTTTGGCCTATTCAATAGACACCCATGCTCGCGCACGTCAGTTGTTTGCTGAATTAGGTATTTGGGATACTGAACTAAACAGCGGTGTGTTACTGTACCTGAATTTGTGTGAACGCAAAGTGGAAATTGTAATTGACCGTGGCATTAAAACCGCGACCACGCAACAGGTGTGGGATGAGGTCTGTGCACATATTGTGCAGGGTTTGGCACAGCAGCAGTATAGGCAAGCGGTAATCACAGGTGTGAAAGAAATTGGTGAAATTTTGGATGCTTTTTATGACCGCCAGTTGCTAGACACACAGAATGAACTAGGGAATGCGCCGATTATTTTGGGGTGAGAGCTGTTAGTATTCTTCTCTTTTTCAACCCCCTCCTTGCACCATCTATGGCTTAATCTTTTTAAATCCCCCTCAATCCCCCTTTGATAAAGGGGGAAGCTTGAAAAGCATGTTTGCACAATAAATCAATTTTATAATGAATGTTCCTCTCTTTTTTAAAGAGAGGCTAGGAGAGATTTTTTAAACATGGGTGGCTTTCACTACATTTGACTTACTTTTTCAAAAAGGGAAGCCACATCAGCACAAAAGATAACTACTATACGTTAGCTAAATTTGCTGAAAATTATATCAAAAATACAAATAAATGTGTGATAGGTTTATTTTTAAAATAAAAAATGCGACCTATTGCTCTAAAAATGACAAAATTTGTTAAATTCAAAATTTTAAACTGACAATAATTGTCACTTTTTAACATAAATAAACAGTAATTTTAAAAGTTGAAAATTTTTTATGTGTAAGGTGCTGTTTTTCTGTGTAAATTGTCTATAATAAAAGTTGGCACGTTTAGTGCTAAGTATAAAATAGCTTACAAAGCTTATAATTAAATTAACAAACATTTGTGGAGAATGTTTATGAATACAATGCAAAAAGGTTTTACCCTTATTGATACTCCATAAGTGTCCATATAAAATGAACAATCCATAAGTAAGTCAATATGGACATAAAAATAATAAATTTGATATGAAGAATAAATATTATCTTTTTCTACTTTTTTCACTCTCCGTTTTTACTCATGCTCAAAAACTAGACCTAATTCAATATTCAGATATTTCATCAATTCCTCAAATTGCTTTGAATCCAAAAATCCAAACAGAACTTCAAACCTTGCTAAAGCATGATTATCTAAAATTTCAATCTAATTTCGACAATTACTCAGCGCCCTATTTACTGAAAACAGATGAGGCTCTGTATTATGAAGGTAGGTCTGGAACCAGATTAGATGCTTCATCAGCGATTGTTTTTAAGGATGGGCGATTGTTTGCTGCAATTTATTTTGCAGAAACCAAGATGTTAAAATACTTTAGCAATGATGCAAGTTGCTCAGAACAGTTACATCCTGCGATTCAAATTTTTGCTCAGCAGCGTGAAATTCAAAATATTGAGTATGTGACAGCAAAAGCGGATAGCGCTTTAAAATATCATCTCGGTTTGCCTGCTCAATGTGAGGCTTATATAGAAAAACTAAAGAAAGGAAAATCGAGCTTTTTGAAAATCTAAACCAAGATGAAAAATCTATAATGGCTCAATGGGATGATACCCACACCGCCGGTTAAAACACATTTTTTCTATTTTTTAAAATATCTAGAACGGCACTTTACAACATTCCAGATAATCATTTTCATTTAGTAGATGGTACGGGCGTTATATCGCCAATGCTATAAATAACTTGCACAAATTATGTTGTGAAACTTATGTAATATGTTGAAATTGTTTAAAAATAGAATGGATAAAAATGCAACTCACCGAATTAAAACAATTACCAGACTGGTTATTAGAACAGTTACTCCAAATGACTGAACCAGCAATTTTATCACTGCGAGATACGAAACTTGTCGTCACTTACCCCGATCGTATGGAAGCAATTCACGCGAGCTTAAAAGACGTACAACACCAGATCCATCATGTCAAACCGACAGATTTACAGATTCCACCAGAGGTTTATCAATATTTTGGTGAGGATAAAGAAAATGGTTGCCTATTTTTTAAAACCTCTGAGTATCTTTCTAGTGGTTTGTTTTCCTATACCGATCAAAATAAATTTGAGCATTTACAATCTGCTTTACAGACTGCCTTTGAAAATGAGCAAGCATATCTCGCAAATCCAACGGACTTTTTAACTGCCTATCATTTTATTGATACACACCCAGCTTTTTGGATGGTTACTGGCGGTGTACCATCATGGCACTGGAATACATGGGGACATTGCCAAAATGTTTATCACGGTGCATATAATGATGAAGATGATGGGGAAATTAGTGATTTATTTAGAGACTGGCTCACATCTCAATAAAGTAGAAGATGGTGGTAAATTATACCAAGAGCATTATCATGACTATCGTTTAGATGTTTGGGCAGATACGTTTGAACAGGCGTTTATCAAGTTGGCGGCAATGGTGTATAAGTTTTTTGACCATCAAGGTGTTGAGCGTCCAGATGTGCCACATATAAAACCAGCATAGAGAGATGGATCCGGAAATTTGAACAACTCCTATAAGTGATACTCTGCTCCTCAAATGATGTTATAAACATCAATATATGGAGTATTTTATGGCACGTAGACCAAGAAGAAATCATTCAAACGACTTT